>NZ_JBCLQK010000002.1:0-330432 GCF_041223505.1 Adlercreutzia muris
CAACTTGCGGCGTCGATTTATCGAGCACGACCTCGCGGTTACTCATCGTGGGGAGCACACTTTTTGAGCCTTAACTCACAAAAACCTAGGTTGACCAGCTATTTTCCTCAGGCGCGAAAAAAGTTGGAGAATTGGTGTTGACGTTTCGGTGCCAAGTCCGTATGATGGCAGCAACAGCTAGATTTCCCGCGAACCGAGCGTGGGGAAAGGGAAGTCTCAAAATATGCAGAGCGTCCTCGGACGTCGCATCATAAGGTTATGAGAAGCAGAGTATTTGAGCGAAAGCCGGATGCTCTGCTTTTTTGTTGCCTTAAGGAGGTGAGACGAGGATGGATGTCAACTTGTATGCGCTTCTCACGTATGCGCTGACGGCGGCGATCTCCCTTTTGGTCATCGCAGTCATCGTGGTCATCAACAAGCTGATGAACCGCAGCAAATCCAAAGATTCCGAGTAAACCGAGTATCTGATTTGCCCCTGGGCGCCCTTGCGCCCGCTCCTCTGATCTCCGAAAGGAAAACGAACTAAGATGGATGTTTTAGCTCAGATTTTCCCCGGCATCGCCACCCTGTTCATGACCGATCCCGTTTTGGGCGCCGTGCGCGTGGGGCTGACGATCCTGGGCTTCGTTTTGGCCTACTTCGGCTTCAAGGGCAAGCTTGAGCCGCTGATCATGGTTCCCATGGGCCTTGGCATGATCGCCGTGAACTGCGGCGTGCTGTTCTTGGACGGTGGTACCACGGGCACCCTGATCATCGACCCGCTCGTCAGCGAGACCGATGATCTCATGACGGCCATCCAGGTGAACTTCCTGCAGCCGATCTACAACTTCATGTTCTCCAACAACCTCATCGCATGCTTGGTGTTCATGGGCATCGGCGCTCGCAGCGAGATCAGCTTCCTGCTGGCCCGCCCCTGGACCTGCATCATCATCGCCATCTTCGCCGAGCTGGGCACCTTTGTCACCCTGGCTCTGGGCGTCGACTTCTTCGGCCTCGATCCGGCCAGCGCCGCCTCGGTGGCCATCATCGGCGGCGCCGACGGTCCCATGGTGCTGTTCGGCACCCTCATGATGAAGCCGGAGCTGTTCGTGTCCGTCTCCATCATCGCCTACCTGTACCTGTCCCTCACCTACGCGGGTTATCCCTACATCATCAAGGCCATGGTGCCCAAGAAGTACCGCGGCATCGACATCGAGTTCGATATGCCCCAGGTGTCCCAGAAGGCGAAGTTCATCTTCATCGTGGTGGTCTGCCTGCTGCTGTGCCTGCTGCTGCCCGTGGCCGCACCGCTCATGCTGTCCTTCTTCCTCGGCATGGCCGTGAAGGAAGCGAAGATCATGCCTTACCAGGAGCTGCTCGAGGGCGGTATCACGAGCTTCTCTTCCCTGTTCTTGGGTCTGGTGCTCGGCTGCCTCTGCGAGGCGAGCACTATCCTGAATCCCACCGTGGGCATCATCCTCGTCCTCGGCATCCTGGCCCTGGCCATCTCGGCCGTGGGCGGCATCGCCGGCGGCTGGGTCATGTACTTCGTGGGCAAGAAGACCGGTAAGTCCTTCAACCCCGCGGTCGGCATCGCCGGCATCTCCTGCATGCCCACGACGACCAAGCTCGCCCAGCATGCAGTGGAAGAGGAGAACCCCTTCGCCATCGTCATCCCCATTGCCATGGGCTGCAACATCTCCGGCGTTATCGTGTCGGCCATCGCCGCCGGCGTCTTCGTCGCCACCATCGGACTGGTCCTCTAGTCCAGCGTTTCAATCGCGAACCATTCGATGAGCGGGCCGCCTCTCACCGAGGCGGCCCCCGAGAGGGCGGTGGGATCTCATGGATGCTATCGACTACGAACGGCTTCAAATCAAGGGTATCGGCCCCCAGGGCCTGGGGCGCCGGGCGCTCCAGCTGTCCATGACCGAGACCAAGTCCGAGGAGGACGCCCTCAAGCGGCAGTTCCTTCGCGAGGGCATTGTGGCTGTGGCCACCGAGGTGGGCGGCACGAGCGATACCGACTTCCAGACCAAGGCCGCCCGCGCTGTCATCGGGGCGGCGCTCAACTCCGGTCTGGTGGAGAAGGAGGGTCGCTCCATCCACGCCCTCATGCATGCGACCGAGGAGGCCAAGCGCGGCGTTCTCGTGAACACGGCGTCGTCGGCGAGCCTCGCCATGAAGATCGCCATCGTGCGCAATAAGGGATGGGTGGCCGTGGCCTTCTACGGCGAATCGTCCCTCCATGTGTTCTCGTGCCACGAACGGGTGGGCCTGGGCGTCATGCACCTGCCCGATCTGGACCGCATTGAAAAGTAAGGCAAGCAGGTATCAGGAAAGGAAAGGAGAAGGAATGACGACGGAACCGAAGATCTGGAACACGCTCCAGCGGGACTACCGTGAGCGCATCGAGGCCGCCCGTCCCTATGTGATGGACGGGAAGGTGGTCGAGGCGGGAGATGCGGTGAAGCTGCTCGAGGCCGTGATCCGCCCCGGCGACAAGGTTAACATCGAGGGCGACAACCAGAAGCAGGCCGACTTCTTGGCCCAGTGCCTCTGCGAGGTGGACACCGAGAAGGTGCACGATCTGCACATGGTGCAGTCGGTGCTCTCCATCCCGGCCCATCTGGACGTCTTCGATAAGGGCATCGCCAAGAAGGTGGACTTCTCGTTCTCGGGGCCCCAGGCGGGCCGCTTGGCCGAGTACGTGCGCGACGGCAAGATCGAACTGGGAGCCATCCACACCTATCTGGAGCTCTACGGCCGCTACTTCGTGGACCTCACGCCGCGCGTGGCGCTGTGCGTGGGCGTGTCCGCCGACAAGGACGGCAACATCTACACCGGCTTCAACACCGAGGACACCGCGGTCATCGCCGAGGCGGTGAAGTTCCACCAGGGCATCGTCATCGTGCAGGTGAACGAGCTGGTGGACGAGGTGCCCCGCGTGGACATTCCCGGCGACTGGGTGGACTTCGTCATCCAGGCGCCGCGCCCCTTCTACATCGAGCCCCTGTTCACCCGTGACCCGGCCCTCATCACCGACTCGCAGATCCTGCGCGCCATGATGGTCATCAAGGGCATCTACGGCGAGTACGGCATCCAGCGCTTGAACCACGGCATCGGCTTCGATACCGCCGCCATCGAGCTTCTGCTGCCCACCTATGGCGAGGAGCTGGGGCTCAAGGGCAAGATCTGCTCCTACTTCGTGACCAATCCCCATCCCACCCTCATCCCGGCCATCGAGTCCGGTTGGGTGAAGACCATGTACTGCTTCGGCGGCGAGGCGGGCATGGCCGACTACGTCCAGGCGCGCCCCGACGTGTTCTTCATCGGCCCCGACGGCACCATGCGCTCGAACCGCGACTACGCCCAGACCGCGGGCCACTACGCCCTGGACATGTTCATCGGCGGCACGCTGCAGATCGACAAGTACGGTAATTCCTCCACGGCCACGGCCAGTCGCATCGCCGGTTTCGGCGGCGCTCCCAACATGGGCTGCGACGCCAAGGGCCGACGCCACTCCACGCCGGGCTGGATGAAGTGCGGCGAGGAGTACGGCATGCACGACGAGCTGGTTGGCGACCTTCCCCGCGGCAAGCGGCTCGTCGTGCAACTCCAGGAGACCTTCCGGGAGAAGATGGCCCCGGGCTTCGTGGACAAGCTGGACGCCGTGGCCCTGGCCGAGAACGCCGGGCTCGATCTGCCCCCGGTCATGATCTACTCCGACGATCTCACCCACATCGTCACTGAGGAGGGCATCGCCTACCTGCACAAGTGCACCTCCATGGCCGACCGCATGGCCGCCATCCGCGCCGTGGCCGGCTTCACCGAGGTGGGCATGGCCGAGGATCCGGACGAGACCGCGGCCCTCAAGGAGCGCGGCATCTTCAAGACCCCAGCCGATCTGGGCATCGACGTGCGCCGCGCCAACCGAGACCTTTTGGCCGCTAAGTCCGTGAAGGACCTGGTGAACTGGTCCGGCGGCCTGTACAACCCGCCCGCGAAGTTCCGCAACTGGTAGTTCGACCCAATCGGTCCGAAGAGAAAGCAAGGAGGTTACCCGATGGCATTGAGGGAGCTCAATTTCACGTTCACTCCCGAAGACCCGCGTCCGTTCCCGGTGGGCTGGTCCCACCGAGGCGTCGTCGGCTCCGGCGATATGGAGGTCATGTTCGAGCAGCGCGATCTGGGCGGCGACGTGCAGATCAAGGTGTGCACCCCGGTGGTCGGCTTCGACGAGGTGTGGGAGCGCGTGCTCGACCGCTTCGTGCGCGAGAGCCAGGTCAGTGACGCCGTTATCGAGATCAACGACAACAACGCAACCCCGGTCGTGGTGTCCATGCGCATGCGCCAGGCCATTGAAGAGGCAAGGAAGGAGGCAGAGTAAATGATCGACTGGAAGGAACTGGAGGCCAAGAGCTTCTACGGCGCCTCGGCTCGCGAGCGCGCCCGCGGCATCGTCGACGAGGGCACGTTCACCGAGCTTGCCGGACCTGCCGACCGTATGAGCAGCCCGCATCTGCCCGTGCTCGGCGAGGCCGTGGAATGGGACGACGGCTGCGTGACCGGCGTCGGCCTCATCGGCAAGCACCCGGTGTTCGTCATCTCCCAGGAGGGCCGCTTCATCGGCGGCGCGGTGGGCGAGGTCCACGGGGCCAAGATGGTGGGCACCTTCGTGCTGGCCCGTCAGATGTACGAGCGCATCAAGGAGGAGTATCCCGACGAGCTGGCCGAGCGCCTGCCCGCCGTGGTCATCTCCTTCGAGACCGGCGGCGTGCGCCTGCACGAGGCCAACGCCGGCCTTCTGGCCCATGCCGAGGTCATGGACCAGATTCAGGAGACCAAGGGCAAGTTCCCCGTCATCTCGCTCATCGGCTCGAAGGTGGGCTGCTTCGGTGGCATGGGCTTCGTGGCCGCCGCCACCGATGTCATCGTCATGAGCGATCTGGGCCGCCTGGGCCTGACGGGCCCCGAGGTCATCGAGCAGGAGATGGGCAAGGACGAGTTCGACTCCGCCGATCGCTCCCTTGTGTACCGTACCACCGGCGGCAAGCACAAGTACATCATGCGCGACGCGAACTACCTGGTGGAGGACACCCTGGGTGACTTCCACGATCAGCTGGCCGCCATCATGGAAGCTCCCTACGACGAGATCGTGAAGTGCCGCCGCATCGGCAGCGAGGAGCTCGTGGACGAGCAGCTGGCCCTAGCCGAGCTGTCCGTGGAGATGGCGCCGAAGGACGCGCGCGACGTGTGGGCCTACTTCGGCAACGAGGACGTCGAGCAGATTCCCGAGATGACCACGGCGGAGTTCCTCGCTGTGGCTCAGCGTCGATAAGGAGGCACCATCTATGACTGTTGAAGTAATGATCGGACGGGGCCGCGATGCCATCGACATGGTGGTGGACCCCGGCAGCTTCCACGAGAATTCGGTGGGCGATGTAACGTTTTCCGAAGACATCGGCCCGGGTGCTGTGGTAGGCGAGGCGGCCATCGACGGCCGCGACGTGGTGGTCATCGCCAACGACGCCCAGGCGTTCAATGACAAGTTCCCCGTGGTGTATTTCGGCGTCATCGGCCTGGAAGAGGCCTACAAGATGGCGAAGGTGGTCTACACCACCATCAAGCAGGACGCCGACAAGCCCGTGGGCGAGAAGCGCCCGCTCGTGCTCATCGTGGACACCCCCGGCAACGGCCCCGGCAAGATCGAGGAGATCTTCGGCATGAACAAGGCCACCGGCTCCTATCAGCTGGCCTTGGCCGAGGCGCGCAAGAGCGGGCATCCCGTGATCGCGCTCGTCATCGGCCGCGCCATCTCCGGTGCCTTCCTCTGCCACGGTCTGCAGGCCGACCATATTCTGTCCCTGTCCCCTGAGTTCGGCACCATGATCCACGTCATGCCCATCACCTCCATCTCCCGCATCACGAAGATGGATATCGAGCGGTTGGAGGAGCTGTCCAAGGAGAACCCGGTCTTCGCGGCCGGCCCCCAGTTCTTCTACCACCTGGGCGGCGTGGACGAGCTGGTGGAGAACGTCGAGGACATGCGCCCGGCGGTGGCCCGCCACATCGCTGAGGTGGAGGCCGCGAAGCTGGCCGGCGATGGCGACGCTACCGGTCCTATGGGCCACGGCACCCTCGGCGAGGAGCGCGGCGGCCGCATGATGCGCCGCAGGGTCATCGACCGCATGGAGGAAGAGTTTGCCTCCGTGGCCGGCCAGTACCTCTAGGCACTCCCATGGACGTAGCACAGCAGGCTGTCGACGAGCTGGCGTACCTGGCCGAGGAGTTTTCCACAGCCCCCGCGTTGGACGAGATGGAGCGGCGCACCTTGGCCGACAAGGCCACGGCCGGCCCGACGAGCGCCCATGTGATCGAGGAGGTGCACACGCCCCTGAACTTCGCCTATACGACGTTCACCACGGGCAGCACCGCCTTCCAGAACATCGTGGGTGTGACCTGGTCCGAGCTGCCCGAGCGCGAAAGATCTGGGGCGCGGGCCCTCAGCCGGGCCGGGGCGCGGCCCGATGACACGGTGCTGCTGTGCTACGCGCCGCTGGGCAACGTGTTTTCCCGCGGGGCCTTCGAGCGGGCGCAGGTCAGGCCGGTGTTCCTCAGCCGGTCCTCGCGCGACGCGTTCCTCGTGGCCTTGTGCCGCGAGCGGCCCCGGGTGGTCGTGGGGGAGTCCAGCTTTCTGCGCGCCTCGCTGGAAGATGCCAAGAAGCTGGGCGTGTGGGATGCGGTTCCGGAGGGGGTGCACCTGCTGTGCGCGGGCACGCCGCTCGATCTGGAGCTCTTGCCCATCGCCGAGGAGAAGGGCGCGGTCGTGCACGACCTGTACGGCTGCCAGGAGTTCGGCTGGCTCGTGATGGATGGAGCGCCTCTGCGCGACGACCTCACCCTGGTGGCCGACCCCCAGCGGGAAGGCTGGGCCATGTTGGCAGCGGGAGGGCTGCCGACCGGCGACAGCTTTCCCGTGGGCGGAACCGGGCACGTGCTGAACCCCGCCGGCATCATCCACACCTATTCCCGTAAGCGCACGACGCCGGAGCTGGAGGTGGTGGTGCAGGCTTGCACCGCGCAATCGGCTCTGACCCTCGAGCGGGCATGCCGGTCCATCCTGCGGATCAAGGGCCGCATCGTGCGCATGGCGCCCGACGTGGTCGTCGGCGCTCCGGTCAACGAGCTCGCCCTCATGAGCGCGTGGCCCGAGAACCGCATGGTGGCCGTCATCGACGACCCGGAGAAGACGGTGCTGTTCGCGCGCCTTCTGGAAGCGCAGGAGCGCTACCAGGCCACGTCGAAGAGCGATCCGCTCTGGACGAAGGGGCGCTGAGCGGTGCGCGGGCGCTTTCGCCGCCACGACCTGGTGACCATCGTGCCGGCGGCTCGCCGGTCGCTGGCGGTGGAAGTGCTCGGCGACCCGTCGTGGTGGCCCGCCGACGAGGTGGAGCAGCTGCGATGCGGGGTGGTGGACGGGGTGCCGCTGCCGGGAATCGTCTCCCGGCAGGAGGACGGTCGCCCCGGCTTGGCGGTGGGGTTCGCAACGCCCTTCCGCCAGGAGGGAAACCGGTTGCGCGGGCGCGCCGTCGTGCCGCCCGCGGCCGTCTCCCTCATTCGCGATCCCTACCAGGTGATCGCGCACAAGCGCTGCACGGTCGTTCCCGATCTGCCGGTTTTCGGCGTTCTGGACGAGGCGTGGGCGCTGGCCGCCGCGGCCGGGCTGCCCTGCGGGGTCTTCGGATCCGTCGCGCTGCAGCTGGCAAGCGGCCTGCCCTTCTGCCACGAGGGCTCGGATCTGGACCTCGTGGTGAAGATGGGGGCGCTCGGCGCCGTCGAGCGCTTCTACGGCGCGGTGGTCGACCTCGCGCAGAAAAGCGGCGTTGCCATCGATGTGGAACTGGAGCTTCCCGATGGCGCGGGCATCAAGCTCGCCGAGCTTTTCGACGGGGGAGCCACCGTGCTCGCCAAGGGATTCACTGGCGTGCGCCTTATGGACAAAGACGAGGTGCGCGCCATGGATCATAGATATTCGCTCTGCTAAGAGAAGGAGAAAGAAATGGATGTCAAATCTCGTGTGCCCGGCAAGATGGTCGAGGTGAAGGTTGCCGTGGGCGACACCGTGGCGACCAAGGACGTGCTCGGCGTCATGGAGGCGATGAAGATGAACCAGAACATCGCCTGCCCCTGCGACGGCGTGGTGAAGGAGATCAACTTCGCCGCCGGCGATCGCGTCGACGCCGGTGCCGTGATGTTCGTCATCGAGTAACTGAGAAAACGAAGGCGGCTGCGGAAAGGGGTTTTCGCCGCAGCCGCCCCACCTGACATGTAAGGGGCAATTCATGGTTATTTACGGATTAGCCTTGCTTTCGGGATGCTTCTTCGGCGGCATGCTGCTCGGAGACATCCTGGGCATGATCACCGGCGTTGGATCCAACGTCGGCGGCGTGGGTTTCGCCATGTTGGCGCTGATCCTCGTCTCGAGCAAGCTCTTGAAGGAGAACAAGCTGTCCACCAAGGCTCAGGACGGCATTATGTTCTGGAGCGCGATGTACATTCCCATCGTGGTGGCAATGACGGCCTGTCAGGACGTCGCTGCGGCCATCATGGGAGGCGGCGTGCTCACCATCATGTGCGGCATCGTGTGCACCATCGTGCCGCTGCTGCTCATTCCGGTTATCTCGAAGTTGGGCGCGCCTTCCGAGCCGCTGCCCCCGCTGAGCAAGGAATAAGGGGGTCGTCATGGAACTGATCGAAATGATCACCAACATCATGACCAAAAACGGCCTGGTCATGTCGTTTCTCGTCGTGGGCGCCGTCATGGCCGTCGCGAATCTGCTCGGCAAGGCCACCCGGGGCCGTATCGCCGGCTCGGCCATCGCCATCGTATTCGGCCTGATCCTCGCCCTCATCGGCGGTCTGGCCACCGGCGGCGAGAAGGGCCTGTCGGACGTGGCCATGTTCAGCGGCCTGGCGGTGATGGGCGGCGGCATGCTGCGCGACTTCTCCATCGTGTCCACGGCCTTCGGCGCCAGCCTCGATGAGATCAAGAAGGCCGGCCTGCCCGGCATTCTCGCCCTGTTCATCGGCGTCATCCTGGCGTTTATCATCGGTGCCATCTTCGCCTTTGCCTTCGGCTACACCAGCGCGGCCGACATGGCCACCATCGGCGCCGGCGCCGTGACCTTCATCGTGGGCCCGGTCACCGGTGCTGCGGTGGGCGCCTCCTCCGAGGTCGTGGCCATCTCCATCGCCATCGGCGTGCTGAAGTCCATCGTGGTCATGATCGCCACGCCCATGCTGGCCAAGCCACTCGGCTTGAACAACCCGAAGTCCGCCATGATCTTCGGCGGCCTCATGGGCACCACCTCCGGCGTGGCCGCGGGCCTGGCCGCCACCGACGAGCGCCTGGTTCCCTACGGCGCCATGACCGCCACGTTCTACACCGGCACGGGCTGCCTGCTGTGCCCGTCGGTGCTGTATCTGGCGCTCACGATGTTCTTCTAGCGGCGCTGATCGCGCTGCGGGGCCCCGGACGGGGCGCGGGCGCGGTGTGGTGGCGCCTCAGGCCGCCGAGGCCCTCTGGCAGGGGCCGACGGAGCGGTTGGGGGCGACGGGCCGGTTCTCTGGCAGGAACCGCGCAGCGGTCGCCCAAGAAAGTAACGGCATAGGATTATGCGCGGGGGAGAAGGAATTGAACGACGTGCGCTGGGCTTTGGCTGAGCCGGTGGTAAACGGTCTGTTGCTCGAAGTGGCAACGGCAGGCAAACCGGGACTGGTTTGCCCTGGCAGTACCGGAAGCCACGACGATATGAGCATTCTCACGTTCATGTGCGGGTCGGCGTCCCTTCTCCCTTACTTTCTGGAGTTTATCGAACGGGGGCTCTCTTTTGAAGGAGAGCCCGCCGAGTTGTTCCGCCAGGCGCGGTTTCGGGGCATCTCGGCTGAGCGCCGCCTCCTGGAGGCAACCGGGGGCGTGAATACGCAAAGGGGGGCGCTGTTCGCCCTCGGTATGCTGGCAGCCTTCGCCGGCCAGGTGCATCGCCTTCACGGAGAAGTGCGGTGCCCGTCCCTCTTTGCCTATGCGCGCGCGGCCACCGCCGGCCTCGTGGAGCGGGAGCTGGCGGGGACGACTGAGCCGGTCACGGCCGGAGAGAAGCTGTATAAGCGCTACGGGGCCACGGGCATCCGTGGCGAGGTGGAGGCTGGCTTCCCCTCGGTGGCCGAGGCGGGCTTGCCGGCCCTGCGCGAGGCCTTTGGGCGCGGGAGTACCCTCTCGGAGGCCCTGACCCACAGCCTGGTGGCCCTCATGGCCGTAGTGGACGACACCACGGTGCTCTGGCGCGGCGACGATCGGCTCTTGGTCGAGGTGCAGAACCGCGCCGCCGCCGTGCTGGAAGCAGGCTCGGTGTTCACCGAGGCAGGACGGGCGGCCTACGGGCGCCTGGGTGCCTTCTGCGCCGCCTATCGTTTGAGCCCTGGGGGCAGCGCCGACCTGCTGTCGGCCACCATCGCCTGCTACCTGTGGGAAGAGGGGGCCTTCCCCGCCGATATTAGCCGTCGCTAGGGCGGCGGAAGGGAGCTTGCCGTGATATCCTGTCAGGCCATTGCTGCCGAGCTGCGCCTCGGTCACCCCTGGGCCATTCGCAGCTTCGATGAAGTGGGCTCCACTATGACTGAGATTAGTCGGGCCGCCGAGGAAGGTGCGCCCCCCTTCACGGTGGCCGTGGCCGAGAGCCAGACCGCGGGCACCGGCCGCCACGACCGCCCCTGGGCATCGGCGGCGGGGGACGGCCTGTGGATGACGGCCCTGCTGCGACCCTCCCTTCCTGCGGATCGGGCACCCTGGTTCACCCTGGGCGCTGCGGTGGCCGTGGCCGACGGCCTGCTCTCCCTCGGGTTCCCCGTGGGCATCAAATGGCCCAACGACGTGCTCGTGGCCGACGGCCCCCTCTTTCGCCGCAAGCTGTGCGGCATTCGGGCCGAGATGGCCGTGGCCGAAGACGGGAGCCTGGCCTGGGTGAGCATCGGTATCGGTCTCAACGTGCACCAGGCCGCCTTCGAGGGGGAGCTGGCTTCGGTGGCTGCCAGCCTGCGCATGGTGGCGGCCGCGGGGGGCGTGGAGGGGGCTGGCGATTGCGCGGCCTCGGGCGAGCATTCGGGCGCGGCTTTCGGCAACGTGGCGACGGCTGGCAGGTGTGGCGCAGCGGGAGCAGGCGGTGCGGCGGGAGAGCCCTCGCGGGCCCAGTGCGCCGGAGCCATTTTGAACCGTTTGGAACGGGTGGACCGCTCCTTTGCCGAAGAGGGCTTCGGCCCGGTGCGGAGCCGCTGGCTTGATCTGGCCCTCGGCCTGAACCGAGAGGCCACGGTGCGTGACATCGAGGGCGAGCAGACCGGTATCGTGCGCGGCATGGACGAGGAAGGGCACCTGCTGCTGGAGCGGCCCGGCGACGACGCCCCTTTCCCCATTGTGGCGGGAGATCTCGTCTTCGCCGTGTAGGGCGGCGGTTTTGCAGCCCGATCCCGCGCAGGGGCGCGGCGGCTCCCTTTCCTTGGTGCGGAATGGTGCCGTCGGGGTAGTGCGGCCAGAGGTTCGCGGGGGGCTGGGAATGCGGCCGGCGCGCCCCGGCCTTATTGACGCTCGTTCGGGCTTTTCGATCTTTCACCCTTTTGGCCGATGGGCTGTGCGTTTTTGTATCGACATTCGTTCCCGCGTCGTTTATCATCCAAATAGCTGATGATATGCCCGCTGCGGGAGGGGTTGTTCCTGTGTTTGAATTCTTGTCTTCGCCATTCGGTTTGGTAGCCGTGGGCCTCGGTGTCCTGGCGGTGGCCGTCTTGGCCCTGTGCCTGTGGATCACCACCCTCGACCGCCGTATGCGCGGCATGGCCGATGGTCTGGAGGTGGAGCGACGCAAGGTGGCCGAAATGCAGATGGTCATCGGCCGCCGCAATAATGCGGCCCGCAGCTATGGGCGCGGCGGCCGCCCTGCCCCGGCGGCTGCTCCGGCTCCGACGGCCGCCCCCGCGCCCAACGGCGCCCCCGCGGCCATGGCCCAGGCCGCTCCGGTTCCGAGCGGTGCCGCCGCAACGGCGCCCGGCGCCCCCGTGCCCGGCCGCCCGGCTCCCGCACCCCGCGGTGCGGCCGGCCATCCGTCCCAGCCGACCCCCAATCCGCAGCAGACGCCGCAGGGCTGCGGCCCGCAGCCCGCGCCGGCTCGCGGCGGTCGTCCCGCCCGGGGCCAGGGCAGCCGGCACCCGCAGATCCCCCGCGGCGCTCAGGCCGCCCTGGCTCCCACGCCCCAGCCGGCCGCTGCCGGGTGGACCCCTACGAGCATCCCCCTGCCCACGGGCCAGGAGGTGGATTCCTGGGTGCAGGGTGGTCCGGCCGATCAGGCCATCGTCATGCCCGGTAAGAAGATGAGCCGCAAGGCCCGCCGCGAGGCCGAGCGCGCCTTCGCCGCTCGGGCTGCTGCCGAGCTGGAGGCCCGTCAGGCCCGCCGCGCTCAGGAGGTTTCGGTGCCCCGGGGCGCCCAGCGCACGGGCAATCCCCGGGCTGTGGCTGCCCGCGGTGTTGAGGCCCGCGGGGCCGTGCGTCCCTACGGCGGACCGGCCGCTCCGGTGCCGTCGGCTGTGGCCCAAGCCCAGGTCCAGGCCCGCGGCCGCCACGCCCGCTAAGGCCCTCGCCCACCGCAAGGCCCCCGTTCGCCACGGCGAACGGGGGCCTTGCGGTTGCTGCCTACTTGCCCGTATAGGCCGCTTGGAATCGGGCCACGTCGTGCTCGTAGATGACGAGCGTGCTGTCGGGCTCTTCCAGGTAGAAGGGCACCCCGGTCAGCTTCGGATGGTTCACGAGGGCCGCCAGGGCCTCAAAGCCGATCGCACCCTCGCCGATGCGGGCGTGGCGATCCACATGGCTGCCGCGCTCGTGGATGGCATCGTTGAGGTGCACGGCCTTCAGCTTGTCCAGACCGACGGTGCGATCGAACTGCCCGAGCACGCCGTCCAGGTCGCCCGCGATGTCGTAGCCCTCGGCCCACACGCCGGCGCAATCGAGGCACACACCCACGTGATCGGCCAGCTTTACCTGGTCGATGATGGCTGCTAGCTGCTCGAAGGAGGTGCCCACTTGGCTGCCTTCCCCGGCCATGGTGTCCAGCAGCACCAGGGTGGTCTGGCTGGGGGTGATCACCTTGTTCAGGGCATCGGCCACATCGGCCAGCCCCTCTTCCACGGAAATGCCCATGCGGCTGCCCGGGCGCACCAGGTACAGCGGCACTTGCAACTCGGCCAGCTGGGCCAGATCCTCGGCGTAGGTCATGAGGGCGAAATCGCGCTCGCTCATCTGGGCCGCGGCCGGGTCGGTGTCGTAGGGGGCGTAGGCCAGCACGTCGCGCATGCCGTGATCGGCTGCGAAAGCGAGGTATTCCCGCACGTCCTTGGTATCCAGCTCCGCCTGTCGGCTGCCCCGCGGGCTGCGGGTGAAGTACTGGAAGGTGTTCGCGTTGATGGATGCGGCCTCTTTCGCCATTTCCAGATAGCCGCGCCGCTTCGACAAGTGGCAACCGATAGTCAGCATGGGGGTCCTTTCGCGAGTAGATTCTATTTTTGTGGCCAAAAAGCCGCCGAGTGAGCTCGAGATGATGGGAAGATCATAGTTCAGGGGTTGCCGAGGGGCCGAGAGTGGGGAAATTCGTTCAATAATCCGTTGCTTTGTACCCATGGGGACTCTTGTATGCGGTCCGGCGCGCTCCCAGAGCTCACTCGGCGGCTTTTTGGCCACAAAACGGCGGAGTGCTCCCATTCCTGTGCCCCCCACACTCTCCACACCCCCGCACCCCACGTACCCCACACACCCACATTCCCGCCCCCCCACATTCCCCACACCCCGCGCACCCCGCACCCCGCGCACCCACCTCCCGCACACCGTGCTTCGCCCCTCCCACGTTGGCGCGGCACCGTTTGGCCCGTGGAAGCCGCCGATCAACGGTCGCCGCGGCGTTGCCCGGGTGGTAGAATGGCCCTACCTCAAGAACATGCAGCCCAAACGAAGACAGAAGAGGTTCTCGCCCCATGGCACGATCTCAGCTCATCCTCAATCGCTATCGCGTTATCGACCAGGCCGGTGCCGGCGGCTACGGTACCGTCGTGCACGCCTTCGACACCCATCTCAAACGCGATGTGGCCATCAAGTGCATCGAGCTCTCGGAAGACGAGGTGGCCCGGGCGCGCCTCGTGGCCCTAGAGGCCCGCATGGCCGCCGATCTGGAGGACGGGGAGCCCTCCGCGGGCGCTGTAGCCGCTGGCGTTACGGCTCCTGCGGGTGCCGCGCCTTCCGGCGCCTCCGCCCCGGCCTCCGGTGCCGCCGATTTCCCCGCCGACCCCGCCTTCCTCCGGGGGGTCGACGAACGTCGCAGCGGTCGTCACTCGGCTGCGACTGTGCGCAGCGCCGAGGAGGTGCCCCCCTGGGAGGACATGGCCTTTGCCGAGGAAGAGGACGACTCCCTTGTTCCCTGGAACGCCGCTACCGGCGGCTTCGCCGGCCGTTCGCGGCCGAGCTTGGACGGCCGGGTGGGGCCCCGCAAGACGCGCCATGCCCCCGAGGCCCCCTACGTACCGCCGGTGGAGGTGCAGGATGCCGCCCCCATGAGCGACTACTTCGACGAGAGTGCCGTGGATGTGCGCCATCTGCGGGGCATCCGGGCATCCCGCACCATCGACGGGGCCGCCGAGAAGCGCCGTCGCCGCGGGGGCCGCGCCGCGGCCGCCTCCGTCGCCGTGTCGAGCGTATCGGCCGCAGTGGGCGGGGCCGGCGCCTCCGTGCCCCCGGCTTCCACCGACTTCGACGAGACCGACGATGCCGATCTCTTCGAGCACATTCCCGGCTTGGAGGAAGCCCGATCGGTGGCGAAGCTGTCCGATGCCAACATCGTCACTGTGTACGACTGCGCTGTAGAGGACGCCTGCGCCTACGTCATCATGGAGTACGTCGAGGGCAAGACCTTGGCGCAGATCATCGACGAGATCGACGACAGCATCACCCTGGATGTGGTGGCCGCCGTCTTCTCGGCCGTGGCCCATGCCCTCGAGGTGGCCCACGGCGCGAATACGCTGCACCTGGACATCAAGCCCGAGAACGTCATCGTGAACTCCAAGGGCGTGGCGAAGGTGACCGACTTCGGCCTGGCCGCCCTCATGGACGCCACGGGATCGGGCACCACCGGCGGCGGTACTATCGGCTATATGCCGTTAGAGCAGATGCGCCAGGAGCCTTTGGACGTGCGCACCGACGAGTGGGCCCTGGCGAGCCTCACCTACGAGATGCTCTCTGGCGAGAACCCCTTCTTCGCCAACGATCTGCCCGAGGCCGAGGAGGCCATCGAGGAGGCGGAGCTGGTGCTGCCCTCTCTGTGCTGGGACGAGCTGCCCGCCGAGGCCGACGACATCATGTTCGCCGCCCTCGACCCCGACCGCGACGAGCGCTTCGATACCGTAGCCGACTTCTCCGAGGCCCTCATGCCCCTGCTCGGCAACGCGAAGAAGGGCAAGAAGGTGCTGGCCGACATCGTGAAGGGGAAGGAAGACGCTGTCGCCGCCCCTGAGCCGGTGGAGCCCGCCGAGCCTCTGCCCCCCTTGGTGGACCGCCTCGGTCTGCGGGGCGCCATGGTGGTGGGCCACAGCCTGGCCGCCGTGGCCGTGGGGCTCATGGCTGCCGTGGGCATGGCGAACATCTCCCTGAGCCCGGGCTCGGCCATGGGCCTGGCCACCGATGCGCCGGTGGTGTACTGGGTCCTGGTGGCCCTCTGCGCCGGCGCGGCGGCCCTGCGACCCGCCTGGGGCTCGCTTCTCGGCTACGGGGCCCTCGTGGTGGGGCTCGGGGCCTCGGGCAGCTGGGTGCTCGCCCTGTTCCTGGCTGCGGTTACGGGGCTGTGGTGGTACTACGTCGGTCGGCGCGGTCCTACCCAGGCCGTGGCGGCCCTGGCTCAGCCCCTGTTCGGCTCCTTCGGTTTCGCGGGGCTGGCACCGGTGTGCTGCGGCGTGTTACTGCCGGTGCTGCAATCGGCCATCACGGCGGCCTTCACCTTCGCGACGGCTCTGGTCATGGCTTCCTTCGGCTCCCTGGATCTGCTGAACTGGGACGCTCTGCTCCATGTGGAGTTCGGCAGCAACCCCCAGGCGGCCTGCATCTCCATGGTCTCCCAGAGCGCGCCGTGGGCCATTGGCGTCAGCTGGATCGCCGCGGCCGCCGCCTACAGCCTGTTCTGCGTGCGCGGCACCCGCAACTTCGATATCGCCGGGTCGGTGGCGGCCGCGGCTCTGCTCATGCTCGGCGTGTGCGCCGCGGCCCACCTGGGCTCCTTCGGCGGCTCGTGGCTGCCCGCGCCGCCGGCTCTGCTGGGCGCCCTCGTGCCCGGTGCCCTCGGCATTGTCGCCGCGGTCATGGGCATTCCCGACCGCGCCCGCTGGGCCGAGGAGGAGTGGTACCTCGACGACGAGGAGCTGGAAGGGTAGGGCCTGTCCCAGCCCGGGGCCGCTCGTGCTCGGCTCCGGACCGCGGCGGCCGCTTGCGCTCGGCCCCAGGCTGCGCCCGATCCCGGGCTGCGGCGCTCGTGCTCGGCTCCGGCCGGGGCGCTCTCGGCTTCGAGCCCAGAAACACCGCGAGCCCGACCGTGATGGCCGGGCTCGCGTGGATGCGCGGGTCAGTGGCGAAGGCGGGCTAGTTCTCCTCGCCGTCCTCGTCATCGTCGAACAGCGACCAGTCGTCCTCGGTCTTCTCGTGGTTCTTGAACTGCTTGCGCGTCTTGCGTTCCAGAATGACGCACACGATGATGCTCGCGAGCAGGCCGATGCCGACGAGTACACCAATGCCGGGCATGGTCTCGAACAGGAAATGGTAGATCTCTTCAAAGTTCACGTTCATGGCGTCGTCCTCGTCTGCCTGAAACGCCGCGGGGCCCCTGGTGCCGAACGCGGCGGCGGGTCGGTGTTTTGCTGGGGAAAGTATACTATGCTTCTTCACCGCAAACGCAATCTCCACGCCCACTGGTTGCGCTATACTGGTCGAACGCAAAACGCACGATTCGAGGAGCGCCCCTATGCTGGATGTCAAATACGTTCGCGACCATCTTGATGAAGTGGCCGAGGCCATGCGGAACCGCCATGCGTCGTTCGATCCGGAGCAGTTCGCTGCCCTCGATGTGCAGCGTCGCGAGGTCATCGCCGAGGAAGAGGCCCTCCAGGCCGAGCGCAACCGTATCTCCAAGCAGATCGGCGCGCTTATGGGCCAGGGCAAGAAGGACGAGGCCGAGGCCGCCAAGGAGCAGGTGCGCCAGATCAACGAGAAGCTGGAAGCGGCCAGCGCCGCCCGCACCGAGGCCGACGGCGCGCTGCAAACGCTGCTCATGAGCGTGCCGAATCTGTGCGACGCCTCTACCCCCATCGGCGAGGACGAGGACGACAACCCCGAGGTGCGCCGCTGGGGCACCCCGCGCGACTTCGCCGCCGAGGGCTTTGAGGCCCAGGCCCACTGGGATCTGGGGCCGGCCCTGAATATCATCGACTTTGAGCGCGGCGTGAAGCTGGCCGAGAGCCGCTTCTACGTGCTCGGCGGCGCCGGTGCCCGCCTGGAGCGCGCCCTCATCTCCTTCATGCTGGATCAGCACACCGCCCGCGGCTACAAGGAGTGGTGGGTGCCGGCCATGGCCAACGCCGCCACGCTTACGGGCACCGGCCAGCTGCCGAAGTTCGAGGAGGATCTGTTCCACACCACCGAGGGCCTCTACCTCATTCCCACGGCCGAGGTGCAGCTGACCAACCTGCACGCCGGCGAGGTGCTGGATGCCAGTCAGCTGCCGCTGCACTACTGCGCCTTCACCCCCTGCTTCCGCGAGGAGGCGGGTTCGGCCGGCCGCGATACTCGCGGCATCATCCGCGTGCACCAGTTCTCCAAGGTGGAGATGGTGAAGTTCGCCACCCCCGAGACCGGTTTCGCCGAGCTGGAGTCCATGGTGGAAGACGCCGAGAACATCCTGCAGAAGCTGGAGCTGCCCTATCGCGTCATCAGCCTGTGCACCGGCGACATCGGCTTCTCCTCCGCCAAGACCTACGACGTTGAGGTGTGGCTGCCCAGCTACAATGCCTACAAGGAGATCTCCTCGTGCAGCTGCTGCACCGACTTCCAGGCCCGCCGCGCCAACATCAAGTACCGCGATCCGGCTAACTTCAAGGGCACCCGCTTCGCCTATACCCTGAACGGATCGGGTCTGGCCGTGGGCCGCACCATGGCTGCGGTCATCGAGAACTACCAGAACCCCGACGGCACCATCACGGTGCCCGAGGTGCTTGTGCCCTACATGGGCGGCAAAACGGTGATTGGGCCGGAAGAGGTCTAAGGCCATCATGGGTGCACAATCGCGCGAGCCGGGGCCTCGCGAGTCCCGGTGCCGCGCCTCGGCGCAGCGTTTCGGCCGCGGAAGCGGGCCGTCGGCAGAGCGCCGCGCCGCGCGCTGCGGGACGGCCGCCTGGGATGATGAGCCGCCTTCGGCCGAGGAGCGCGTCGCGGCCCGCCTCGCCCAGCGCGCCGGTGCGGCCGGGGGTGAGGCGGGCCGTTCGGGTCGTGCCGGTCGCGACGGCCGCACGGATCGCGTGAGCCGTCCCGCCGTGCGCAAGCGCCGCTGGACGAAGGGGAAAGTGGCGGCCCTCGTGCTGTCGCTGCTCGCATTGTCCCTGGCGGCCGCCGTGGTGGTCGGCTTCTCGTGGCTGCGCTGGTTCTCCGCCGACGACGGCGCCGACATCCAGGGCACCTGGTATCTGGCCGGTACCTCCACCCCCATCACCATCACCGACGAGCGCATCCAGTTGACCGAGGACGTGGCCTACCACTACGCCCTGGATCCGGTTGCCAAGACCATCCAATTCACCTTCGGGAACCTCACGGGGGGCGGCTGCTACCGTTTCTCGCTGGATCGCGACGAGCTGGCCCTGGTGGACGGCTCCTTCTCGGCCACCGACACCCTGGGCCGCGATATCGGCTGGACTCTGGAGGCCCTCATCGAGAAGCTGCGGGACGGCGACCTGCCCCCGGCCGAGGAAGCGGGCCGCGGTCTCACTCTGCTCTCGCGCACTCCCACCGCCGGGGCCACGGCCAGCCCTCAGTCGGTACGCGACACCCCGGCGCCGGGGGAGGGCTCCCTTGGCAGCGCCGATGGCGCTGACGATGATTCGGAGACCGACGGCGGCGCCCAGACCATCGAGGACGAGCCCGTGGGCGACCTGTCGGGCAAGGTGCCCGCTGCCATCGACGAGCCCCGCGACAAGGCCGCCGATGACACAGGCGGCGCCGGGGCGTCTGGCAGCGCCGATGGCGCGGGTGGCACGACGGACGGCACCGGAGACGGCGCGAGCGCTCCGGATGGCGCTGGCACGGTGGGTGCGGGGGCTGACGACGACAGTGCCGGAACCTCGGCCGGCCGCGGGGCCTGATGGCGGCCCTCGTCCTCGAGCGAGCGGCTATGGAGCGCGACCGCATGGCCCTGCTCGTGCGCGTGGCCGGCGGCGCGAGGGCCCGGCTGTCCCCGGCGGCCGCGGCCCGGCTGCTGCGGGAGCGCCCCACTCTGGCAGCCCACGCCTGCCTCAACGAGGCCGGCGAGCCCTTCGGCGCCATCCTCGACCGTACCTCCCTTCCCCATATCCTGGAGCATCTCATCATCGATTTCCAAGCCGAGCTCGATGACCGTTCGGCGGCAACTTTTGTCGGTACGACGGAATGGCTGAACGAGCGCGAGGGTCTGGCCCGCGTTGAAGTAAACTTTACCGATGACCTCATCGCACTGGCGGCCTTGAAAGCCGCCTGCGCGCTTATGGAAGGGATGGTGGATTAGCCATGTCATCAGCTCACATCACCTTCGACACCACGGGCGACAAGATCGCCCATCGCGTGCGCATCATGCGACCCTCGGCGGTGCGCAACCTCTTCGCCGCCGCCACGCGCGACGACGTGATCTCGCTGTCGGGCGGCATGCCCGCCGTGTCGCTCCTGCCCGAAGAAGACGTGCGCCGCGCCGTGCTGGCCGCGGTGGAAAGTCCCCAGGCCCGGGCCGTGTCGCTGCAGTACGGCCCCACCGACGGCCTGGCCGGCCTGCGGGCCGTGCTCGCCGATATGATGCGCGATCTGGGCATTCGCGTGAAGGCTGACCAGATTCTCGTTACATCGGGGGCCCAGCAGGCCCTCACGCTCATCGCCGAGGCCTTCATCGATCCGGGCGACATCATCATCACCGAGGGCCCCACCTATCTGGGGGCGCTGCAGGCCTTCTCCGCCTTCGAGCCCGATATCCGCGCCATCCCCTTCGACGAGGACGGCATGCGCATGGATCTCTTGGAGGCCGAGCTCGAGCGCATCGGCAAGGGCAATCCGCGCCTGAAGTTCTGCTATACCATTCCGAACTTCCAGAACCCCGGTGGCGTGACCATGAACGCCGAGCGCCGGCGTCGTTTGTTGGAGCTGGCCGACGAGTACGGCTTCATGGTGGTGGAAGACGACCCCTACGGCCGCTTGCGCTACGACGGCGGCCATCAGGTGCCTTTGAAGGCCATGGACGATTCGGTCATCTACCTGGGCACTATCTCGAAGATGTTGGGGCCGGGCCTACGCACGGGCTGGATTGCGGCGCCGGAATCGGTGCTCGCCCGCGTCAACCTGGTGAAGCAGGGGGCCGATCTGTGCGGCAGCGCCTTCGACCAGCTCGTGGTGCAGCACTACTTCGCCGATATTCCCTGGCAGCGCACGCTGCAAAAGTTCATCGCCCTGTACAAGGAGCGGCGCGACACCATGCTGGCGGCCTTGGAAGAGTTCTTCCCGCCCGAGGCCACCTGGACCCATCCCGCCGGCGGCATGTTCCTCTGGATCACGCTGCCCGACTATATGGATACCGATTCGATGCTTGCCGAGGCGCTGGAGGCGGGCGTAACCTATGTGCCAGGGAACTCCTTCTTCCCCGATGGCGTGACCGGCAAGAACTCCATGCGCGTGAACTTCAGCTTCGAGACGCCGGAATCCATCACCGAGGCTATCCGCCGGCTGGCCGGGGTCATCGAGGAGCGCCTGGAACTGTACCGCGTGTTCATCAATGCCGGCGCGCTGCCGGGTTACGGAAAGGAGGCCGTCATGGCCGAGAACGAGCGCGAGAATTGGGACGAGGTCATCGTGGCGTCCGAGCAGAACGAGGAGGCCGTCATGCAGTCTCACGACGGCGATGCTGCCCAGATCGAGATTGCCGAGGACAAGGTGGCCGAGGCCGAAGAGGAGGCTCGATGAAAGTAGCAGTGCTCATGGGAGGCAAGTCCTTCGAGCGTGAGGTGTCGCTGGCATCGGGCAAGGTGGTCTGCGAGGCCCTGGAAGAGGCCGGTCACAAGGTGGTGCCGCTGGACACGAACGCCGACTTGGTGCCCACCCTGCGCAGCGAGCGCCCCGATGTGGTCTACAACGCCTTGCACGGCAAGCACGGTGAGGATGGTACCATCCAGAGCCTGATGGAATTCGTCGGCTTGCCCTTCGTGGGCTCGCCGGCCAGCGTGTGCCATTGCGCTTGGAACAAGGACGCGCTGCACTCCTCTCTGGAGAAGTACCGCGACATCACGGGCGAGGAGGGCATCGCAAGCTGGCCCCAGGGCGTGTACCTGTCCCGTGACGCCTTCAAGGACATGGGTGCTGCCACGGCTCTCGACCTGGTGGCCGACCGCGTGATCGGCGGCTACCCGGTGTGCGTGAAGCCGGCCCACGGCGGCAGTGCGCTCGGCGTACACAAGGTGGAGAGCCAAGACGAGCTCGGCGAGGCGGTGCTCGATGCACTCTCCTTCGACGAGGCTGTGAACATCGAGCAGTGGGTCGACGGCGTGGAACTGTCCGTAGCCATTCTCGGCACCGGCTGGGACGCCTATGCGCTCCCGCCGGTGGAGATTGTGGCTCGCGAAGGGGAGTTCTTCGACGCAGCGGCCCGCATGCGCAACGACGCCGTGGAGTTCTTCTGCCCTGTGCGCCCGGCGTCGCTCTCGCCCGATGAGGCGACCGCCCACGCCATCCGCGCCGAGATCGAACGGGCCGCGCTGGAAGTGTATCGCGCCTACGGCGCCCGCGATTTGGGCCGTGTGGACCTTGTGTGGGACGGCGGTGCCGCCCGCTGCTTCGAGCTGGACGTATCCCCGGGCATGACGCCACATTCCCTGTTCCCCATGGCCTGCTCGGCCGCCGGTCTCACCCTGCCCAAGGTGCTCGACACCCTGGTGGAAGAAGCCTACGCCCGCGGTGCCAAGTTCTAGGCCGCTGCACATTTTCCTCAGTGCGAAAATGTGCGTTATCGCGAGTTTTGCTTGTCCGAATGTGCGAAAATGCACGTTATCGCGAGTTTGAAGCGGCTATCGTTGGAGCAGGGCTCGCGATAACGTAATTTTTCGCACGGGGGCCATCTGAGCTTCCCCGATCCCGCCCCTTTTCCTCGGCCTGTGTCGCTCTTGCGCACAGGCTGAGGTTTTCTCTGAGAGTTTTCCTCATCGATGATGTTTGACGGCTTGTTTACCGTAAGGTGAGAAGCGGGCTTTCGCGGCCCCGTTTCGGGTGCGCTCACCCTATAATGAGCGGACTTGATAACCTGTCGATAAAGGAGGCAGTTATGGCCAACAAATTTGGAATGTTTCTGATCGGTGGCGTCGTCGGTGCCGTCGCAGCCCTGCTGGCCGCGCCGCGTCCCGGCGCTGAGACCCGCGCTATGGTGGCCGACAAGGCCAACGACATCTTGGGCGATGCCCAGCAGTGGGGCGGCCAGGCCGCCGCTGGAGCCCAGCACATCTACCAAGAGGCTGCCACCAAGGGAGCCGAAGTGGTGAACAGCGTGACCGCCCGCGGCCAGGAGATCGCCTCCGAGGCCGCCGCTCGCGGCGCCGATATGGCCGCGTCCATCCAAGAGGCTGCCAGCAACATTTCCCCCACCATCAACGAGAAGGGCGACGAGCTGCGCGAGAAGATCGAGGCAGCCCGCCAGCGCATTGCCGACCAGGTGGCCAAGAACGCCGGCGAGGACGCCGACGCGGTGGCCGATGCCGCCGAGGATGTGAAGGATGCTGCCGCTGACGGCGCCGAGGCTGTGAAGACCGCCGCCCACGAGGCCAAGGAAACCGTGAAGGAAGTTGTCGCGGACGATAAGAAGGACGCCGAGTAGACCATGGCCAAGCGTTACGGCACCACCGGAGAGATTGTCGGCAAGCGCGTGTTCCTCGATAGGAGCACGCCGAAGAGGCCCGAGGCGGTCAAAAGGCTGGGGAAGGTGCGCCACTGTGTGTTCCATCCCATCCAGCGCCGCTTCGTCGGCTTCATCGTGAAACGGCCCGATTTGTTGTGGATGTTCCACCGCAAGGATGTGTTCGTGGCCTACAACGGCTACGACGTGGTGGACGGCCGTATCCTCGTGCTGCAAGATGCCGGGGCCACCGATAAGGGCGCCTGCAAGGCTCTGGGCGTGGATTACGACGACTGCGTGCTGTGGGCGGGGCTGCCCGTCATCGGAGAGGACGGCACCGTCTACGGCACGGTGGGCGACGTGTCCTTCGATCCCAAGACTGGCGAGGTGCGCTTTCTGGCCGTGACCCAGGGGGCCACGGCCAACGCCCTGCTCGGCGTGAGGGAGATTCCCGGTTCTATGATCCGGGGTTTCCGCCGCGGCATCGGCACGGCGCTGTCCGTGAACGGCCAGGCCGACGCCGAGAACCCCGAGCTGGGGGCCATCCTCGTGAGTGACGAGGTGGCCGAGTTGGCAGTCGAGGGCGGCTTGGCCGCCAAGGCCGGCGAGGCCACGGCCGTGGTGGCCGATCGGGCCCGGGAGACGGTGGAGGCGGTAAAGCCGGCGGTGTCTACAGCCACGAAGGCCGCGGGCAAGGCCGTCAACGCCGGCGCCTTCGCCACAGGCCGCCAGATCAAGCGGGCCAGTGGCATGTTCTCCGCCTTCAAGGAGGAGTACGACAAGGCCCGCAAGGACGACGATGAGCGCGGGGGCGGACTTGCCCGGTAACATTGTCCCAGTATGGGGGGCGTGTTGGCGCGAAGGTCCGGCCGGGCTCGGGCTCTTCGCGGGCAGCCCTTACGATTTCGTCACTAAGCTATAGAGTTCTTTAAGATGCGCCCCGCCCCGCGGGGCGCTCCGTTACACTGGAGCCCATGAATACACACGATAACAAATCCCCCAAATCCGAGCGCCTCCAGAAGCTGGACGCCAAGGCCCACCAGGAGAAGTCCGTTGCCGGCCATGAGATGCCTGCGGCGAACATCTTCAAGTTCGCGGGCCTCATCGCGTTCTTCGTCATCATGATCGTGGTGTGCGCGGCTCTCTGGCCCATGATCCACGAGCTGTTCGAGCCCGGCGGGGTGGACCGCGTCACCTCCGACATTCGCAACGCCGGCCCCTGGGGCTTCCTCATTCTGCTGGCTATCCAGTTCCTCCAGATCGTGGTGGCCTTCATTCCCGGCGAAGTGGTGCAGGTGGCCGCCGGCATGATCTACGGCCCCTGGGTGGGCGCGCTCATCATCTGGCTCGGCTGTATCATCTCCAGCTCGTTCATCTTTGTGCTTGTGCACAAGCTGGGCGCCCCCTTCGTGCAGGCCATGGTGCCCGAGAAGTACATGGGCAAGTTCCGCGAATGGGAAACCTCCGAGAAGTTCAACGTCATCGTGTTCATCCTGTTCCTCATCCCGGGGCTGCCGAAGGACGTGTTCACCTACATCACGCCGCTGACGCACATGTCCATGCGCAACTTCGTGCTCATCTCGAACTTTGCCCGCATCCCCGGTATCGTGCTGTCCACCTATGCAGCGTCCGGGCTCGTGTCGGGC
Source organism: Adlercreutzia muris (assembly GCF_041223505.1). NCBI lineage: Bacteria > Bacillati > Actinomycetota > Coriobacteriia > Eggerthellales > Eggerthellaceae > Adlercreutzia > Adlercreutzia muris. Next base: position 24,860 of record NZ_JBCLQK010000002.1, read on the forward strand.
AACATCGCGGAGTCCGTCGTCATCTTTGCGGCGACGGCGATCATCGCCATTGTGGCGCTGGTGGTGTACAGCCGCATGACGAAGAAGGCCGCCGACCCGAAGGAGTAGGGTCCCCGATACCGCGCCGGCCCTTCGCCACTTTCTTTGTGAAAGAATGCGCGGTCAGGCTTACTTTTCTGTACAATAGTCGCCGTTATTGATACGAATTCCAAGGAGGATCCCCATGCCGAAGATCACCCGTGATCAGGTGCGCGTTCCCGCCGACGTCATGCCCGAGGCTCGCGATGAGTACATCTCCAACTACATGAAGGCCACGCGCGAGACCGGCCGTCTCATGCTGTTCGCCTGCGATCAGAAGATCGAGCACCTGAACAAGGACTTCTACGGCGAGGGCATCGACATCGCCGACCTGGATCCGGAGCACCTGTTCAAGATCGGCTCCGAGGGCGTCTGCGGCGTGCTCGCCGGCCAGCGCGGCCTTGTGGCCCAGTACGCGGCCGACTACCCGGAGATCAACTACCTCGTGAAGATGAACTCCAAGACCAACCTCGTGGGCACCAAGCAGGAGGATCCCTACTCCCCGCAGCTGTACGATCTGGACGCCGTGCTGGCCATGAAGGAGGCGGGCGTGAACGTGGTGGGCCTCGGCTACACCATCTACCTCGGCAGCGAGTACGAAGCCACCATGATGGCCGAGGCCGGCGAGCTCATCGCCCAGGCCCATGCCAACGGCCTCATCGTGGTGCTGTGGATCTACCCCCGCGGCAAGGCTGTCACCGCCGAGAAGGATCCGGACCTCATCGCCGGTGCCGCCGGCGTGGCCCTGTGCCTCGGCGCCGACTTCGTGAAGGTGAACCCGCCGAAGCCCGAGGACGGCACCCCGGCCGCTGAGGCCCTGAAGATCGCCTCCACCGCCGCTGGCCGTTGCGGCCTGGTGTGCGCGGGCGGTTCCACGGTGGATGCCGACACCTTCCTCACCCAGCTCTACGATCAGATTCACGTGGGCGGGGCCGTGGGCAACGCCACGGGCCGCAACATCCATCAGCGCTCCCTGGACGAGGCCGTGCGCCTGACCAAGGCCATCTCTGCCATCACCCTGGCCGACTGGGCGGTGGCCGACGCCCTGGCCGTGTTCAACGGTGAGCGCGACTTCACCCTGGCCGACATCTAGGCCGCTGGCATAGTGCTTGCAGGAAAGGCTTCCGAAAGGGAGCCTTTCTTTATGGGATAGAGAAGGGGAGCAGTGGCAATGAGCGCGCTTGATGGATTGGCGATGCGGGTTACGCGGCCGTACCGCGAGGAGGATGTGGCCGCCATGATGGAGATTTGGAACGCCGTGGTGGAGGCCGGTCGCGCCTTTCCGCAGACCGATCCGCTGACGGCGGAGGAGGCGAGCGCGTTCTTCGCCGAGCAGTCTCATACGGCGGTGGCCACGGTGGCTGGACGCGTGGCGGGGCTGTATATCTTGCATCCCAACAATGTGGGTCGCTGCGGACACGTGGCCAACGCGAGCTATGCGGTGTCGTCGGAGGTGCGCGGCCACGGGGTCGGGCGTCTTCTGGTGGAGGACTCGCTGCGTCAGGCGGCGCGTCTCGGCTTTCGCGGTCTGCAGTTCAACGCCGTGGTGGCCAGCAACGAGCGCGCCATCGCCCTCTACGAAGATCTGGGCTTCCAGCGCATCGGGCGTATTCCCGGCGGTTTTCGCAACAAGGATGGCGTCTACGAGGATATCTTCATCTACTACCACGAGACTGCTTGAGCGCTCCGCCGGGCCGCCGCCCTTGCCTGCGACGAAAAACGGCTCCCGCGGGGGAGCCGTTTGAGGTTCGCGGCGCTCGGGGCGTTTCGGTAGGGAGCCGCGTACTGCGAATGGCGGCCCCTTTCCCGCTGTGGGTGTCAATTTCCGGTGGATCATTGGCGTGCGGCGTTGTGGGCCTGCAGGGTCGCGGCGATCCGCTGGCGTGGAGTCGCTAAGCTGCGAAGCCAATCGGGCTTGCGAATGAGGGCGCTCGCGAGTTTGCGGGTGAGCCGCCGTATGAGGAGTATCGGTGCGGTCGGCTGAGGTTCTCCCAGCGTGATTTTCGGCGCTGCGGCTCGGATTTTGTTTCCGAAGAGACCGGTTTTGTGCAGTAAACTCCGCGAAGTAGACGTAAGGTCTCCGGGAAGGGGCGGCTGGCTTGGTTGAGATGCGGCTTATGCAGCGTTTTCCCTGGTGCTATATGGCCGCAAAGCCGTTCGAGCTGGAATGTGTGTCGGGGAGCATCTATCTCGCGGAGTTTGCTGCGCAAATCTACCCGTTTCGGAAACACGAACTGATCCTGCGAGGGAATCGGGCACACCTCGATCGGAGCACTGAGCCTTAATCGTTATCCTTCTTGTGCCGGCTGCGGCATAGGAAGCGTAAGCGCCATTCCAAGGCAATTCCAAAAGCAAGCAATTCCCTCATGAATGGTCGTTCAGTTAATTTCGCGGCATGGCCTGCCGAGCGTCGAATCGGCACAGTATCCTGCACCAATGAACATATATCCGAGTCATACCTCCGCCCTTCTCCTGTGGCGCACTTGGTCGGTGGCACATTCGATTCCGTTGAGTGAGTTTCACCTGTCCGGTAAGCGCCGAGGCGTCGACCTGCCCGCATCAATGCTCTCCGGCTCTACGGCGGTGAAGACGTGCGCGTCGACGCACGAAGATATAGTGCATGTTCTCGGGAAACTTCCCCCGGAGTCGCGCGCGTTGCTCGCGGGATGCGAGCCGGTCACACCTGGGGGTCTTCCCCTTGAGGTGCTCGTGGGCAAGAAACCCGGTGTGCGATCGGCGGCCTCGGTGTGCCGGCGCCAGTGCGGCCGCAGTATGCCGCGCAATGCGTTTCTCGAGGTCGCGCCTGGAGTGTGGGCCTCGTCGCCCGAGTTGGTTTTCGCGCAGATGGCGTCGCGGCTCACCTATGGAGAGCTGCTCGCGCTCGGCTATGAGCTTTGCGGCAGCTACCCGATTGTGGGAAGCGGAGGCGACATGGTGCGACGCCCCCTAACGACTCCGGAGCGACTGCTGGCGTTTCTCGAGCAGCTTACCGATGTTCGCGCTATCAAGTTGGCGCGCTCGGCGGCGAAGCAGGTGCGTCGTAAATCGGCGTCCGTTATGGAGACCGAGCTGGCCATCATTGCGCTCACTCCGAGGCGCCGAGGAGGGCTGGGGCTTCCCGATGCCCGCCTGAACGAACCCCGCGCACTGGGCGATCGGGGGCGTCGTATTGCGCGACAGAAGTATGTTGTCGGGGATCTGTGCTGGTGGGAATGCGGCATTGTGGTTGAGTACGATGGTCGCGACGCCCACAGCGGCAGTCTCGCCCAGGCGCGCGATTCGCGGCGAAGAGACGCGTTGCTTGCCGAGGGCGTCGATGTGGTCACCGTGACGTCGGCGCAGTTCTCGAATGTGTATGAGTTCGCGAGCTTGATGGGCAAGGTGTCCGAGAAGACGGGGAAGCGCTTTCGGGGGTGGCTTCCCGGGCAGATTGAGAAGCACACGGATTTGCGCTGGCAGGTGGGGAAGTTCCATCGCGAGCAGCTCTGAGCCGAGGCGCGCAATGCCCCCCTGCCTGTCGACCAGTCGCCACAGGCCGTTCTGCTTTGGCGCGGAAGGTGACGGGAGGGGGCAGGCTCGTGCTCCGGGAGAAGATGCCCTTTGCCTTCCTGGGTTTTGTTTCCGAAAGGGCCGATTCTGTGCAGCAAACTCCGCGAGATAGATGCGCTTCCCGCAGAGACGATCGTACACCGCCCTTTCGTGCTTTCTCCACCTGGAAAAACGCGGGCAACACCCGCATCTCGATCACTTCCTGGCAAGGACAGGTGAGCTCGATGTCTATCTCGCGGAGTTTGCTGCGCAGAATTGCGAAATAGGGAAACAAGGGAATGAAGCCGATGGTTGAGGCGCGGAGGCGACGGCCGTGGCCTGCAACGAAAAACGGCTCCGTCGGCCAGCTCGCTCCCAACGAAAAACGGCTCCCCGAAGGGAGCCGTTTGAGGTTCGTGGTGCCCGGGGCGGGATTTGAACCCGCACACCTTTCGGCAACGGTTTTTGAGACCGTCGTGTCTGCCGTTCCACCACCCGGGCCTAGGCGCATCTACGCAGTATAGCGGAAACGCGGTGCGCCGTCGAGAAGAAACCGTCGAAGGCCCGCACGCTGACGTCACGCGGGGTGGTTCGCTATGCGAGCCCCAGCCACAGCATGATCTTCGGCACGTAGCCCATGATGAAGATGATGATAATGAGCGTCGGCAGGCCGAAGGCAAGCCAGCCGCGGGCCCAGCGGGGGAATTTCACGCCCGTGCCCGTGTCGGCCTCGGCCAGGAAGTTCTTCCAGCCCCAGCCCTTGCGGGACACGCAGAACACCACGTACAGGAGGCTGCCCAAAGGCAGCAGGTTGTTCGACACGATGAAGTCCTCGATGGACTGGATGTCGCCGATGCCCGGCACGGTGACGCCGGCCAGCACGTTGAAGCCCAGCGCGCAGGGCAGGCTGAGCACGGTGACGAGGATGGCCGTGCGCTTGATGGCGTCGCGGCGGGAGAGATCCCATTTCTCCATGGTGAAGGTGATGAGGTTCTCGAACACGGCGATGATGGTGGACAAGGCCGCGAAGCTCATGAACACGAAGAACAGGGTGCCCCACAGCTGGCCCAAGGGCATCTGGTTGAACACGTTGGGCAGGGTGACGAACACGAGCGAGGGGCCCTGGTCGGGGGCCACGGCGAAGGCGAAGCAGGCAGGGAAGATGATGAGGCCGGCGAGAATGGCCACGAGCGTGTCCAGGCCGCAGATACGCAGGGCCTCGCCGGTGAGCGAGTTCTGCTTGCCGATGCGGCTGCCGAAGACCTCCATGGCCGAGATGCCGAGCGACAGCGTGAAGAACGCCTGGCCCATGGCGGCGTACACGGCCTCGCCGAAGCCGCCGATGCCGCCGGCGAACATGCGCCCGAAGTCGGGGACGAGGTAGAAGGCCAGACCCTCGGCGGCGCCGGGCAGGGTGACCGAGCGGACGACCAGCAGGCCCATGACGCCGAGCAGGCAGATCATCATGATCTTGGTGATGCGCTCCACGCCCTTCTGCAGGCCGAAGCTGCATACGAAAAAGCCGATGACGATGACGGCGAGCATCCAGCCCACCATCTCGGAGGGGTTCGCCAGCATGGTGCCGAACACGCCGCCGACGCCTTCGGGATCCAGCCCGTTGAAGGTGCCCGTGGCCATCTTGGCGGTGTAGGCGAGCATCCAGCCGCACACGGTGGTGTAGAACATCATGAGCAGCATGCAGCCGATATACCCCCACCAGCTGAACCAGTGCCAACGGCGGGAGGGCTGCAGCACGTCGAAGGCCAGGGCCGCCGAGCGCTGGGAGGCGCGGCCCACGGCGAACTCCATCACCATGACCGGCAGACCCAAAATGACGAGGAAGATCAGGTACAGCAAAATGAACGCCGCGCCGCCGTACTCGCCGGCGATATAGGGGAAGCGCCACACGTTGCCGAGGCCAATGGCGCAGCCAGCTGAGATGAGGATGAAGCCGAGGCGGCTGGCGAAGTGCTCGCGGGGCGCGGCCGCGCTGCCGATACCGGCGGGGATGTCGGCGCCGGCGGGGTTGCTGTCGGCGGCCGGAACGGCGGCGTCGCGGGCCGGCGCGGGGATAGAGGCGGGATCGGTGGACACGGGAACCTCCTGGGTTGGGCGCGCGGGCGCCCCTCGGCACGGCGAGTGACCGGGGCACAACGGCCGCTGCGGGAATGGCAGGGCCGATGGCGGCTCGCGGTCATGGCGGCGGTGCACTCGCCGCGCCGGGAGATGCCCGCATTTGAACGAAATTGCGGTGCCATTGTAGCCGAAGGTGAGAGGTGCGGTCATGGTAAGGCTGCGAAGTGCAGGCAACGGCTTTGTGTCTGGCGGGGTCGGCGCAGTGCACCTTTCGGCGGAGTGGGGCATAATAGACCCATGAGCGATATACTCACATATCTGGAAACGCAGCTGGCCACCTTCGACGAGGAGCCCTTCAACGCCGTGGACTCGGCGCTGCTCGCCCAGTTCTGTATGGCCCGGGGCGAGGGCATCATGCCGCGCATGGCTTTAGGGGAAGGCGCCGGGGAAGAGGGGAGCGCCGAGAGGACGGCCCGCTGGCGCGCCCCCTTCGCGGCGCTGCGTCGCCGCCTGCGCGAGCGGCGCGAGAGCGGTCGCGACGAGAGGGCGGGGAAGGCGGCCGCGGCGGGGAAGGCGGCTGCGGTCGGGGCCGCCTCGACCACGTCCGATGGCGCCGATCGGGCCGAAGAGGCCCAGGGTGCGACGGCGCCCACGGCTCCCGTTCGCTTCGCCGACCTGCTGCGGGCCGAGCTGTTCCCCACGATGTTCTCGGGTATGCATGCGACCTCAATGACCCAGCAGCTGTTCCGGATGGCCGCGAGCCCGCGCTTTCGCGAGCTGCTCATCTACGATCACGAGGCCGCTTTCGACGAGGCGCTCGATATGCAGTTCGCCGCCACGACCTTCGTGTGCCCGGGGCGGTTCGCCTATGTGGGGTACCGCGGCACCGACACGACGCTTACCGGGTGGCGCGAGGATTTCAACATGGCCTACATGGTGCCGGTGCCGGCCCAGGATTTGGCCGTGCGCTATCTGGAGGCCGTGGCCGCCGACCGCCGACTGCCCGGACGGCTCATCGTGGGCGGCCATTCCAAGGGCGGCAACTTGGCCGAGTACGCGGCGCTGAAGGCATCGCCGGCGGTGCAGGAGCGCATTGTCCACCTGTACAACCACGATGGCCCGGGCTTCATGCCCGGCACCTTCACGGCGGTCGACTATGAGCCGTTGGTGGGTCGCATGACCAAGCAGGTGCCGGGAGATTCCATGGTGGGCATTCTCATGGAGTCGCTGATGCCCACGGAAGTGGTGCAGGCCACGGGGCGCGGCTTCGAGCAGCACACGGTGTACCGCTGGGTGGTGGCCGATGCAGAGGCCGAGCCTGGGCCGCGGGAGGACGCCGCCCATGTCGCCAAGCCCGGCGGGGCGCCTGCGATCTTCGCTACGTTGGGCGCGCTGCCCGATCGCACGGAGCGCCGGGCCGAGGCGCTGGCCACATGGCTCGCCTCCATGGACGGGGAAGATCGCGAGCGCATGGTGGAGGCCCTGTTCAGCGCTTTGAAAGCCGCAGGCATCACCGATGCCGCCCAGCTGTTCGCCGGCGGACGGGAGTGGGCCATTCTGCGGGACGGCGTCATGCGGGCCCCCATGGCCGACCGCACCACCATGCTCAACGCCCTGCGCGGCCTCACCCGCGCCTTCAGCGACGTCACCGCCGCCCGCAACAGCGCCCGAAGATCTGGAAAGAAGTAGCACGGCCCCGAGGCCGACCTGCAGGCCGACCTACGGGACCGACCTGCAGGGGCGATTAGCGGGAGTGGTTTGCGGGCCGATTAGCGGGGGCGATCCGTAGGGGCGGCCTTCAGGCCGCTCGCTCAGCTGGCGCCATCCCGCACGTCCGACCAGCTCCCGAGCGGGCTCAAGCCTGTCCCTGCGACGGTGCGGCGCGGTTGCGTTGGCTGCCGCCCGATGCCCACCGCTCGCAACGATGCGGTCGCTCAAATCCAGTGGACGCGGGTTTCGTCGTAGCGGCTGGGGCCCTTGGGCTCGGGGCGGTGTGCGGGATGGCCCACGGCCACCAGCGCGAAGGGCTCCACGCCCCGGGGGCTGCCGAGGGCCACGGCCACGGCGGCCATGCGATGGGGGTCGGGGGCCACGCCGAGCCAGACGGCACCCAGGCCAATGTTGGCCGCTTCCAGCAGGATGTTCTCCACGGCGGCGCTCATATCGAGGGGGGCGCAGGGGACGAAGCGCAACCCGTCGGTGCGTGTGCAGGCGGCGATGACGCAGGGAGCGAGTTTCGCGGGCGCGGCATAGGGGCTCGTGGCGGCCAGGGCCATGCGCGTGGTCTCGTCGCGGGCGATGTAAAACTCCCAGGGTTGCTGGTTGCCCGCCGAGGGGGCGGCCATAGCGGCGCGCATGAGTCGCTCGATATCGTCGATGGCCACGGGTTCGTCGGTGAACTGTCGCACGCTGCTCCGCTTGAAGATGGCGTTCATGAGACTGCCTCGATCCTACTTGCTGTCGAAGGGATGATTCCGCGGCGAAAAGGCACACGGAGCCGTCGGGAAAACGCGCCCGAGGGGCACGAGAGTCGCATCGGATTCCCACTCTAGCGGCCAGGGGGCACAGAAGGCGGCGAAGGCTCTCCCCATTACTGACCTGCGAACTCCCCGCTACGGAACCGACAAGAAAAGGGCGACCCGAAGGTCGCCCGAAAAGGGGTGGATGTTGCAGGGGCGGCATTGGAGTCGCGGCATTGGAGTCGCATCTCGGCCCGTTGAGCGCCGACCGGTTTGCCGGTGGTGCCTCGATGAGGTCGCATCGCTTTGCCGCCTTCCCCGGTTTCCCGAACTTCCCGGGGCGTGACCGCGCCAGCCTCGACGGCCCTTACAGATCGCGCTGGTAGAGGTCGTCGTAGGTCTCGCGGCGGGTGACCACGCGCGACACCCCGTCGCGCACGAACACCACGGCGGGGCGCGGCTGGCCGTTGTAGTTGCTGGCCATGGTCATGTTGTAGGCGCCGGTGCCGAAGACGCACACGATGTCGCCCACATCGGCCTTCTGCAGCGGCATGTCCACCACCACGGCATCGCCGCTCTCGCAGTGCTTGCCGCACAGCGTGACGATCTCGGTGCGCGGCTGGGATGCCTTGTTGGCGATGGTGGGCTCGTAGTCGGCGTGGTAGAGCGCCGTGCGGATGTTGTCGGACATGCCGCCGTCGATGGCCACGTACTTGCGGATGCCTGGCAGCGTCTTCAGGATGCCCACGGTGTACAGGGTCACGCCGGCATTGGCCACCAGGCTGCGGCCCGGTTCCACCAGAAGGCGCGGCAGCGTCAGGCCGTGGCGCTCGCACAGGTCGCGCACGGCGGTGCAGGTGACCTCGGCGAAGTCGTCGATGGAGGAGGGGGCGTCGTCGGCCAGGTAGGCGATGCCCAGACCGCCGCCCAAGTCCAGCTCCTCGATCTCGTAGCCGTAGCGCTCGCGGATGCGCGCCATGAACTCCACCATGACCGCTGCCGCCTCGCGGAAGGAGTGCAGGGCGAAGATCTGCGAGCCGATGTGGCAGTGCAGGCCCGCCAGGCGCACGTTTTCCGCGGTCAGCACGTCGGCGACGCAGGTGAAGGCGAAGTCCTCGCGCATGGTGAAGCCGAACTTGGAGTCCTCGCAGCCGGTGCGGATGTACTCGTGGGTGTCGGCCTCCACGCCCGGGGTGATGCGCATGTAGATGTCCTGCACCACGCCGAGGCGGCCGGCGATCTCGTTCACGCGGGCCAGCTCGATGCGGCTGTCCACCACGATGCGGCCCACGCCCGCTGCAATGGCCTCTTCCAGCTCGCGCGGCGTCTTGTTGTTCCCGTGCACGAACACGCGCTCCATGGGAAAGCCCACGGTCTGAGCGCAGGCCAGCTCTCCGCCGCCGGACACATCCAGGCACAGCCCCTCGGCCTGGGCGATGCGCACCACTTCCTTGTTGAGGAAGGCCTTCGAGGCGTAAATGACGTCGGAGTTCTCGTAACGGCTGCGGAAGGCCTCGCGGTAGGCCTCCATGCGGTGGCGCAGGTCGGCCTCATCGAACACATAGAGCGCCGTGCCCTCTTCGCGGGCCAGCTGAACCATGTCGACCCCGCCGATGAATAGGTGGTCGTCACGCACCTCGGCGGTCTCGGGCAGCACGGCGCCCAGTTCCATGGTGGTGCGCAGGTCGGGCTTCTTGGTAAGGTCGGAGGCAGGCAGGGCCATTTCCGCTTCCTTTCTTCTCGGTGTCTCGTTTAGGCGGTCGGGCACGGCCGCGGGGTATGGGTCGCGCGGGGTTCTGGTCGCGGGCTCGCGGATCGCGCGGGGCTGTACGGGCATGAGCGTGCGCCCATGGTAGCAAGGCTTTATTTCCAACGCGAAACACCGCAGGGTATCCGTATAATATTTCGGAACGAATGGTATAGGGAAAGGACCCATCATGGCAAAGACCGAACCTTCTGTTGATCAGTGGCTGCGCGAGGCCAAGGCCGATCCGACAGCGGCCCAGTGCGGCATGTTCCTCACCCATAACGGCGTGGTGCGCATCACGCCGAAGGCCCAGGTGCGCGAGGGTGTGGAAGGCCTTGGCGAGGTGGTGGCCGTGGAATTTTCCTACGACGCCGAGGGGCTCGCGGCGGCCGAGGCCGAGGCGCTCACCTGGCCCGGCGTGTACTACGTGCGCACGTGGCTGAACGAGGGCCGCTGCGAGGTGGGCGACTCGCTCATGTACGTGCTCATCGGAGCCGACATTCGCCCGAACTGCATCGACGCCCTGCAGAAGCTCGTCGGCCACATCAAGAACAACCTCGTCGTGGAGAAGGAAATCTTCGCGTAGAGATATTCGTCGGACGGCCGAGCGGACGGGACTGCTCACGGGCCGGCGGAGCGTGAGGGGAGGAGCTGCTCGCCGGTCGGCCGCTTCGGCGTCCTGACACTGTGCTCTCCTCATCAGGCTGTGTTTGATTGGCTTCTGCGTGCTCTTGTCGCTCCCTCTTGCTGCTCTCTTGTTTCTCTATTCTGCAATTCTGTGCAGTAAACTCCGCGAGATAGATACCTCCGTCGCAAGAGCTAGTGCAATGGAGCCCTCCGCGTTTTTTCACCTGGGAAAATAGCCTCGACAAATCAGTTTCGGCTCGCGTGTGGCGAAGTCAGCTGCGTGCGGCATCTATCTCGCGGAGTTTACTGCACAGAATCAATCTCTTCAGAAACATGCGTCGGCTTTTACTTCCTTCAGCACCGGCGGCTAGGCAGACGAGCTGCGGCCCCTCGCTGGCGCACGCGATTCCGCTCGCCTCGGCGCCACTGTCGGTGGGCGTCGCCGTGGAGGCGGGCCCCCTCTGGCGCAGGTGGCCCCTCGCTGGTGCACGCGGCCTCTCGAAGGCGCATGCAGCCCCTCGCTGGCGCACGCGATTCTGCTTGCCTTTTCGAGCGAGCTGTCTGCTGCCGCACCCGAACTGCATCGACGTTCTGTGGAAGAGGGGCGCGACAGGGCATTGTCTGGCACTGGGAAGGCCTCGGGCAGTCGCGAATTGCGGCCCTCTCCCCTGAGCCACGGCCCTCTCCCCTGAGCCGTCGCGGCTTTTGCGCCGTGCGCCCTTATAATCGTCCGATCAGAGAGAACCTTCGCGCTCGGGAGAGGACGCAATATGGCAGTGAAGATCGGCTTAGTGGGCACCGGCACCGTGGGTGGCGGCTGCATCGATATCATCTTGAAGCACGGCGACGCCTTCCGCCGCCACTTCGGCATCGACCTGGAGCTGGCCCGCGTGTGCTCGCTCTCATCGGAAGAGGCCGAGGCCCACGGCGTGGGGCACCTGTTCACCGACAACTTCAACAACATCATCAACGACCCCGAGATCGACATCGTGGTGGAGCTCATCGGCGGCACCACCATCGCGCGCACCGTGGTGCTGAATGCCCTGGCGGCGGGGAAGAACGTGGTCACGGCCAATAAGGCGCTCATGGCCACCCACGGCAAGGAGGTCATGGACGCCGCGGCAGCCGTGGGCAAGGAGCTGGCCTTCGAGGCGTCGGTGGGCGGCGGCATTCCCATCATCGATCCGCTGAAGCACTCGCTCATCGCCAACGAGATCACTTCGGTCATGGGCATCGTGAACGGCACCACCAACTACATGCTCACCCGTATGGCCGACAATGGTCTGTCCTACGAGGATGCGCTGGCCGAGGCTCAGCAGAAGGGCTTCGCCGAGGCCGACCCCACGGCAGACGTGGGCGGGTTCGATGCGGCCGCCAAGATCGCCATTCTGGCTTCCATCGCTTTCAACTCGCGCGTGACCTTGGACGACGTGTTCACCGACGGCATCACCAACATCACGCCCGTGGACATCGAGGCGGCCCGCGACATGGGCTACGTCATCAAACTTTTGGCCATCGCCCATCGCCGCGAGGGCGGCGTGGACGTGCGCGTGCACCCCACCATGATTCCCGAGAGCCATCAGCTGGCCACGGTGAACGGCGTGTTCAACGCCATCTACGTGGTGGGCGACTTCGTGGGCGAGACCATGTTCTTCGGCGAAGGGGCCGGTGCCGGTGCGGCCGCCAGTGCCGTCATGGGCGATGTGCTGGAAGTGGCGCGTCACATTCAGCAGGGCGTGGCTCCCATCGTGGGCTGTACCTGCACCGATGAGCTGCCCATCCTGCCCATGGACGAGCTGGTCATGCGCTACTACCTGCGCTTCTCGGTGACCGACCGTCCCGGCGTCCTGGAGACCATGGCCGGCGTGTTCGCGCGCCACAACATCTCGGTGAAGTCCATCGTGCAGCGCGGCCGCTCGGGTGCCGAGCGGGTGGACCAGGTGGTGGTCACCCATCGCTGCAGCGAGCGCGACATCCGCGAGGCTTTGGAAGAGGCCCTCTCCCTGGACAACGTGGTGCTTGACACTCCCTCGGTCATCCGCGTGGAAGAGTAACTTGTTCCGTGCGCCCTGACGGGGCGCACGGGCCGCCCGACGTTGCGAGGCTCTGGCCCGTTTCATCTTCACCTTAGTTTTTGGGCGCGGCATTGACCGAAGCCAGCTTGGCCCAAGGGCGGGCGAATCTGAAACGTGCCAGAGTCTCTCGCTGACTTTGCCAGGAATGTGAGGTTGCAGAAAATGAGTGGTATCGGTGTTATCTTCGATTGCGATGGGACGCTCGTGGATTCCATGGGCGCGTGGCACGAGGTGGATCGCACCCTGGCGGCTGAGGCGGGTATCGCGCTGACGAAGGCGGATACCGACGCCATCACCACCATGTCGCTTGACGAGGCGAGTACCTACCTGCACGAGCAATGCGGCCTGGGCACCAGCGCATCGGCGGTGAAGGAGATGATCTTCGAGCGCATGAGCGCCTTCTACGCCCATGAAGTGGAGGCACGGCCCGGGGTGCTCGCCTTCGTGCAGGGGCTGCATGCCCGCGGTGTGCCCATGGCCGTGGCCTCCTCCACGCCGCCCGACATGCTGGCCATCTGCGTTGAGCGCTGCGGGTTCGCCCCTTATATGAAGGCGGTCGTGTCGGTGGACGACCTGCGCACCAGCAAGCGCGAGCCGGCCGTTTACGACCACGCGCGCAGCTTCCTCGGCACCGACCGCGCTCACACCTGGGGTTTCGAGGATGCCGCCTATGCCCTGGACACCCTGAGGGCGGCGGGCTTTCGCGCCGGCGCCATCTACGACAACGATATCTCCGGGACTCGCGCCGACTTGCTCGCCCGCGCCGATTTCCTTATCGCCACCTGGGAAGACCTCACCGCCGACGAGTTCCTCGCGAAGGCGGGGGCCTAAGCCCCTTCTTGAAAGCTATTCCTCATTCGGTATAGTTGGCAGAGCGGCACGGGGAAAGCGAGGCGCGTATGCTGACGACGAAATCACCTTATGGCGAATTTCGACCGGCGTACCCACAACTTCGGCTTCATTCGCAATGCCGAGGTCCTCGATGGCTACCGCGTCGCGCCCCTGTTCGATCACGGTTGCGGATTCTACAGTCGGGCCACTACCGCCGAGCTGGAGGCGCATCCCTATGGCTGGGAGAGCAATCCGTTCCGCGAGTACCCGTCCCAGCAGCTGGCGCCGGTGGAAGATCTCGGCTGGTATGATCCGTCGGCGCTTGGCGGCTTTGCCGGCGACATCGCCGCCGTGCTGGGGGAGAATCCCGAGATAGATGAGTGCTGTATCGCTGTGGTGCAGAAGCAAACGGCAAGGCAGATCGCCATGGTGAACACGCTGGCTGCCGAGCGCGGCCTCGTTGTGCCGGGGGTGGTAGGACTTCCATTGCCCGGGCCTTGGCACAAAGCGACATTTTTGTAAGGGACGCGCAACGGGGCGGTAAGATGGGGCTGCCATAGTGGTCTCATCGAAATTATTCCGCATGAAGGCGGGGCATAGAAAGAGATCGCCCCAGCCGTACGGAAGCGGGGAGCCGAAAGAGGTTGTCCCGTCTGCCCGGAAAGGAGATCCGCCATGATTACCATTGTTGCCGGAGCCGCCCTATTCGCCTTCGCCACCGCTGCCCTCGCCGGTTGCATTGGAGCCGCGGCTCTGTAAGTCCGCACGGCATCGAAATAAGATGCCCGAGGCGATCGCGCCGCCCGACCCCATCCTGAAGAGCGCGGCGTTTCTTGGAACGTACGCGATGTTCGACACGGGAATGCTTCCCGACAATGCCGCCCAGGCTGCTTTGTACCCCCTGGAAGGGAGAAGAGGCGCCTGCGGCGCTCAGCGGCGGCTACAACCAGATGATGTTGGGGGAGAGGCGCGTCGTCAGCTGCGCATTCCGCATCTTCCGCAGCAGCTTCTCGGGGGCGGACGGCATCGACAGCGCGGATCTTTCGAGCATGGAAATCTCCTACGTCGACTACCATCCCCGCCGCATCGTCGCCCTGAAACTTGCTAACGCGCACGATGCGGCTCGGGCGGGCGTGCACAACGCCTGCCTCGACGGGATTCGCTCGGGCGCGTTGGCCTCCTAGTCGTGGCGCTTTCGTGGAATGGGCGCGGGGGATGCAACAAAAGGGGCGCCCCGGGCGTCTTAGAAGTAGAGAGGGGCCGCGCCTGCGGTGGCAGGGGCGGCCCGTGAGGGGTTCGCTGCGCCCCGTATGCCGCAGCCTGCGTGAGGAGATGCCCATGAACAAGCTGAGTGACATTTTCGCCGTGATGGGCCTGGCCACCGTGTTCGTGGCCATCGCCATGATGATCGCCTGCTGGGGGTAGAGGGCGCGTCCTGCGAGAGGATGAGGTGGTATAATGGGGGCATTGTTCGGGATAACGGAAGGCTGATTCTCGTGGTGATGGGTTACGGTTACTTGGAGACGGCTCTGGGGAAACTGAGGGTGCGCTGTGCTTTCTGAGTGGTGGGGCAAGGTGCGCCGGCGCGAGGGACAGCTGACGATTCCCACGCGGTTCGGCGAGGCTACGGTGTACACGATGCCCGACGAGGACGGATCGCTCGTGCGCATGCTGAACGTGGGCGGCGTGCTGCAATCGGCTACCTACACCGACGAGCGCTGGGCCGTGTGCCCCTTCGCCTACCTGCGGGCCTTCGACCATCTCTTCGAGGCTGCGGACCTGTCGGTGCCCCGCCCGCTGGTGGTAGGCCGTGTGCTCATGATCGGCGGTGCCGGGTTCGCGTACCCGAAGTCGCTGCTGGTGAACCATCCGGGCGTGAGGCTGGATGTGGTGGAGATTGACCCCGCCATGGTGGCGCTAGCCCGTGAGCATTTCTGCCTGGATCGGCTGGAGGCGTTGTTGGCGGTGGAGGGTCGGGCCGACGACCTGCGCATTTTCGTGGAAGACGGCGCGGCCTTCCTGCGGGGCGAAGGTGGCGCGGCCGAGGGTCGGTCGGGCACGCCTAGCGCTGGTGGGGTCGCGAGCCGGCCGGATGCGCTTGGCACCGCCGGGGCTGGGAGCCGGTCGGACGTGTGCGATGCTGCCGAGACTGCCCCGGCAGCCGGGCCCTACGACGTCATCATCAACGACGCCTTCGTAGGGCGCGAGCCAGTGGCCTTCTTCGCCAGCGACGAGGGCATTGCCGCTGCCAAGGCGCGGCTGACCCCCGGCGGACTGCTGATGGCCAACTGTGTGGCAGAATTTACTGGCAACGCTATGTACCAGCTGTTCTCCCAGGTGGAGCGCTTACGCGAGCACTTTGCCAACGTGTACGTCATCGATGCCGCTGACGAGCAGTTCGGAGGCGCTGACAACTACCTCGTCATCGCCACCGACGGCACTTACCCCTTCACCAACGTCATTCCCTACGGAGATTAGCAGGCCGTCAGCTGGGGGAGTGGGCCGCGAACCCGGTGTCGGGTGGAGTTGAGTGCCAGGTGCCGCCCGGGGCCATGCGGCGACGGGCCTACTCCTGGGCTTGGCGTCGCAGGTGATCGGCAAGGTGCGGTACAGCCATGGAGACGCGCCCCCGGCCGGCAAAGTGCCGCCGTCCCACGGTCTGCCTTTCCTTTCTTTCCTACTTTTCCCTTTTTTCCTATTTGCTCAAGACGGGGCGACATTTCGGCCGCGTGACGGGTGCGTGCCAGGTTGGCAGATGTTGGGTGTGGCGGTCATCAATGGAGGGTCGGCCTTTCTATACTGGCATCGTGAATCAGTGTCAGCAGGGAAGGGGGAAGCCGTGAGTCCGTCGAAACCCGAGAGCGGCGAGCATCCCGAGCACGAGGAGCGCCTTGCCAAGACCATCCGCGCCGCCGAGGCGAAGGTGGCCGAAGGGCTGGAAAAGGCCGTGGCGTTCGAGCGGGCCGATATGGCCGAGACCGAGCACGAGTGGAGCGAGCAGCTGCACAACGACGGCGCCGAGCTGCGGGCCGACGTAGTCCGCGACAAGGAGAGGGTGCGCGAGGCACTTGACGATGTGCAGCACCCCGAGCGCATAGCTGAGGCCGCCGGGGAAAAGCTTGCGCAGGTGGCCGAGGACGTGCGCGGCGTGGCGCGGGCCGTGGGGCACCCCAGCGTGATCGTCGCCGAGGCCGAGCACGCTGCGGCCGCCAAGAAGGCCGCCTTCGACCGCACCACGGCCACCATTGCCGCCGAGTTCACCAGCCCCGCCGACGCCCGCAAGCTGCCCCGGGTGCTGAAGGTCTTCGGTGCGCTGCTGGCTTTGGTGTCGCTGGCGACGTTGCCGGGCATCGGCACGGCCATCTATCGCTCGGTGACGAGCGTGGAGGCCCACGGCCTGGGTACCGAGGGCGTCTCCACGGTCGTGGTGAACTTCCTGCACCTGGGCGTGCTCTCGATTTTGGCGCTGACGGCGGTCATCTTCGGCTACCGTCTCTTCCGCAACCAGCGGCGCTGGGCCGCCATCATTTCCTACGGGCTGTACGTGCTGCTGATCGCTGGGGTGCTGTGCTCCATCATGCTGCAGGGCATCACGCCGGATCTGGTGTTCTATCTGGTGGCCTTCGTGGTGACCATCGGGCTGCAAAGCTATCTGGACCCCTCGCTTCTGGAGGAGCGTCGGCGCCACCGCAAGGCCCGCGAGGCCGAGGAGCACGCCGAGGGTGAGGCCGGCACCCTGGGCCGCGATCTCACGGGCAAGGGTTACATCACGCTGAACTTCTTCAACCTGTTCTGGATCTTCGTGGTGGCCAGCGTGCTGGGGCTTATCATGGAAGAGGTGGTGCACTTCCTGTTCGTGGTGCCGGGCCAGTGGCAGGATCGCGCGGGGCTTCTGTTCGGGCCGTTCTCGCCCATCTACGGGTGCGGTGCGGTGCTCATGACCGTGTTCCTCAATCGCTTCCACAAGAGCAACTGGCTCGTCATCTTTGTGGTGGCCGCGGTCATCGGCGGCGGCTTCGAAGCGCTGACCAGCCTGTTCATGCAGTACGCCTATGGCGCGGTGGCCTGGGACTACTCCAACATGCCCGGGTCGCTGTTCGGCGGTCGCACCTGCCTGCCGTTCATGGCCTGCTGGGGGCTGCTCGGCGTGGTGTGGATCAAGCTGCTCTTGCCCTTCATGCTGCGGCTCGTGAACTTCATTCCCTGGAACTGGCGCTACGGGCTGACCGTGGTGGCCGCCGTGTTCATGCTGGCCGATGCCGTGATGACCCTGCAGGCCCTGGACTGCTGGTACGAGCGCCTTTCCGGCGACAAAGTGGACACGCCCATCCAGCAGTTCTACGACCAGCACTTCGATGATACCGTCATGGCCGACCGCTTCCAGTCCATGACCATCCATCCCGCCGACGCCGTGCGCGGGAAATAGGGCGCTAATTCGCCTTCACAGAGGGAAAGAATGTCTTGCTGACCTGCGGCGGTCGCGTTCCTCGGTTTTTCCGATGGCATTGACTGGGTAGTTCCTATAACGGGCACGGGCGTGTTGCCCCTATAATGGGCGAACCCCTTCTATGAGACAAGAGATCAGCAAAGGAGCCCTCCATGGACGAGCGCATTGGAACCATCTGCGTGCAAGGCGGCTGGCGGCCCGGCGATGGCGAGCCGCGCCAGGTGCCCATCTATCAGAACACCACGTGGAAGTACGATACGAGCGAGCACATGGGGCGCCTGTTCGATCTGGAGGAGTCCGGCTACTTCTACACGCGCCTGGCCAACCCCACCAACGACGCGGTGGCCGCTAAGATTGCCGCGCTGGAAGGGGGCGCGGCGGCCATGCTCACCTCTTCGGGCCAGGCGGCGAACTTCTTCGCCGTGTTCAACATTGCCGGCGCGGGCGATCACGTGGTGGCCTCCTCGGCCATCTACGGCGGCACCTACAACTTGTTCGCCCATACCATGGCGCGCATGGGGCTGGAATGCACCTTCGTGGATCCGCACTGCACCGACGAGGAGCTGGCGGCGGCCTTCCGTCCCAACACCAAGTGCGTCTTCGGCGAGACCATCGCCAACCCGGCTCTGTCGGTGCTCGACATCGAGCGCTTCGCCGCGGCGGCCCACGACCACGGGGTGCCGCTCATCGTGGACAACACCTTCCCCACGCCGGTGCTGTGCCGGCCCATCGAGTGGGGCGCCGACATCGTGACGCATTCCACCACCAAGTACATGGACGGCCACGGCGCCTCCGTCGGCGGCGTCATCGTGGACGCGGGCACCTTCGACTGGAACGCCCACGCTGACAAGTTCCCCGGGCTCACCGAGCCCGACGAGAGCTACCATGGCGTGGTGTACACCGAGCGTTTCGGCCTGGAAGGCGCGTTCATCACCAAGGCCACAGCCCAGCTCATGCGCGATCTGGGGTGCATCCAGGCGCCGCAGAACGCCTTCATCATCAACCTGGGTCTGGAGAGCCTGCATCTGCGCATGGCCCGGCACGCCGCCAACGGGCGTGCCATCGCCGAGCACTTGGCCGCGCACCCGAAGGTGTCCTGGGTGCGCCACCCCTCGCTTGAGGGCGATAGCGAGTACGTCCTGGCCGAGAAGTACCTGCCCGAGGGCAGCTGCGGCGTGGTGAGCTTCGGCGTGGCCGGGGGCCGTGCCGCTGCCGAGACCTTCATGGCGAACCTGAAGCTGGCCCAAATTGCCACCCACGTGGCCGATGCGCGCACCTGCGTGCTGCATCCGGCCAATGCCACCCATCGCCAGATGAACGATGCCGAGCTGGAAGCGGCTGGCATCACCTCCGATCTCATCCGCCTGTCCTGCGGTATCGAGGACGCCGCCGACCTCATCGCCGACATCGATGCGGCCCTGGCCGCTGTGCGATAGACGCGCCGCACCCTTCCGTTCGCGCCGGCGCGGCATCTCCCGCTCGGCAGGATGCCGCGCCGAACCCACCGTCAGGTAAAGGAGCCCCTATGCCCATTCGCATTCCCGACGCCCTGCCCGCCACCGCCGCTCTGGAAAGCGAGAACATCTTCGTGATGACGGAGCATCGCGCCATGCACCAGGACATCCGTCCGTTGCGCGTGCTGCTGCTGAACCTCATGCCCACCAAGATCACCACCGAGACGCAGATCTTGCGGCGGCTGTCCAACACGCCCATCCAGGTGGAAGTGGAGCTGCTCCAGACCGTCAGCCATACCGCGAAAAACACGGCCGCCGAGCACCTGGAGGCCTTCTACACCACCTTTGACGAGGTGCGCGACGAGCATTTCGACGGGCTCATCATTACCGGCGCCCCTGTGGAGCGCCTCGATTTCGAGGCGGTGGACTACTGGCCCGAGCTGTGCGAGATCATGGAATGGTCGAAAACTCACGTGCATTCCACGTTGCACATCTGCTGGGGCGCCCAGGCGGGCATCTACTACCACTACGGGGTGCCCAAGCACGCCCTGCCGGAGAAGATGTTCGGCGTGTTTCCCCACGAGGTCGTGAAACGCACCTCGCCCCTCGTGCGCGGGTTCGACGACGTGTTCTTCGCACCGCACTCCCGCTTCACCGAGGTGCGCGCCGCCGATATCGAGGCCCATCCCGAGCTGGAGCTCATCGCCGTGTCCGACGAGGCGGGGGTGTACGTGGCGAAGTCCACCGATTCGTCGAACTTCTTCGTGTTCGGGCATCCCGAGTACGACCGCGACACGCTCTTGCGCGAGTACGAGCGCGACGTGGCCGGCGGTATGGCCATGGCGCTGCCGGCCCACTACTATCCGGGCGACGACCCGGCGCGCGAGCCCGTGGCCACGTGGTTTTCCCACGCGCAGCTGCTGTACACGAACTGGCTGAACTACTACGTGTACCAGACCACCCCCTACGATATCAGCCGCGCCGGCGAGCGCGACGGGGAAGAGGGGGCGTCGCGGTGAGCATCGATCCGATGCGCGACCCCCACGCGCACATCGTGGTGAAGCCGCTGCCGAGCCAAGGGCGGAAGGCGACGGGGGCGGACGCGCGCTCGGGTGCCGCGGTGCCGGCCACCCCGTCGGCCGACCCCTTCCTGCGGGCCGCCAACGAGGACGACGACGGCTACGACCCCTATTCCGACCGCCCGGCCCCGCCTGAGCCTCTCTTCCAAGAGGATCCCTGGGCCTAGGCGGCAAGATACTTCGCGCCCACCCCTTTACGGGAATTGTGCAACCTGTCAAAATCGCCTTGGAATCTGGGCGCGATGGGAGGAGGGGCGCGATGGGCGAGAAGGCGACGGCCACGGCCGCGGACGCAGGAGCGGCTGGCGCGAACGCGGCGGAAACCAGGGCGGCCGCTGGTACGCAGGCGCCGCCGGCCGAGGCGACCGTGAAGATGCCGGCGGGGAAAAGCCACGTGCTGCGCGGCATCGTGTTTGCGGCGCTTGGCGGCATCTGCTGGGGCTTCTCGGGCAACTGCGCCCAAATGCTCACGGCCGAGCTGGGCGTGCCGGTGCTGTGGATCACCGCCGTGCGCCTGACGGTGGCCGCCGTTATCTTCCTGGCCATTTGCCTGGTGCGCGAGCCGCGCCATCTGCTGGCGGCCCTGCGCGACGGGCGCAGCCTCGCCTACATTGCCGGGTTCGCCATTTTGGGCGTGCTGCTCACGCAGGTGAGCTATCTCTCGGCCATCGCCTACACCAACGCCGGCACCGGCACCGTGCTCGAGCGCACGGGGCTCGTGCTCATCATGGGCTATGTGTGCCTGCGCACCCGCCGCCTGCCGCGTCCGCGCGAGGCGGCAGGGCTCGTGCTCGCCATCGGCGGTACGGTGCTCATCGCCACCCAAGGCGACTTCTCGCGGCTGGCCATCGCACCGGCGGGTCTCGGTTGGGGCCTCGTGTCGGCGGTGGCGCTGGCCTTCTACACGCTGATGCCCGGCAAGCCCCTGGCGAAGTGGGGCAGCTTCATCGTGACGGGGCTGGCCATGGCCATGGGCGGCACGGTGGCCATGGCCGGCGTGCAACCGTGGACCCTCGGCGTGGAGGTGACGCCGGCGGTGGTGGGCGTCATGGCGCTTATGGTACTCGTGGGTACGTTCGCGGCCTACCTGTTCTACCTGCAGGGCATTGCCGATGCGGGCCCGGTGCGCGCGGGCCTGGTGGGCTGCGTGGAGCCGGTGTCGGCCACCATTATCTCGGCGGCGTGGCTCGGCACCGCGGTCACGCCGGTGGACGTGCTCGGCTGCGCCATGATCGTGGCGATGGTGTTCCTCGTCACCGACCGGGGCGGCGAAGGCGATAGCGATCATGCTGTGGAAGGCGGCACGGGCGCGGCGCCGAGCCGCTACGATGGGGCTCGCGGCAACGTGCCCGTGTTCCAGGGACGCGCGAGCGAGTTGGGCTATTATGCGGCCCGGGTGGCCACGCGCGAGGATGTGCCGCTGCTGCAGCAGCTTCTGGCCGACGGGCGCCGCACCATGGCGAAACTCGGCGTGAAGGAGGGCACGAAGCGCTACCCCTCGTCGCGCCGCCTCTTGCGCGCCGTGGACGCCGGCAGTGTGTACGTGGTGGTGAGCAACCCCGTCTGGCTCGGCGTGGAGGCCCGCAAGTCGGAGGAGGGGCCGGCGGCCGGGGGCCTTTCCGCCGAAGACACCACGGCAGTCGAGCGCCTTTCCGCTGAGGATGCTGCGGAAGGCTGTGGGGATGGCCCCGCGGGGAAGGTCGGCGAAAGCCGCATCATCGCCATGTTCGACGTGGACGTAGAAGGCGACGCGGCCTACGAGGAAGGGCGCGGGCTTACCTGGATCACCGAGGGCGACGGCAACTATGGGGCGTTGCACTGGGTGAACGTGGCGCCGTCGGCGCGCCGCTGCGGCGTGGGCGCCTACATCCTGGGAACCGCCCAGCGCATCGCCCGCGACGCCGGCTGCCACAACCTGTGCTGCGATGTGTACGAGGCCAACGCCCCCATGCGCGACCTGCTCGCCCGCGAGGGCTGGACCGTCGCCGGCACCATCGCCCTGCGCGACTGGCACGGCCATGAGTCCCACCGCCTCATCTACGAGAAGCTCTACTGGTAAGGCTGTTTTTCTCGCGACTCCCAGCGTCTTCCCTTGGCCGAGGTGATTCGGGCTAATCCCAAAACAAGGCGGCCGATTCTTCCCCTCGATGGAGACGATGGGGAAGATGACGATGCTCGCGCTGTCCCCGCCGGGGCCTCCCGTGCCCTAAGTGCTCGTTGCCGGTATCGAATGCCGCCGCTCTCGGCGGCGGCCCCTACAGGTTGTCGGTGTCCAGGCAGAGGGTGAAGGGGCCTCGGTTCACCAGGCTCACGTCCATCATGGCGCCGAAGACGCCGGTGTCCACGCGGGGCACGTCGCGCCGGGCGAGGGAGACGAAGTGCTCGTAGAGCCGCTCGGCCTCATCGGGCGCGGCGGCGTCGGTGAACGAGGGGCGGTTGCCCTTCCGGCAGTTGGCGAAGAGCGTGAACTGGCTGACCACGAGCACCTCGCCTCCCACGTCGGCCAAGCTCAGGTTGGTCTTGCCGCTCTCGTCCTCGAACACGCGCATCTTGCGAATCTTCTCCCAGAGCCGCTGTGCCTGGGCCTCGCCGTCGCTATGTCCCACGCCCAGAAGGATCAGGTATCCGCGCCCGATGCGACCGACGACGTTCCCTTCCACGCTCACGCTGGCTTCGCTCACACACTGCACAACAGCTCGCATAGGGAATCCTTTCGGAACGGGCGCCGCCGCGGGGCGGCGGGGTTTCTAGAAGAAGATCATCAGCATGCCCAGGGCCAGGCCGATCATGACGGCGAAGGCAGGCAGCTTGCTGCGGTAGATGAGGTAGCTCTCGGGCATGATCTCGCCGAACACCACATACAGCATGGCGCCCGAGGCGAAGCCGAGGGACAGGGTGAGGCCCAACGGCCCGATGTCGCCCAGCCAGAAGCCGAGCCACGCGCCGAGCACCGTGGGCAGGCCGCAGGCCGCCGTGAGCAGGGTGGCCTTCACGCGGCTCGTGCCGCCGGAGATGAGCGGCACGGCCACGGCCATGCCCTCGGGAATGTTGTGCAGGCCGATGAGCACGGCCATGATCATGCCGGTGCCCCATACCAAATCGGTCGACACGGCGAAGCTCGCGCCGATGGTCATGCCCTCGGGGATGTTATGCAGCGCGATGGCGCAGGCCATGACCACGCCGGCCACGAACAGCGACAGCCGCGAATCGTTGTGGCGCTTGTGCATGTTCAGATGGTCGGCGTGCACCAACTCGTCGATATTGTCGTGGGTATCGGGGTGCGCGGCGTCGGCAGTGTGGGACACCTCGGTCCGCGTCTTGCGGTCGATCAGGTGGTTCAGCAAATACACCACGGCCACGCCCAGGACCACGGCGAAGATGACCAGCAGCACGCCGTGCTCGACCACCTGGTTGGCGGCTTCCTCGGCCTCGGCCAGCAGGTCGAAGCACACCATGGCGGTCATCACGCCGCCGGCGAAGGCCAAAAGCAGGCTGATGGTGCGGTTGCTCTCGCTCTTGAACAAGGCGCCGATCAGACCTCCGAGCCCCGTGCCTCCCGCGCCGGAGACGAGGGTGACCAACGTGATGAACGCGAACGGCGACATTGCTTCCATAGTATGCAGGCTTCCTTACACCTCAAGGTTTCACACAGCGCCGCCTATTGTGCGTCAATCCACGCCCGCGCGGAAGCGCCTCCTGCCCAAACGTTAGTCGGAGGTAACATTTCCCACGGCAACGGTGCGCGCACGAACGGGCTGCCGGCGGGAGGGCGAAGTCGCCAGGGGATATAATAGATGGCGGGTCACCCATTCCGGGGCGCTCGACAAGAGAAGGAGGCTGGCTGTGAGCGAGGGAAAATCGGAGCGGAGAGGTCTTCTGTGGTGGATCGAGCACGAGAACACCAATGCGTTCTGGAGTGCGAGAAACCCCTGGATCGTCATCGCACTTGCCGGGACGGCGATCATTGTGCTCTGCACGGTCGGGATGCATTTCTGGGGCGTGCCTCACGGGGTGGCAGGTGTGACGGTAAATATAGTCTTCTACGGTTATCTGGCCGCACTCTTTTTCTGCGAGGTGAAGACCGGGCGTCGTGTCGCGGCCCTCGGCGTTGCAGTCCTCGCGGCGTTCAACCTCCTCCTCTGGGGAATGTGAACCTCCTGGTGCCCACATTGATCAAAATGTTATTTTATGTACATGAAAATGTACATAAAGATAGCTACAATGGGCCTATGATTGACGCGACAAGGAGGAGTCTATGACCGAGATGACCGCAACGGTAGCTGAGACGCGGGCGAACTTCTCGAAGATTGCCGCGACGGTGCGCGAGACCGGGCAGCCTGTGACCGTGTTCAAGAACTCGAAGCCCTGGGTACTGGTTGCGCCCATCGAGAGTGGTTACGGTGATCGCATTCCGCATATCGATTGGGCTGCTCAGGATGTAATTCGGGTGGATCCGGAAACTCGCCGGACCGTTTTGCCCGCTGATTGGGACAACGAAGAGGACGATGGGGTTTACGATGCCCTCGTGTGATCCGAAGCCTGGAGAAATCTGGCTCGCCTACGTGGAGTTTCTCGATCATCCCGGCATCGGCAAGGTTCGTCCGGTGTTCGTGATTGATGTTGAAAGCGAAATGTGCATTGCGATTGCCGCAAAGGTTACATCGAAGGATTTGAGCGCAGATGGATCGGGCAGGTGTGTTCCGATCATCGACTGGCGCGAGTGCGGGCTGCTTAAGCCGTCCTACCTGCGGATTGACCAAAAGCTTGAGGTTGCTTTCGAGAATCTTTTGCGCGATGAACCGCTGGGAACCTTATCCCCGGTGTATCTGGAGCTCGTTGTGGGGGCATTGAGCGCATAAGGTGCGCTGGCCGAACCAGCCATAAAGCCGACGAAGCTGCGAGAGGCATGTCCGTGAAGGTAAGGGCGGCCTTCGCCATCGTCGCAGCCTGCGCTAAGAGGGATCGGGCACCTGCGTCTGATGCGGCCGATCTCGACTCCATCAACGCTTACGTTGGCCCTCCTCGCGCCTCTCAGCGGGAAAGTTTTGACGATTGTGGGTATTCGTCGACCGCCTCCGTTGACATATACGCGCGGGCGAGTGAGAATGCAAAAGTTCGCTTTCAAAAGCCCCGTAAACGCATGGGTTCAAGGAAACGCAACCGCCAAGGGTTGTCCAGGCCCGCGGCACCGCGTGTCGGCGTAGGAAACCGACTTCCAAGGATCGTGCACTTTTGAAAACAAACACTCTGGAAGACGGTTCCGCGCTTCCAGGCAGCGCGGCCGCAAGGTCGCAACGCACGGAGAAGCGGAGGCTTCACCCGTCGGACAGAACCTGCAAGTTAATGGAGGAAACAGTGAAGACGTATTATGCAAAGCCCGGTGAGGTTGAGCGCGAATGGGTCATCATCGACGCCGAGGATCAGGTCCTCGGCCGCGTGGCTGCCCGCGCCGCTCAGATTCTGAAGGGCAAGCACAAGCCGCAGTACACCCCCCACGTGGACACGGGCGACTTTGTCATCATCATCAATGCTGACAAGATCAAGGTCACCGGTACCAAGGCTGCCACCAAGACCTACTATCGTCATAGCGGGTTCCCGGGTGGTCTCAAGCAGGAGACGTTCACCGAGGCCATGACCAAGCACCCCGAGCGCGTCATCGAGCATGCCGTCAAGGGCATGCTGCCGAAGAACACGCTGGGCCGTGCGATGGGCAAGAAGCTGAAGGTGTACGTTGGCGCTGAGCATCCCCATGCTGCTCAGAAGCCCCGCAAGATTGAGTTGGAGGGTTAATCATGGCAGATGAGGCTTTGTACTACGGCACTGGCCGCCGCAAGAACGCGGTGGCGCGCGTCCGTCTCGTTCCCGGCACCGGCAAGGTGACCATCAATGGCCGCGACGGCGAGGAGTACTTTGGTCGTGAGGCGCTGTTCAACTACGCGATGACCCCCTTCAAGGTGACCGACACCGCTGGTCACTTCGATGTGAAGGCCCGCATCGACGGCGGCGGCGTGTCCGGCCAGGCTGGCGCTCTGCGCCACGGCATCTCCCGCGCTCTGCTGGAGGCTGGCGACTACCGCGCCGAGCTGAAGAAGGCTGGCTTCCTGACCCGCGACGCCCGTATGGTGGAGCGCAAGAAGTACGGTCTGAAGAAGGCCCGCAAGCGCCCGCAGTTCTCCAAGCGCTAAGCCGCAGCGAGATACAACCTGCAGAAAGCCCGCTGTTCGCAGCGGGCTTTTTCGTGTCCGAAGCCAGGAGGACTCGTTCCCCGACCTATGGAGTCATTGTTGTTGATTTGTTACAGGCGCGCACCTCTTTGGGCATGCGGGCTTGCGGGGGTGCGCCAACTGGTACACTGTGCCGCGCATTATTTCCGATTAGGTGTTTCTCCTGGTAAATGGTGAGAAATACGCTCAGAGATAGGACGGCTATGGCGCAGCAAGCGCAAGGTGCGCGAACCGACTGCTACGCGGCGGTGGATATCGGGGCATCGTCGGGGCGCGTGGTGGTGGGCTATCTGGAAGAGGGGCTCATCCGCCTTCAGGAGGTCCATCGCTTCGACAACCGCCAGGTGCGTCGCGACGGTCACGATTGCTGGGATCTCGATCTGCTCTCGAGCGAGCTTCTGCGTGGCCTGGCCCGCTGCAGGGAGGCCGGCTTTGCGCCCAAGACCGTGGGCATCGACACCTGGGGCGTCGATTTCGTGCTGCTGGATGCCGACGACAACCTGGTAGGTGATGCCGTGTCCTACCGCGACGGTCGCACGGCGGGCATGTACGCGGTGGCCGACGCCATCATGGCCCCCGAGGAGCTGTACCGTCACTGCGGTCTGCAGCGTCAGCCCTTCAACACCATCTACCAGCTGCTGGCCCTGCAGCGGGAACACCCCGAGCAGCTGGAGGCGGCTGACACCTTCCTTATGATTCCCGACTACCTGAACTTCCTGCTCACGGGCCAGAAGGCGGTGGAATATACCAACGCTTCCACCACGGGCCTGCTGAACGCGGAAACCGGCGCGTGGGACGAGGCGGTCATGGCCGCCTTCGCCATCCCGCGGCGTCTGTTCCCCAATGTGACCCATGCCGGTGCCAGCCTGGGGCCGGTGTTGCCCGAGGTGGCCGAGGCCATCGGCTACGAGCCGCGCGTGGTGCTGCCGGCCACCCATGACACGGGCAGCGCCTATTTGGCCGTGCCCGCTTGCGAGCCGCCGGCGGTGTTCCTCTCGTCGGGCACGTGGAGCCTGCTGGGGGTGGAGAACCGCAGCCCCATCTGCTCCGAGGGCGCCTACCGCGCGAACTTCACCAACGAGGGTGGCTACCATTTCCGCTACCGCTTTCTGAAGAACATCATGGGGCTGTGGATGATCCAGTCCATCCGCCGCGAGCTGAACGGCATCACCTACGTGGTGGATGAGAAGGCCATCCGCAAGGGCCGTCTGCACCAGTACATGCGCGTGGAGGGGCTCGGCCACGAGGTGGATTTCCCCGACCTTATCAAGGCGGCCGACGAGGCCGAGGCGGCAGGCGTGATCGCATCCATCGTGAACGTGAATGACGACCGCTTCCTGGCTCCCGACTCCATGATCGAGGAGATCTGCGCGGCCTGCGAGGAGGCGGGCCAGCCGGCGCCCGAGACCTTGGGCGAGCTCATGCTCTGCGTGTACGAGAGCCTCGCGCGCTGCTACCGCGACGCCATCGAGGGGCTCGCGGCGCTCGCGGGCCACGACTACGCCTCCATCAACATCGTGGGCGGCGGCTGCCGCGACGACCACCTGAACCGCCGCACCGCCCAGGTGTGCGGACTGCCCGTGTACGCCGGCCCCGTGGAGGGAACAGCTCTGGGCAACCTGGCGGTGCAGATGCTTGCCGACGGCGTGTTCCCACACCTCAAAGCCGTGCGGGCTGCTATTTCTGAGTCTTTCGATGTGAGAAAAATCGAACCTGAGCGAAAGGACGTCTAAATGACCACCATGTACGAACTGGCAAAAGAGGAGTACGCGGCCCTCGGTATCGACACCGAGGCTGTGATGGCGAAGCTGGCGGGAAAGCCCATCTCGGTGCACTGCTGGCAGGGCGACGATGTGCTCGGTTTCGACCAGGAGGGCGGCCTGTCCGGCGGCATCCAGACCACGGGCAACTATCCCGGCCGCGCCCGCACCTTCGAAGAGCTCACGGCCGACTTCGAGGCGGCCATGGCGCTCGTGCCCGGTGCCAAGCGCATCAACCTGCACGCGAGCTACGCCGTGTTCACCGATGAGAACCCCTGGGTCGACCGCGACGCGTTGGAGTACAGGCACTTCGAACCTTGGGTGGCCTGGGCGCGCGAGCACGGCTTCGGCATCGACTTCAACCCCACCATCTTCGGTCATCCCATGATGAACAACGAGCTGTCGCTGTCCTCGCCCGACGCGGCCACGCGCGACTTCTGGATTCGCCACTGCAAGGCCTGCCGCAAGATCTCCCAGCAGATCGCCGAGGCGCTCGATGACGAGACGCTCTGCAACATCTGGATTCCCGACGGCCTGAAGGACGTGCCGGCCGACCGCTACGGGCTGCGCGAGCGCCTGCGCGATTCGCTGGACGCCATCTACGCTGAGAAGTACGACCGCGTGATCGATTC
Organism: Adlercreutzia muris; assembly: GCF_041223505.1. NCBI lineage: Bacteria > Bacillati > Actinomycetota > Coriobacteriia > Eggerthellales > Eggerthellaceae > Adlercreutzia > Adlercreutzia muris. The sequence goes on from NZ_JBCLQK010000002.1 coordinate 53,877, forward strand.
CTGCGAGTCGAAGGTGTTCGGTATCGGGCTGGAATCGATGACGGTGGGCTCCAACGAGTTCTACCTGGCCTACGCCGCCACGCACCCCGGCGTGTACGACCTGCTTGACCTGGGGCACTTCCACCCGACCGAGAACGTGGCCGATAAGCTGAGCGCGCTTTTGCTGTTCTTCGACAAGGTGCCGCTGCACGTGACGCGCCCCATCCGCTGGGACTCCGACCATGTGGTGCTGTTCGACGACCCGGTGAAGGAGATGGCCATGGAAGTGGCCCACTGCCCCGGTGCCTGGGAGAAGGTCATCATCGGGCTGGACTTCTTCGACGCCTCCATCAACCGCGTGGGCGCCTGGGCCATCGGCACTCGCGCCATGGAGAAGTCGCTGCTGTACGCGCTTTTGCAGCCGGCGGCTCAGCTGAAGGAGATGCAGGACACCTACCGCTTCACCGAGAAGATGGCGCTGTCCGAGCAGGCGAAGTCCATGCCCTTCGGCGCCGTGTGGGACGAGTACTGCCGCCGCGAGGGCTGTCCCACCGACGGCGAGGTGTATCCTCTCGTTGCCGCCTACGAGGCGAAGATTCTGCCGACCCGACAGTAAGAGGAGCAACCATGGCATTTATCGATCAGGCGCAGGATTTGTTGGCGAAGGGGGCCAGCGCGGCCCGCGGGGCGGTGTCGGGCGTGGCGGTGGAACAGCTCGGCTTCGTGCGCGGCTTCGTGCGCCTGTGCAGCGACGGCTGGGGCCAGGGTTGGCACGAGCGCAACGGCGGTAACCTCACTTACCGCATGACCGAGGCCGACGCAAGCGCCGCGCGGCCCTTCTTCAACCCGGAGCCGAGTCCGTGGGTACCCATGGGCGTGCAAGCGGCCGATCTGGGCGGGGCGTTTTTCCTCACCACGGGCTCGGGGCGCTACATGCGCAATGTGGCCGCTGATCCGGCCCACAACATCGGCATCGTGGAGATCAACCCCGAGGGCGACGCCTGGCGCATCGTGTGGGGGCTGACCGACGGCGGCCGTCCCACCTCGGAATTCCCGAGCCACTTCATGTGCCACGCCGTGCGCATGCGGGCGACGGGCGGCGCCTCGCGGGTGCTCTACCACGCGCATCCGAACAACGTCATCGCCATGACCTTCGTGCTGCCCCTGGAATCGCGCGCTTTCACCCGGGCGCTGTGGAAGGCCATGACCGAGTGCGTCGTGGTGTTCCCCGGCGGCGTGGGCGTGGTGCCGTGGATGGTGCCGGGCGGCGCTGACATCGCGCGGGAGACCGCGGCCATGATGGAGACCTTCGACGCCGTCATCTGGGCCCAGCACGGCCTGTTCGCCTCCGGCCCCGACTTCGATACCACCTTCGGCCTCATGCACACCGTGGAGAAGGCCGCCGACATCTACGTGCGCGCCCGCTCCATGAACGGGGGCTCCGACGACTTCATGAACACCATCACCGATGACGGCCTTAAGGCCATCGCCCGCGAGTTCGCTATTCCGCTGAACGAGGCCATGCTGGAATCTCCCGTGGCCGGCGAGGCCATCGACTAGAAAGGTTCCACCGACTATGGCACTGTCCCAAGAGAAAAAAGGCACCATTGCCGTTTCGCTGACCAACTTCCTCGACTCGGGCTGCATTGTGGCCTCGTCGGTGGCTCTGGCCGCCTGGGCCATCGCCTTCAACTTCGACAACGTGTGGGTGTCCATCTTGGGCGCCGTGGGCGCGAACGCCTTCGGCGCGGCGGTGGGTGCGCTCATCGGCGGCTTTCTGGCCGACCGCTTCGGGCGCAAGTTCATCTACACCTACAACCTGCTCGTGTACGCCGCCGGCGTGTTCATCATCATGTGCGCCGTGAACCTGCCTATGCTCTGCCTCGGCATCGTTGTCTCTGGCCTGTCGGTGGGCGCCGGCGTGCCGTCGTCGTGGAGCTACATCTCCGAGATGTCGTCCTCCACGAGCCGTGCCGCCAACATCGGCATCAGCCAGTTCGCCTGGTCTTGCGGCCCGGCGGTCATCTTCGTCATCGCGCTGTTGTTCTCGTTCGCGTTTCCCACGTTCGGGCCGGACGGCGCGCTGCTGCCTGCGGGCACCTACGGGCCCTTCGATGGCCTGTTCGCCATGCGCCTGCTGTTCCTCATCTTGTTCGTGGTGGCGCTCGTGGCGTGGAATTTGCAGCGCAGGCTGGAGGAGTCGAAGGACTGGACCGAGAAGCGGCAGGCCGGTGCGTCGCGCGATACTTTCATCCAGATGATGCGCCGGGCGCTCACGAACTCCGTGAACGTGAAGTCCATCGTGTTCCTCGTGGCGGTGTACCTGACCTGGAACATCGTGGCCGGCACCATGGGGCAGTTCATGCCCTACATGTACGCGGCGGCCGGGCACTTGGACGACACCACCATCTCGCTTCTGCAGGCGGTCATGTGGGTGCTCACGGCGGTGGGCTCGCTCGCCATCTTCTCGAAGTTCGGCGACCGCATCCCGCACCGCATCCTGTTCGCAGCCACGGCCCTCATGGCCCTGGCGGCCTGGGCGATCATGGTGTTCTTCGGCATGCAGCTTGAGGCCGGCACCGCTGATGCGTGGGGCTGGCTGCTGTGGGTGTTCGTGGCGCTGTGGGGCATCTCGGCCGGTTTCTCGGCCCAGTGCTTCTACGCCTTGTGGTCCACCGAGCTGTTCCCCACGCTGTACCGCGGGGGCGTGCAGGGCATCATGTTCTTCCTGGTGCGCGGTGTTTTGGGCATCTGGTCGCTCGTGGCGGTGGCGGGCCTCGGCGTGGAGACGCCAGCGGGCTTCGTGACGGCCGGCATCATCATGTGCGGCTTTCTGCTGGTGTCGCTCGTGGTGGGTGTGGTGTGGTGCCCCAACACCCAGGGCCGCACCCTCGACGAGATCACCGAGGAGCGCTACGGGAAGCCTATCGAGTAGGGGAGGCGTCTCGCTAGTGAGCGCTCCCCTGGCGTTTGCCGTTTCTGATTTTGCTCTGCGACGACCCCGCTTCGGCGGGGTCGTTCTGCATCCACGCCTTCACGCTCTTTTCTGCAAAGCAGCATGGCTAAGTGGGTTTTTGACGCGGTATGCTGCGTCTTGCGCTGGTCACGAAAACTTGTATAAATATGACGTTCGACACTGCTGCGCAATTTGAAATACCTTCGGGTATATGTATTGTTTTGCAGTTCGTGCGATAGGGGTTAACGATGAATGGGGCGATACTCGGCTCCGCCCTTATAACGAAGAGCGGCTCTGTTGTGAGCGATGAACAGCTGGGGCGCTGACCGAGATGTTCGAGCGCGGCGAATGACCTGCGGGCGAGACGGGGATTGTGCGCGGGCGACCCCCGAAGTTCGGGGAGGAACTGGCTTCGGTCGCCTTCAAGAGCCCCCAGCGGGAATTGTTTGAGATGGATGCCCGCACCGAACGCGGGGGCACGAGCCGATCCGACTACCTCCGTCGCCTCGTCGACCTCGATTTGGCTTTACCTCAGCTCGCCAAGTCTCTCAAAATAAAACTAATGTTCTATTTTTCTTGCATTAACTAATTACTGGGATTATAATAAAACAAACGTTCGCAAGATTCTCTTCAGGGGGAATCTAGGCTGGGGAGCCCCTAACCCGTTCACGGGGACAGCCGCCGAGGGAAAGGGGGCTTGTCATGGCCGGTCGACTTCCTATATCCGACAACTTCATGTTCGGGCGCGTGCTCTGCAACGAGGAGGTGTGTCGCGGCTTCCTGGAACGTGTCTTGGGCATCGAGGTGGGCGACATCGCCTACCTCAACCGGGAACAGGTGCTCCAACCGGCTGTCGATGCGCGTGGCGTGCGGCTGGATGTGTACGCCGAGACGGACGCAGGTGTCGTTGATGTGGAGATGCAGGCGAATCCCCACACCGCCCCAGGCCGCCGGTTGCGCTACTATCAAGCTGGCATCGACTCGGGACTTATGGAGCATGGTGCCGCATGGAGGGATCTGCGCGACAGCTATATCATCTTCGCTTGCGACTTCGACTGGTTTGGCGCGGGACTTCCCGTTTACACCTTTGAGAGTCTGTGCCGCGAGGATCCGTCGCTCAGCGCCTCCACCGGCGCCGTTTGGAAGATCCTGAATGCTCGGGCTGCCGGTTGCGCTCCCACCGAGGGCATGCGCAATCTGCTAGAATACATCCGAAAGGGTACTGTGGCCCCAGGCGACAGGCTCGTTACTGCCATGGACGCCGAGGTTTCTACAGCCAACGAGGACAGAGAGTGGGTGGGCTCCGTGATGACCGTGAGAGACTTGGTGGAGGAGGTTCGCCTTGATGCTCAAGAGCAGGGTCTGGCTGAAGGTCGGGCGGAGGGTATAGCCCAAGGTATGGCCCAGGGTATGGCCCAAGGTCGCGAGGAAGGTCGCGCGGAGCTTGCTGCACGTATGGCGGCCCTCGCTGCCCGACTTGCGGAGGAAGACCGTGCCGAGGACGCCCTCGCTGCCATGGCCGATCCTGCAGTGGCGGAGAGCCTTTGCCAGGTTTATGGCCTATAACAAGGTTCTGCCTCATTTCGGCTGATGAAGTGCAGCCCTCGCAGCTGCCGTTCGTGGCAAACGTGCGGGTGCCGTTTACCCGCACTGGCCCCTTCGCTCTTTAAGAGGGCGGCAGCTTCTCCGAGGGCTCCTGTTTCGCAATCTCGGTTTTCCTGACCGGAAACTTCCCGAAACGATGCGCCGTTAGTTTGGTAAACGGGCGGCTCGGCTCGCCGACTTCGCGGCAACGTGGTATCTTTGTCCGATCATTGATCCGAGTGAGGAGCGGCCCATTATGTCGAAAGTCACCGATATCTACGGTTCCATGGTGTTCAATGAGCACACCATGCAGGAGCGCCTGCCTTCTGCCACCTACAAGCAGCTCATGCGCACCATCAAGGGCGGCGAGCCGCTCGACATCGACGTGGCGAACGTGGTGGCCCACGCTATGAAGGAGTGGGCCATCGAGAAGGGCGCCACCCACTTCACCCATTGGTTCCAGCCGCTGACGGGCATCACCTCCGAGAAGCACGACAGCTTCATCGATCCTACGCCTGACGGCCGCGCCATCATGACCTTCTCGGGCAAGGAGCTCATCCAGGGCGAGCCGGACGCCTCCAGCTTCCCCTCCGGCGGCCTGCGCGCCACCTTCGAGGCCCGCGGCTACACTGCTTGGGACCCCACCTCCTACGCCTTCATCAAAGATGAGGTGCTGTGCATCCCCACCGCCTTCTGCTCCTACACCGGCGAGGCCCTCGACAAGAAGACCCCGCTTCTGCGCTCTATGAAGGCCATTGAGATTCAGGCCAAGCGCGTGCTGGCCCTGTTCGGCGAGGCCGGTGAGCGTGTGACCACCACACTCGGCGCCGAGCAGGAGTACTTCCTCGTTTCCGAGAGGGACTACGAGCAGCGCCTCGATCTCATGCTCACGGGCCGCACCCTGTTCGGCTATTCTCCCTGCAAGGGTCAGGAGCTGGAGGAGCACTACTTCGGCGCCATCCGTCCCACGGTGAACGAGTTCATGAAGGAGCTCGACGACGAGCTGTGGGCGTTGGGCGTATCGGCCCGCACCAAGCACAACGAGGTGGCCCCGGCCCAGCACGAGCTGGCGCCTATCTTCGCGGAGACGAACCGCGGCGTAGATGAGAACCTGCTCACCATGGAGAAGATGAAGCTTTTAGCCAGCCACTACGGCCTGGTGTGCCTGCAGCACGAGAAGCCCTTCGAGTTCATCAACGGGTCCGGCAAGCACAACAACTGGTCCATCTCTGCCGACGGCAAGAACCTGTTCGATCCCGGCGAGAACCCCATGGAGAACCTACGCTTCCTGGTGTTTCTCACCTGCGTGATCGAGGCTGTGGACGAGTATCAGGAGCTTTTGCGCATGTCGGCTGCAAGCGCCGGCAACGACCATCGCCTGGGGGCCAATGAGGCGCCGCCGGCCATTGTGTCCATGTTCCTCGGCGACGAGCTGGGGGCAATCGTGGAGGCCCTGGTGGACGAGCACGACTACACCTCGGCCGAGCGCGTGTCCATGGATCTCGGCGTGGATGTGCTGCCGAACTTCATCAAGGACAACACCGACCGCAACCGTACGAGCCCCTTCGCCTTCACCGGCAACAAGTTCGAGTTCCGTATGCCCGGTTCCGCCCAGAACCTGTCGGACGTCAACATGGTGCTGAACACGGCCATGGCCAAATCGCTCAAGGGTTTCGCCGATGCCATGGAGGGCAAGACCGGCGATGCGTTCGAGGCGGCGGCCATCGACTACATCAAGCGGACCCTGCGCGATCACGAGCGCATCATCTTCAACGGCGACGGCTATTCCGCCGAGTGGGAGGCCGAGGCGGCCCGTCGGGGCCTGGCCAACCACCGTACCACGGCCGAAGCGCTGCCCTGCTATGTATCGCCGAAGTCCATCGCGCTGTTCGCCGAGTTCGGCGTGCTCACCGAGACTGAGGTGCGCAGCCGCTACGAGGTGAAGCTGGAGAAGTACAACAAGATCATGAACATCGAATGCCGGGTGATGAAGCGTCTCGTGCGCCGCGATTACCTGCCCGCCATCAACCGCTATGCGGCGAAGCTTGCCAACGGCATCGCTGCTATCCGCGGCGTGCTGCCCGATGGCGACACCTCGTTTATGGAGGACAAGCTGCGCAAGCTCGTGGCCGGGGCCGCCGAAATCAACCGCCAGTTGGAGAAGCTGAACGACCTGCACCACGCTTCCCGTGAGATCGCCGACCAGCAGGAGCGGGCGAACATGAACGCCCACGAGATCGTGCCGGTGATGAATGCGCTGCGCGAGGCCGTGGACAGCCTGGAGATCATCGTCGAGCGCGAGGCCTGGCCGGTGCCCACCTACAACGAGATTTTATTTTATGCATAGGTAGGAGGGATTCCCCTCCTACCTATGCCTGACGCTGCGGTTCCGACGGGCACCTGACTTTGGCCCTTGTTTTGGGCTCGGCGCGGCGCGAAGGCCGCTTGGCCCAAAGGCGGGCCAATTCCAGGCGCCGGTCGGAACCTCGCTGACTTCCTGGGGCGCATTCCGGGGACAAAAAGAGAAGAAGATATATGGGAAGGGCCCGCATTGCGGGCCCTTCGGGTGCTGGGAGTAGGTTGGTGGGCCTCCAGGGTACCGTTCCGGGAGGGCGGCTGCCTCGGGGCTTCGCCGGGCTTCTACACGCCCTGGCGCAAACTTGCGGCTACGGCGTGGAGGATGTCGTTGCGCTGGGTGCTGGCTACGAGGCTCGCGAGCGGGGCGGCGGCCAGGGGCATGTTCTGGTCGCACAGCAGCACGAGGGCGCGGCCGACCACTTCCATGACATCGTCCAAGGGGGCCAGAGGCACGCCGGCAGTGCGCAGGCAGGCCGTGGGATCCCAGTCGTTGCCGGGCACATTGTTGCCCATCTCACTCAGCAGGTCGTTGCGCTCGCGCAGGGCGGCCTCGCCCATGGGGCTTGTCTCGGGTACCCGCAGATAGCAGGCCAGGGCCTCGCGCAAGCGGCCGGTCTGCCAGTAGGCGAAGGCCAGACGATAGAAGATATAGGAGATGTCGTTGCCGGTCACGGCCACGCGCAGGGCGTCCTTGGTCACCTCGATGATGCGGTCGTAGTGGTCGCCCTCGGCGAAGCAGGTGATAAGGTCGTTGAAGGCCGGGGCGCTTGTGGGAGCTAGCTCGATGCACACGCGGGCTTGGGCCTCGGCGGCGTCCAGGTCGCCCATGTCGCGGTAGATGCGCGACAGCGACGAGCGAGCTGCCTGGCCAATGTCGGACAGGCGCTGGTAGCGCACCGTGGGGTCGCTTTCCACGACGCTCGTGAGGTACCGGGCGAAGACGTTCTCGCAGTACAGCGGCTTCACGGTCACGCCGGCCTCGCGCAGGGCGCGGGCGGCTTCCTCTTCTTCAGTGGCCTTGCTCGTTTCGGCCACGATGTCCTCCAGCTGGGCCACGGCCAACAGCAGGGAATCGTCCTTCTCGTCCATGATGGCGCGATAGCGGGCGGCCAGGTCGGCATTCTGCTCGCTCATCACGTCCAGGTCGCGCACCACATCGGCATGCAGCAAGTCGCGCAGCTCGGGCGACAGCTCGCGCTCGTCCTCGGCCACGGGGGTGCGTACCACGGCCAGCTCCACCGCCAGGGGCTCGACGGGGCGCAGCGTGCCGTCATCGGCCAGATCGATGGCGCGGTTCTGGAGGTGCAGCATGTCGAAGAGCAGCCCCGGGTTGCACTCGCTCTCAGGCGAGGCGAACTCGCCGCTGCGGATCTTCGCCATGGTGCCCATGGTGAAGGGGATGCGGCCGAACTCGAGGGACATGACCGTGGCGCCGGCGATGGAGCCCTCCTTCTCATTTATCACCACGCGGGTGACGCCCACCGAGCAGCCGAAGGCCGCCGCGGCAATGAGGGCCGCCAGGCGCAGGCCGTAGGCCGCAGCGGCGTCGGCGCGACGGGGAGTGTTGTCGACCCACTGGCCGGCCGCGGCGTCGTAGCGCGACTTGGGGAAGACGTCGGGGGCCGGCGTGGACACATCGGCCACGATAGTGCCGGTGCTCGCGTCGCAGACGAAGCGGTACTCCAGGCGGAAGGGGAGCACCATGGCCTCGCAGGCGGCGGCGAAGCGGGTGGCCAGATCCCAGTTGCCGCCGCGGGTGCCCGTGGTGCCGTACTGGGTGTCCAGCTTGTTGTCGCGGTCGGCGGCGCCCAGGTAGTCGCCGGCATCGTCGGCGATGGAGCGCAGCACGCGCCAGTCGGCCTCGCTGCACTGCTCCTCGCTGTAGGCGGTAGCGGCCACGGCGCCGTTGCCGTCCTCCATGAGCTTCGAGATAAGGGCCAGGCGGTCGAGCACTGACTCGATGCGCAGGATGGTGCCGCGGGCGCCGGCGCTGATGGTGCTGTCGTCGAAGACCGACCAGAACAGCTCGGTGGTGTTCAGACGGCGCAGTTCCACCGGGTGCTCCACGGCGATGGCGCGCAGGGTGGGTGCCTCGGCATCGGAGAGCAGGCGGGCGGCATAGGCCTCGAAGCCCGGGGCCGGGTTGGCGCCGTCGGCCATGGACACGCGGAACAACAGGCCGTCCACGGCATCGGGCAGCGGCGCGGTGATGAACTCGCCCAGCACGTCGCGGGTGGTCTTATCGCTCGGATCGGCTGCGCCGCCTTCGCCGGCGCTGGAGCGCGACGCGCCGTCCGGCCCCCTTTTGTCCCCGTCGCGGCCGCCGTTGTTCTTCTTGCGGAAAAAGTCAAACACCCTGTGCTCCTTCCCATGGGGAAGCTGTAGAAGTCAAGTCAATCCATTGTCCCACATCCCCGCGTTAATAGGAAGGGAGGCTTGGGGAAATCGCCCGACCTCACCACACGCCCCCCACAGCGGGGCAGTTGCATCTTCTGGGAAGGGGACTGCTCCTCACTATGGGAAGGGCTGTGCGCGTGGCGACGTTGCCGACAGTGGCCTGTGTGGCGCAGAAAGAGCGGTTCGATTAAGCGCGCTGTGGTTTTCCGGAGTGAGGGCGGCCTTTTGCGACAAATCGATTGATTGAGCGACATTTGGACGCTGGAAATGTCGCTCATTCGTCTAATTTGTCGCGTTTCGAGCGAATCCGAGCGTTACGATGTCGCCCAATCCCATGATTTGTCGCAAGACCAGGGAATGAGCTGAGAACATTGATCGAAGGCGATTGCTTGTCAGCAAATCGGCGCGTGCGGGCGAGTTGGTCAGAGCGGGAGCGGTTAGCCCGGGCTAGCGCACCGCGGTGGGCGGCCGGCGCAGCGCGGCGGAGCCTTGCGGGGGGACGCAGCGCGGAGGAGTTCTGCGGCGCGGCGGAGCCTTGTGTGGGAGTCCTACCGGGTGTGGGAGTCCTACCCGGTCGTCAGCTTGAATCCCATGCCCCAGACCGTTTGCAGATAGCCGTCGGTGCCGGTGGGCTTCAGCTTGCGGCGCAAGTTCGACACGTGGACGTTCACGGTGGAATCTTCTACGGAATAGGGTTCGCCCCAGGCTAGCTCGAACAGCTCCTGCTTGGTGAACACCTTGCGTGGGCGGGCCATGAGCAGTTCCAGGATGTTGAACTCGGTGCGGGTGAGGGCCACGGGGATGCCCCCTACGGCGAAGGTGCGTTCGTCGCCGTTGAGTTCCCAATCGCGGAAGCGCAGCACGGCGGCCCCAGAGCTGTCGGGCCCGTGCCCATCGGCGGCCGCATCGTCCGAGACGGAGACGCCATCGCGGTTGCACGCGGTCCGGTGACGGCACTGCACGGCGATGCGCGCGCTCAGTTCGTCCAGGTCGAAGGGCTTGGTCAGGTAGTCGTCGGCCCCTTCTTGCAACAGCATGATCTTGTCGGCGGCGGTGATGCGGGCCGAGATGACGATGATGGGCAGCGCACCGTCGGCGGCGCGAATGGCCCGGACGATCTCCTCGCCCGTGATGCCCGGCAGCATGAGGTCGGTGATGACCAGATCGGGGCGCTGCTCGCGCAGAAGGAGGGTGCCTTCGGTGCCCGAGAAGGCCTGGCGGCAACGATGGCCCTGACGTTCCAGGTGGGCGGTCACCACTTCGTTGATGGAAGGGTCATCCTCGATGACCAGTATGTCCAAGGGGGTATCCATCGGGCGCTTCGGGCCTCCTTCGCCAGGTGCTTTTCTGGCAGCATAATACGGCGCGCCAGCGCGAGGCGCCATCTTCAAACATTCTTAACGCTTCGCCAGAACTTTCTTTAATATTCCCCTCCACACTGGAAAGCGCTGGAAATGGGGTATATCTGTACGGAGAAAGGAGAGAGCCATGAATGTGATTGAGGCGCGCGGTCTGGCCAAGGCCTACGGCGGTCGGCGCGTGGTGGATGATTTCGCCATGACCGTGGCAGCGGGCGATATCTACGGTTTCGTGGGGAAGAACGGCGCCGGCAAGTCCACGGTGATGAAGATGATCTGCGGGGAGGTGGCGCCGACGGCCGGCGAGGTGGCGCTGTTCGGCGTGCCGACGGGTATCGGCTCTGTGCAGGGGGCATCCGGCGAGGGCGATCAAGCCCGACGCATCGGCGTGCTCATCGAGCAGCCGGGGCTGCTGCCGAATCTGACGGCCTATCAGAACCTGCAGGCCAAGGCGCTTGCCTGGGGCATCGTAGACGGGCCGGCCCGCTGCGAGGAGGTGCTGCGGCTTGTGGGGCTGTCCGGTGCGGGCAAGCAGAAGGTGCGTGGGTTCTCCCTCGGCATGCGCCAGCGTCTCGGCCTGGCCCTGGCCCTGCTGGGCAATCCCGACGTGCTGCTGTTAGACGAGCCCTTCAACGGACTGGACCCCGAGGCCACCCGTGCCATGCGCAACCTCATCGTGCGCCTGGCCCAAACCTTCGGCATGACCGTGGTGATCTCGTCTCATGTGCTCGATCAGCTGGATCGCATGGCCACCCGCTACGGTGTGATCGCCAACGGCCGCATGGTGCGCGAGATGAGCGCCGAGGAGGTGGCGGCCGAGTGCGGCGGCAGCCTGCGGGTGCGCACGGCCGACAGCCCCCGGGCCCTGGCCGTGCTGGAGGAGGCCTATCCGGCGGCGGCCTTTCGCGCGGAGCCGGGCGGCACTATCGTGGTGTCGGGCGACTACGATGCTGAGGCGGTGGCCCGCACCTTAAGCGGTGCGGGCCAGGTGGTCCTGGAATTCTCCCAGGACCACCGTGACATCGAAGACTACTTCGTTGAGCTGATGGAAGGGGGTGCGACCCATGTTTAACCTGCTGAAGAGCGATATGTACCGTTTGGTGCATGGGAAGATGCTGTGGGTGGTAACGGCCATCGTGGTGGCGGCATCCGTTCTCGTGGTCGCCATGATGCACGCGGTGTCGTCGCCGGAGTTTCTTTCCATGACCGCATCGGCCGTGGATATGACGGTGACGGCCTGCGAAGACGAAGGAGCCCGTGGCGCGGCTTCGGGCGATGAGGCCGAGGGCCCGGCCGCGTTCGAAGCGTCGGTGGCAGCTGCGGCGGAAGCGGTCGAGGACGTCGCCGAAAATGCTGCGGAAGCGGAGGAGGGTGCTGCGTCTGGCTCGGCTTCGGCGGAGCTGTGGGCCTCGGTCGCCGAGGACCCCCAGGCTCTGAGCGAGGCCGATTTCGAGGGTGTGTCCCGGGAGATGCGCACCTTCGCCACGCCTGCGGACATGTTGGGCGACTCGGTGGTGTCGGGCGGCATGCTGACCCTGATCGTCGCCCTGGTAGCGACGCTGTTCTGCGCCCAGGACTTCACAACGCGGTTCGCCCGCAACCTCGTGATGGACCGCCGCGGGCGCGTGCGCTACTACGGGGAGAAGATTGCGCTCGTGGGGGTGCTGGCGGCATTCTTCCTGGCTGTGGTCTCGCTGACCAGCGTGGCGTCCTTCGCGGTGGCGGGCTTTACCTACGAGGCCACGAACAGCCTGACCGATCTGCTGGCGTTCTTCGGCCTGACGTGGCTCGTCATTTTCGCCTACGGCTGCTCGGCGGCGGTTATCGTGTGGATCAGCCGCAGCGCGGGCGCCGGTGTGGCCTGGGCCATCGTGGTGTGCTCGGGCTTCTTGGGCGCCGTGGTGGGCCAGGTGCTGTTGTCGCTCGCCGTTATCGCTCCGTGGTTCGGCGCCTTGGAGCCGTGGCTGCTGTCATCCTGCGTGCAGGATCTGGGGGCCTTTGCGGGCGCGCTGCTCGGCACTCCGGCCGCCGCGCCCCTGACCATGGTGCCAGTGGCGGTGCAGGTGCTGATCGTGGGCGCGGTTGCAGCCGGGCTGTGCAGCGCCCTAGCCTTAGGCGTGCTGCGCAAGCGCGACCTGTGAGCGAGCGGCGGCGCCTCTCCGCCGGCGGGATCGTCGATAGCGAGCGGCGGTGCGGGGCGCTGCTGTGGGAAAACGGGGCGCCGGGGCGCTGCGAGTGGATGGCGGGGCGAGAGGGTGCCGTGCGAGTGAGGCGAGACGTCCCAGGCGCTACGAGGGTAAAGTGGGGCGCTTGGGGCGCCGACGGGAAAGGAGCGGTTCATGACGCTTGCGCTGGGTATGGGGGCGTTGACCCTGTGCGCCTTTGCGACGGTGGTGCTGTACGGTCGCGAGTTGCGTCGCATGGCCGCCTTCCTGCGGGGGCGCGAGCGGCGCTCCAACGGGCGGCTGTCCACCGAGATGCCGGGACCGGGTTTTGCGGCGCTGGCTCGGGCCGTGAACGAGACCCTGGACGATGCCGAAGCGGAGCGCCGCGAGGCAGCCGCCGAACAGCGCCAGTTCCAGCGCGACTTGGCGAGTTTGTCCCACGACATTCGCACGCCGCTCATGGGGGCCAAGGGCTACGTGGCCCTGGCGGCCGACGAGGCCGACGGCGAGCGCCGGGCCCACTACCTGGGTGCGGCCTCGACCCGGCTCGACGACATGGAAGGGCTGCTGGATGCCCTGTTCGCCTACGCTCGTGCCACCGACCCGACCGCCGCGCTGGATCTGCGGCCCACGGCGGTGATGCCCGTGCTGGCCGCCGTGCTCACGGGGCAGTTTCCCGCCTTCGAGGAGCGCGGCTGGGAGCCGGAGATGCGCATCGCCGACGAGTCGCTTACGGTGGAGGCCGACGAGGAGGCTCTTGCTCGCATCTTCGAGAACCTTATCAGCAACGCCCTGCGCTACGGAGCGGCAGCGCCTACCATCACCCAAAAGGGCCGCGCCATCACCTTCGCCAATGTGGTGGAAGACCCGGCGGCTCTTGATATCGACCGCCTCTTCGAGCGCTTCTACCGGGCCGATGCCGCCCGGGCTCGCAGCGGCGCGGGCCTCGGCCTGGCCGTGGTGGCGAGCCTCGCCGCTGCCCAGGGCATGGAAGTCGCGGCGGCGCTGGAAGGCGACGAGCTGGCCATCACCCTCACCTTCCCCGCCGACGATGCGGCCCTCGCTTAGGGACAGACGGCGTTGGCGCCAAGTCGCGGACCGCGGTTCGGAGTCGCCTCTCCGTCTGGGGTCTCGTCGCTGCCGTCATTTCCGAAGCGGCCGATGGGCCTTCCCGTGCACGGTGGCGAAGCCGTCGGCCACCGAGGTGATGGAGGCGTGGGTGTAGGGACGCACGCCCAAGGCGTAGAGGCTCGTGGTCATGAAGCGCTGGGTGAGGGATTCACGCGCCAGGCAGAACCATTCCAATTGGTTGATGTTCACGGAGCCTCCCCTCTTCGACGGGGCATCATGCCACGGACGGGAGAGCAAAGGGCGAGATTCGTCGAAGGGAGGCGGGCGATCTGGGTGAGTCGCCCGCCTCGGGAGGGTGCAGCTTGTCCGAGGTACCGGGGACCGCACAAGCGGTGAAGGGGCCCTGGTGCTCTCGGCTGTCAGATGGTATGGATGGACATCGCTTCGCCGGGGCTCGCTAGAGGGCGCGGGCGGCGGCGTTGGCGGAGCAGATGGCCTCGCCGATGTTGAAGGGCCGGGCGGCATCGCCCACGGTGACCACCTCGCAGGTCAGGCCTTCGGCGAGGGAGCCGTTGGGCAGGCTGTCCAGGGCCTCCACGACGGTGCCGCAGGGAATCTCCTGCTGGATGCCCGTAGCCGTCTTCACGGTGACGGTGCCATCGTTCACGGCCACCACCTCGGCCTCGGGCCAGAAGCGCACGCCGAGGGCCTTCATGTTGGGCTGGGTGAAGGTCTTCACCCAGAAGGAGTGGCCGGCGCCGATGGTACCCGCCGCGCTCGGCGTGACCACCGACACGTGCTTGCCCTGGGCCAGCAGATACATGGCCGCGTCGATGGCCTGGGCGTTCGATCCGACCACGACAACCTCCTCGGCAATATCGGCCATCATGAAGTCATCGATGCCCACCACGTTCGTGCCGGCCGTCTCGTCGAGGCCCAGGCTGTCGCGCACGCCGCCTGTGGCCAGAATCACGGCATCGGGGGCCGCCTCGGCGATGGTGTCGGCCGTGGCCTCGGTGTTCAGCACCACGTTCACGCCGAGTAGCTCCATCTGGCGTTCGAAGTAGTTGCGCAGCACGCTCAGGTTCTCGTGGGGCCCCTTCACGTTGTTGGCGAATTCCAGAAGGCCTCCCACAGAGCCCTTCTTCTCGTAGAGGGTCACAGCGTGTCCGCGCTCGGCGGCCACACGCGCTGCCTCCAAGCCGGCGGGTCCTGCGCCCACTACGACGACGTTCTTGGCCGTCGCGGCCGGCTCGGGGTCGTAGCCGCCGGTTAGCTGGCCGGTGACGAAGCGGAAGGGGTGCGCGGCGTTGGTGCGGCAGCTGAAGGTGAGGTTTCCGTCGTCGGCCGCATCCCAATGGCAGTGCATGCAGCGGGTGCAGGGGCGGATCTCGTCGATGCGGCCCTCTTCCAGCTTGTGCAGGTAGTCGTAGTCCACGGAAAGCGGGCGGTTCATGAGGATGAAGTCCAGATCGCCGCCCACGATGAGTCCCTCGAAATACTCCGGATCGCGAGCCGGGTCCATGTAGGTGACCGCGCCCACGGGAATGCTCACGGCTTTCTTGATCTCGGCGGCCACGGGCACCATGACGCCGAGGCCCGACTGATCGGCCTTCAGCATGCCCTGCCAGTGGCGAGTAAAGTCGAACTGGGTGCCGTAGCCTGTGGTGCCCTCGATGCCGGTGCCGCAGAAGTACAGGTCGCCGGCAAACTCGGCGACGTGCTGGCCGCAGGGCCCGATGCGGATATGCAGCGAGTCGGCGCCAGCGGCCTCGATGAGCTTGCACATCTCCTTGTTCTCCTCCACGGTGGTGAAGAGGGCGGAGTCGCCGATGGCCTTGTCGTTCTCCTCAACGCCGTTGATGAGCACCTGGACGGGGAAGTCGGCACCGCATTCGGCCTTGATGCCGCGCACGATCTCGCAGACGAAGCGGGTGCGGCTCTCGAAGGTCTGCGGGCCGTAGTCGTCCTCGCGCTTGTTGCGGTTGCGGGACATGAAGGTCTGGCCGATATTCTCGCCGGCGGCGTTGATCTCCACGCAGTCGAAGCCGCAGCGCTTCAGGGTGGCGGCGGCCTTGATGGTGTCGGCGATGAGGTTCTGGATCTCCTCGGCCGTCATGTCCATACAGTCCGAGGACTGGAAGATGGCCGTGGGGTCGGGCTCGAAACCGCTGAACACGAGGCCCATGGTGGCTAGCTGGTAGCCGGCGGCGGCACCGTTGTCCTTGATGTTCTGGGCGAAGGCGGTCAGGTCGGCATCGGTCCAGTCGGTGAATTTGCCCACGTCGGGAATGGCGCGGAAATGATCGTAGAGTTCTGCGAAGTCATCGCAGTACACCACTGATGCGCCACCGGCGGCCAGCTTACCATAGTGCTGCATATGCAAATCGCCAGTGATGCCCTGGCTCGTCACGCCGATGTAGCCAGCGGCCGACTTCACCACACGGTTGGGCAGGGTGAGCGCTCCCATCTTCCATTCGGTGAACAGCGAGGGGCAGGTGGTGTTCTGCACGGGCTTCGGCTCGCCCTGGGGGTTGAGCTGGGCCGCATGGGCGCGCACGTTGGCGGCGTCCTCGCCGGTGGCGGCCAGGTCGCTTCCGGCTGCCGGCGCCTCGGCTGGGGCCTTCGGGGCGCAGCCAGCCAGGCCGAGCGATGCCACGGCGCCGGCGGTGATCGCCGATCCGGTCAGGAACTGGCGGCGGGACAGCCCGCCTCGGGTGATCTTCGACATAGGTTCCCTCCTTGGTCTCTCGTCGCTTCCCGCGACAGGGAAACCATAGGGCACGAAGGGGGCGCCGCCGTGTCTCAAAATGGGTGATTATGATGGGTTACTAGGTGATTTAGCTGGGGAACCGTCGCTGTGACCCTGAGATTCCTCGGTTTCGCAGCGGGCGATGAGCTCTTGGCGGGAGTGGACGCCGCAGGCGCGGTAAATGCGCTTCACGTGGGTGCGCACGGTGTTCTGGGAGATGACCAGCTCCTCGGCAATGGCTGGCACGTTGCGCCCGTGCATCATGAGGAGAACGATCTCGGCCTCGCGATCAGACAAGCCGCAGTGCGCCTGCACGGCGGCCACCCGTTCGGCGTCAGTCGTCACGGTCGGCTCGGAGGAGGACGGGGAAGCGGGAGCGGTCGTGTTCTCGGCGCCGTCTCCGCCGCTGTCGCGCCGGCGGCGCCGCACCGCGACGAAGGCCATGCTGAGGGCATAGACGCAGAAGAACACGCCGAACACGAGCAGCAGCTCCATTGACGACGAGGCGGCCAGCAGGGTGGGCATCACCTTCTCGAGTACCGAGCAGAAGGCCATGAGCGCGAAGTAACCGGTGCCATAGAAGAGCTCGAAGACGAGCCCGCGCCGTCGGGCGATGGCCACGGCATCGATGCAGAACAGCGAGTTGGTCACGATGAAATGCAGGCAGGAGCCGCCTACGAGCAGCGCGAACAGGTAACCGGCGCTGGCAAAGGGCACGGCGAACAGCAGCAGGATGAGCACGGGCGTGACCACCTTGAACACCTGCACCGAGTACAGCGGCGCTCGCGACCAGTGCAGGATGGCCACGAGAGTTACGGCGGCTGCCATTTTAGCGGCGATGATGGCCAGCTGCTGCTGCTCGGGCGGCAGGGCGCCGGAAAGTCCCATGTAATTGAGGGTGGGCGCGATGGTCTGCAGAGCTACGACGCAGAACAGCACTTCCGCCAGTTGGCGAAACCCGGGCAGGTATCGGCTCTGGAGCGCCCTGCTCGGTGCCGCCACGGCAGGGCGCTCCCGCTGGGCGTCCCCGTGCAACAGCAGTACGCTTGCCGCAGCGGACAGCGCGATGCCGGCTCCGAGAAAGATGGCCTGCAGGTTCAGAAATCCTGCGACGAACACGACATTCACCACGGCCG
This sequence comes from Adlercreutzia muris, assembly GCF_041223505.1. Taxonomy (NCBI): domain Bacteria; kingdom Bacillati; phylum Actinomycetota; class Coriobacteriia; order Eggerthellales; family Eggerthellaceae; genus Adlercreutzia; species Adlercreutzia muris. The sequence goes on from NZ_JBCLQK010000002.1 coordinate 71,633, forward strand.
CGACCAGGAGTTCCAGCGGAAAGACCGTTCGCATCTGGCCTGGCTCGAAAGACAGGGCGCTCATCCAGAACAGGCTCTGACAGGCAAAGGACCAGCCGGTGCAGAAGGCGGCCAGGGCTACGAGCAGTCCCGAGGCGTTCCACAGGCCGCTTCCGAACAGCACGGCCGCCACGATCATGGGGCCCAGGCCGCAGACCAAGTAGAAGCGGTTGCTCTGTCCGGTGCAAGCGGCGATGGCGATGCGCAGGATGAGGGCGGCAAACAGCCCGAGCGCGGCGAAGAGGAGGTAGGTTTCCGCGAGCGCTGCCAGGGCGGGCCCCACGAAGGCCCCACTCGACAGCAGCACGTTCTCGCCCCATACGCCCAGTCCGTACGTGCTCAGGTTCAGGCCGGCGCCTACGGCAATAAGCGCCCCGCGTCCGTTCAGGTGCGCACTCTCCCTGTTCAAGCCCATACCCCCTCTCCTTACAGCCCGCTATTATACTGAACGCTCGCAAAAAGGAAAAAGGAGGTCTCGCGTAGGGCGGGGGTGCGCGAGTCCGGACATGGCCCGCCTCGGTTTCCCGGCGCGGCTTATCGGCCTGGACTCACTTCCGGTCGCGGTCTTCGATGACGTCGAGGAGCTCCTGCTTGGAATGAACGTCCATCTTCTGGTAGATGTGGCGCAGATGTGTGCTCACGGTGCCCTTCGATATGAACAGCTCCTCTTGGATGCAGGCGGCCGATCGGCCCTTGGCGAACAAGGTCATGACCTCGGTCTCCTTCGGCGATAACTCGAAGGCGGCGGCCACCTCCAGGCAGCGGTCGTGGAAGCGGGGCCGGCGACCCTCGTCGCCGCCCGACTCGCCGGCCACTGCGACGACCCCCTCGGAGCTCGGGCTTTCCGCGGCCTTCTCGATGGCGCCCGCGTTGTCGCCGTCGGGCTCCTCGGTCAGATCGATGAGGTCGCTCTCGCGAAACACAAACAGAAACGACAGGAGCACGGCCATGGTGGCAACCAGGGCGATGAGGCTCAAGAACTGGGGTGTGAACGGGGCGAACTGATCCACGATGGTTCCGGCGATGGAACCGAGCAGCACCCCTAAGGTCACCATGGCCCAGCCGATGCCGAAGACCTCGGTGGAGGAGAGCCGGTAGGTGTAGGAGATTTCCGCCAGCAGCATCCAGATGAGCACGTTGAAGGTGCCGTAGCCGGCCAGGGCCAGCACGCTTTCCACATCCTGGGCGCCGGTGAACACGGGCAGCAGCATGAAGAAGAAGGCCATGACGAAGATGGCGGCCTTGTAGATGGTGCGGGCGCTCTGCTCGGAGCTCAAGATGGCGGCACCGTAGACGATGGCCATGGTGAGCAGCCCCGCTCCTGCCAGGGGCCATTGCAGGAACATGTGCATGCTCAGGTTGTTGGACGAGAGGAAGGCAGCTCGCACCATGCCGTCGGCCACGCCCACCAGGCAGGCGCACACGCCGATGCGCCAGGCGAAGGACTTCAGGTCGAAATCGATGGGCAACACGCTGGCGCGGTGCTTGCGGGACCAGGCATGCTCGCGGCCGAAGAGGATCCATCCGGAAATGGCCGGCAAAAGCGAGCAGACGACGCAGCCTGCGGTCGGCGGCAGTGCGATGACGAGGGAGAACACCACGGCGGCTAGGAAGAAGGCCAGGGGCACCTCGAAGGTGGTGCGGGCCGGCGGCTCGTTGCGGTACAGCTCGCCGTAGCCCAGATCGATGATGCCCGAGCCGATGCCCGTGGTGAGGGCTCCCAGAAGCCCGCACATGAGGGCCGCGCCGCTCTCGCCGACCGAGGAGGCCAAAAGCAGGGTGCCCCCGCTGGTGAGCACGGGCCCGGCGAGCCGGGCGGCAGGGTGCAGCATCAGCTGGACGAAGCGGCTGCCGGCCAGGGCGCTCGCCAGCAACACGGCGCACAGGCTCGCCGTGGAGACGGTATAGAAGACGGGCGGGAGGGCCTCGCCGGTCCACGTCATGGAGCTGGCGGCCGCGCCGACGAACATGAGGTACACCCAGCCCCGGATGAGCGTGAAGCCGAGCACGCGATCCGGGGACAGCGGGTGCGAGCCGATTTCCGCGCGTCGGGCGCGCAGGTTCTCTGCGATGTAGTCGAATCTCACGCGAGCCCCCTCGACTTGACTGGCAACCATGGAGCGAGCGGGCGGCACCGTGTTCTTCCCCTGGAAATCCACCCTATTCTCCCGAGAAAATTATAGTGGGAAAAGCTTGGGGAAGCGCCCATCTTTTTTCTGGACAAATAAGGAATTGAACTGGTAAAACTCAAAAATCATGGCAAACATATGATGCGACGGCGCCCCGATTTTGCCACCATGTCAACGTGGGAGACCGCGCCAGCGGCTTCCAGAAGAGAAGAGAGACAAAGGAGGAGAGATGGGTAAGCTCAACCTGAGTCGCCGTACCTTCGCCAAGCTGTCCGCGGCCACGGCCGCCACGGCGGTCATCGGATGTGCCGCGCCCGGTGCGGCGCTCGCCGAGGATGCCGAGGCGCCGGGCAAGGGCAGTGAGGTCAAGCGCGTGCGCACCTGCTGCCGCGGCTGCGGCAAGATGGAGTGCGGCGTGTGGGTCACGGTGGAGAACGGGCGCGCCGTCAAGGTGGAGGGCGACCAGTCGTCGTTCCAGTCGTCGGGCAACTGCTGCGGCAAGTCGCAGTCGTCGCTGCAGGCGGCCTACCACCCCGACCGCATCTACCATCCCATGAAGCGCACCAACCCCAAGGGCGAGGATCCCGGCTGGGTGCGCATCACCTGGGACGAGGCCATGGAGACCATCGGCACCAAGTTCCAGGAGCTCATCGACCAGTACGGCGGCGAGTGCATCTTCAACATGTGCGGCACGTCCCGCCAGTGGGTCTATGGGCCCTATGCGTTCTACAAGTGGCTGTTCCAGACTCCCAACGCCCACGTGGCCTCGGAGATCTGCAAGGGCCCCCGCCGCCTCATGGGCTGGATCAGCTCCGTGGACGGCTCCCCATGGATGGCCCTGCGTGACGGGCCGCGCGTCTACGTGCAGTGGGGCACCGCGCCGGAGAACTCCAACTACGACGACAGCTGCCGCAACCTCGTGGACCGCATGACCGATGCCGAGGCCCATATCTGCATCGACCCGCGCCTGTCCGGCTCGGGCAAGGAGGCGGACTACTGGCTGAACCTGGAGCCGGGCACTGACGGGGCGCTCGCCCTGGCCTGGCAGCATGTCATGATCGAAAAGGACCTGGTGGACTGGGAGTTCGTGAAGCGCTGGACCGATGCCTCGCTGCTGGTGGTGGAGGACATGGAGCCCACGGGCGGACGCTACCTGGATCTGACGGCCCCCATCGCCGTGCCCCCGCTGCAGGACCTCATCGGCACGAAGCTGAAGACGCGCCTTCTGAAGGAGAGCGACCTGGTGGCCGGCGGCAGCCCCCACAAGTTCATGGCCTGGAACAAGAACGCCAACGACGGCGCCGGCGGCCTGGTGTACTGGGACGCCGACACCACCCAGTGGCAGGGCTGCAACCACGTGGCCCCCACCCGCGATCAGATGGAAGTGGTGTACGCCGGCACCTCCCAGGAGGGCTACCTGCCGCCCATCTCCTATAACGAGCTCGTGGAGGCCAACATCGACTTCGATCTGGAGGGCACCCACGAGGTGACCCTGGCTGACGGCAGCAAGCACGCCGCCCGTCCCGTGTGGAGCTACCTGGCCGCCTCGGTGGCCGATTGCACCCCCGAGTGGGCCGCCGAGATCACGGGCCTCGACCCACAGATGATCGAGGAGACCTGCGTGCTGTGGCTGACCCGTCCCGAGGGCCAGACCTACGGCAACGGCGGTATCCACCTGCAGCTGGCCCCCGACCAGATCGGCAACTGCACCCAGACGGTGCGTGCCATCTGCAACCTCATCTACACCTCGGGCAACTTCGACGGCCCTGCCGGCAACCGCGGCCTCACGCGCTCCCCTGTGGACGAGCAGTCCACGGCCGCTCCGGGCACCAACATGCCCGAAGAGGTGAAGTACACTCTGAAGGGCATGGGAGCGCTCACCGGAGAGCCCATGTGCCCGCCGATGTACCTTGCCGATGTGGACGTCGATCCGATGAACATTCCGGACAAGCGCGATGTGCACGGCAAGATGATCGGCGCGAGCAAGTTCCCCATGCTGCCCTACTACGGCGAGTGGGCCGATGCGACCCTCATCTGGGAGGCCTGCCTGGGCAACGGCGAGTACCGCCTGCGCGGCGGCATCAACGAGTCCGGCTCGTTCATGAACATGTCCAACGCCAACCTGGCCTGGGAGGCGCTCTCGCAGCTGGACTTCTGGGTGGACATCAACATGTTCCACCACCCCGGCACCGAGATGGCCGACATCATCCTGCCCTGCCAGCACTGGACCGAGCTGAACTGCATCCGCGTGTCCCAGGGCGCCTCGGGCGGTATCGGGCTTACCCAGCGCGCCATCGAGCCGCCGGCCGACACGAAGTTCGACTACGACATCAACCGCCTCATCTTCGAGGCCATGGAGAAGCAGGGCAACCCCAACGGCACCTGGACCAACATCGCCGGCGACGCCCCGGGTGCCTATCTGCACGACGATCGCTTGGAGGACTGGTTCCAGGCCCATAACGAGGTGTCGGGCTTCTCGGATCGCTACCCGGGCTGCAAGTGGGAGCACTGGGAGGACTTCCGCCAGGACTTCCAGGACAATGGCTGGATCAACGCCAAGGTAGTAGAGCCGGAGCGCTGGGGCACCTACCGTCGCTTCGAGACCGGCTGGATGCGCATGGGCAAGGATGCCTGCACTGCCGCCCCCTGGTCGACCGACCCCGCCACGGGCCAGCCGGTGAACAACTTCGGCTGCCCCACCCCCACGGGCTTGGTGAGCTTCTGGTCCATGCAGTTCGAGACGCTGTGCCTCGACATGGCCAACGAGGCCGAGCCTGGCAAGTTCGACGTCATCAAGGAGATGATGCCGAACTACGAGCCGCCCGTGTCCGCGGCCGGCAGCGGCACCATCGACCTGGAGGAGTACCCGATCATCCTCACCACCGGCCGCCGCATCCCCGTGTACTTCCACTCCGAGCACCGGCAACTGCCCTGGTGTCGCGAGCTGTGGCCGGCCCCGCGCCTGGAGATGAACCCCGAGGACGCCGAGAAGCTGGGGCTCAAGCAGGGCGACTGGGCCTGGATCGAGACCGAGTGGGGCAAGGTGCGCCAGTGCGTGGACCTCTACCACGGCATCGCGCCGGGCTGGGCCAACGCCGAGCACGCCTGGTGGTTCCCCGAGCTGCCGGCGCCGACCCACGGCTTCACGCTGTCCAACATCGAGTGCATCTGGAATCCCTACGGCCAGGACAAGTTCATCGGAAGTTCCCACATGCGCGGCGTGCCCGTGAAGATCTACAAGGCGACGCCCGAGAACTGCCCCGACGGCAACGTCATCCCCTGCGCGCCCGAGGACGGCACCCAGATCATCTGCGACGCCTCCGACCCGCGCCTGAAGGCATGGCTGCCCAACTACGATATCCGAGAGGAGGCCTAGGGCCATGGCAACGAACGCTATCGTCACCGACCTGAACCGCTGCGTGGGCTGCCTCGCGTGCATGGTCGCGTGCAAGGCCGTGAACAACGTGCCCATCGGCAGCTACTGGAACAAGGTGCTGAGAATCGGCCCGAGCAAGAAGGCCGGCGCCGCGAGCGCCCGCGACGTGGAGATGTACTACCTGCCCGTGGGCTGCCAGCACTGCGAGAACCCCGAGTGCGTGAAAGTGTGCCCCACCGGCGCCTCCCAGGTGCGCGAGGACGGCACCGTGCAGATCGACAAGTCCAAGTGCATCGGCTGCCAGTTCTGCGCCATGGCCTGCCCCTACGGCGTGCGCTACCTGAACGAGGAGGAGCGCGTGGTCGAGAAGTGCACGCTCTGCGAGCAGATCACCGCCGCCGGCGGCCTGCCCCAGTGCGTCATCCAGTGCGGCGGCCGCGCCCGCTTCTTCGGCGATCTGGACGCCGGCATCGACTCCTTCGAGGCGCCGGCCGTGGGCTACGACACCGATCGCTCCTACGACAACCTGTACACCGGCAATCGCGTGAAGCTGGGCGAAATGGCCAAGGAGTACGGCGAGGCCGACGTGCACCGGCTGCCCGACGTGGGCAACGGCCCGCACTTCGCCTACATCCTGCGCGACAGAGAATGGAAGGGTGGGGAATAATGGAACTGCAATGGCCCCTTATCTTGTTTACGACGCTGCTCGCGTGGGCGGCGGGCCTGTTCGGCGCCCAGTGCCTGTGGGCCCTGCGCGGCCGGGGCGCGAAAGCCCAGATGCCGGCGCTCATCGTCTCCGTGGCGCTTCTGGCCGTCGGCGGCATCGCGGTGTTCTTCCATCTGGAGCACTGGGAGCGCATCTTCAACGGCTTCGGCCACATGACCAGCGGCATCACCCAGGAGCTCATTGCCATCGTGGTGCTCGCGGTGGTCATGGTGGTCTACTTCGTGTACCTGCGCCGCAGCGGTGATGAGGCCAGGGTGCCGGCGTGGCTCGCCGTGGCCGGTCTTGTGCTGGCCGTGGTGCTCGTGGTCGTCATGGGCCACTCCTACATGATGGCCTCGCTGCCGGCCTGGGATTCCCTGCTGCAGATCGGCTCGCTTTTGGGCGCGGCCTGCGCCTTCGGCCCGGCGACCATGGCCGTCATCTGTGCCGTGCGCGATGAAGCTTCCGACCTGGATGCCAAGGCCAACGTGATCGGCCAGTGCGCCAATGTGGTGCTCGTGGTGGCCTACCTCATTGCCATGCAGGCCACGGCTGGATCCTACACGGCGGTGGAGTTCTGGTACGACCCCACCCAGCCGACGCTGGACATCACTCCCGATGGCTCCACGGCGCCCTTCTCCGGCGCGTCCATGGGCTGGGCCGTATGCTCCATTGTAGCGGCGGTGGCCGGTGCGGCCAGTGCTTTTGTGGGCAAGGCCAAGGGCGACTGGAAAATCTGGGGTGCCGTGGGCGCGGCCTGCGTGCTCGTGAGCGCTCTGGCCCTGCGCGCGACGTTCTACATGACCGGTGTGAGCATCTACCCGTTCTTCTAAGCGGGCAAGGGGGGCTGCGAGTTTTGCGGCTCGCGGCTCCCCGCTGGTCAGAGCCGCTGGGTATTCCAATTCGCTCGACAGTCTTCGCGTGCACGGAATGTCGCGTGTCGGCACCCGAGCGAAGCGAGGAAGTACCCTTAGGGTGAACTGCGCTCGGTTGGAATGCCCGCGCCTCCTCTACGCTCAACTTTTGCTGAGTCACCTTGCGTCATCCTGAGCGGAGCGCGAAGCGCGCAGTCGAAGGATCTCGCACAAATAGAAAGCCCCCGGCGGGTGCGATTCGTTTCCCCAAACCCCTTGCAAACGCGAATCGCCCCCACCGGGGGCTTTCCGCGCTATTGGTTGGCGCAAACTGACGATGTGAACGTGCAAAGCATGATTTTGCGGCAGGAAAACGGTTCGCAATGGAGAATTCTGAATCAAAAGTGCCCCAAATTGGCGATGTGACTGAGCATACCGTTGGTTTGCGACAGAAAACAGGTCTCGTTAGAGATTTCTGAGCCAAAAGTGGCGCGAATCGACGATGTGAGCGGTCATATCGTCGATTCGCGCCCTACAGCTCCACTTCGTCGATGAGGAGGATGAGCTCTTGTTGGTTATGCACGTTCAGCTTACGGTAAATGTGGCGGATATGGGTCTTCGCCGTGCCCTCGGAGATGTAGAGCTGCTGCTGGATGGAAGCCGATTTGTAGCCACGGGCCAGGTAATAGAGCACCTCGCTTTCACGGCGCGACAGCAGGTAGGTGTTGGCCACGGCCTCGCAGCGCAAACGGAAGCGGCCCATGCGGGCGCCTTCGTCGTCGCTCTCGATCGTCTCGCCGAGCATGGTGCGCCGCGCTTCGGACATCGGGGCGGCACCGTCCGCAGAATCCGCCAGGGCCGTGGGAGCCGGGTCGGGCGAATCGGCTTCGGGGCTTGCGGGGAGCGGCACCGCTGCCGGGTTTCCCGCATTGGCGGCGGTGCCCTCCGCGGAAGTTGCAGCGGCCGCCGTCGGCATCGCTGTGCCGCTGTCGCCGACGGCGGCCGCTGGTGAGTCAAGATTGGCTCCCTTCCCGCCCTCCTCTTCTGCGGCGGTCATTTCCCACGGTGCTCGCGAGGTGGCGGCGTCCGCCTTTTCCGTCGGGCTTGCTTCTGCAGCCTCGCCTTCGCCGCGGTCGGCAAAGTTCGCCACTACGAGCGGCGTGCCCGGGGTTTGGGCAGCCAGCTTCACACAGGGGGCGGTAGATACGATGGTCATCATCTCGCGCTCCTCGGGCAGCAGCGCATAGGCCACCATCATGGCCACGATCACCAGAATCACGAGGCCCGTCTCGCCTACGGCCGGAATACCGGGCAGGGCGGCGCTCGCTACGGGCAGAAGCGACCCGCCGAGGGTTGCCAGGGCCATCACACCGCGTCCGAGGCCGAACACGAAGATGGGCGAGAGGCGGAAGCGCTGCGAGAGCTCGGCGAAGAAGATCCACATGAGCGCCTCGAAGGTCATGTACCCGATGAGCACCACCGAAGTGGTGAGCACCGAATCGGAGCCGGCGGATACGGGGATGAACACGGCCGTCACGGCGATGAAGGGAATGAGCGGGCGGAAGAAGGTATGCCAGCGCTCGTTGCCGCCGAGAGCCAGAAACGTCACCATGATGAGCACCATGGCGCAGCAGGCGGTGACGAAGAGGATGGCCTGATCCTCGAAGCCGGCACCGGGCAGCACCGTCTCGATGGAAGTTTGGCGCAGCACGCCTAGGGCCACGCCGAGGAAGAACACCGGCAGCCCGAAGCGGAACACGAAGCGCGCTTGGTTAATGGGCAGGGGGCTGAAGACGAGCCGGCGGTTGTCGAAATCGAGGCTCACGTGAGAGCGCAGCACGAGCAAAAGCGCCATTTCCGCCACGGGAATGAGCGCGCTCGCGATAGCGCCGATGGGGAAGGGGAGTTGGTGCAGCACCACGCCGTAGATGCCGAAGCCGATGGCGATGGACAGCGCCCCGTTGATGACGATGGAGGCCGAGTCGCGCCGCGCGAAGGCGATGCCCCAGGCGATGAGCAGCACCGAGGAGCCCGCGCCGGTAAGCGCGCCCGAGGCGATCTGGGTCATCTCGGTGTTCCATCCGGCCGAGGCGGGTAGAAGCAGAAGCAAGGTGCCCGCGGCGCCGAGCGCCGCCGCGCTGGCGAGGGTCGGCGTGGCGTGGAAGAAGCGGATGAGCTTCGTGTCCAGCGCGCTCGCGATGAGCAGCAGCACGCCGTATACGAGGATGGACATGAAGTAGGCCAGCGACAGCTCCTCGTTCAAGGGGCTCACTTCCAAGGGGGCCGTGCCGAAGATGCCGCCCTTATCGAACATGGAGCTGTAAATCCAGGCCTGGTGCAGCCCGTAGCCGAGCGAGATGAGGCTCAGCTCGCCGAACGAGGCTTCCTTGCCGAAGTCGATGCTGATGGTGACGCGCGGTACGTGAAAGCCCATGATCCCCCTTGGCGCCGGTTCCCCTGCTGTCTCTTCTTGTCTCTTAACACCGAGTCAGCGGATTATAGAATCGGGCGCTGGCCAGCGTCAAGCGTCTCGTGTGCCATGTCGGCCCGCGAAAAGGGGGAGGGCCGCCGCTGGTCGACGACGGCCCTCCCGAAGGTGGCGACCTACTGGGTCACCGTGATCACCACGTTGTCGTAGCGATCGACGACGGTGCTGCCGTCGCCCTTCGATGCAGCGGTGTAGGCCTCGCTCACGTTCTGAGACGTGGCCGCGTAGGCGCCCTCCGCATCTTTGTAGGCCTGAACCTCCCCGGTCGGATACACGGCAACCGTGTAGTTGTAACCGTTGGCCGCGAGATACTCGGCGACAGACTGGACGTCGTAGTTGTGGATGGCGTCCAGACCGGCCTGATTCTCGCTGGAGATGATGCCCTCGTCAAGGACAACATCGGCCGTGCTGCCCGCCGGAACGAACATCAGGTCGGAGTGTACGTCGCCCCCCACGGCGGTCTCGTCGACCACCATGAAGACCTCGTAGGCACCCAGGCCCTGCGATCCGTCCGACACGCCGTCGTCGTGCACATGGTAGAAACCATAGGCCGGGACGGCGATCAGGGCCGCACAGAGGCTGGCCATAACCGCGATGGCAAGAGTCTTCTTGCCGAATGCTGCGTTGGTCATAAGTGCTCCCTAAAACTCGGTAGCCCCGCAGTTTCGCAACGCACCCCCATTATGGCGTGCCCGCGCGAAACGTCAAGGCGAAAAGGGGCTCTGTCGTGCGGAATCATCCTCGCTCACTTCGCAAATCATCACGAGAGGATGATGCCGTGACCTCCAGATACGACCTGGCCGTATGAAGATGCCCCCGGTTATCTTCCTACAATAGATGGCGAAGAGGATAGAAGAAAGGAAGGTGCCCCATGGCATATTCTGCAGCGAAGACGACAGGGGAGGACACCCTCGACTTGCTCGCCTTCGACGACGAGTTCGACCCCTTGGCGGTGGACGATTCGATCATCGACCAAGAGTGGATGGACGACGAGAACCCCTACGACACCATCGACTACCCCACGATGCGCAACATGCCCGAGACGGTGCACCACGATCCGGTGTACTCGCCTGAGCGCCAGGGAAGTGCCCGGGCGGCCCTGCAGGCGCTCATCGTGCGCAATCCCAATCGCCGACCGGTGCTGCTGAACATCATCGGCCTCGCCGAGGGCGGCTGCGCCTCCAGCGTCATCTCCGAGCGCGTGGAGGAATGGCAGCGCGACAACTGGTCGGTGTACGCCCCTATGACGCTGTGCCGCATGCTGGAGCGGGCCGGCGCTCTTACCTTGGAGATGCCCGAGACCGCCGAAGAGCAGGAGAGCGCCGAAGAGGGCGTGAGCTACCTGGAGATCAGGGAGACGGTGGATCCCGTCTGGCACGCCACCGCAGACGCCCTCAAGCTGCGCGAGGAGTACATGAGCGGGGCCCAGTTCCGCGCCATCGTGCTGGAGTCGGACGAGTCCCGCTACGCCGAGGTGTACGAGCGGGTGATGGACGCGCTGGCCGAGGCGCCCCGCAAGCTTGCGGCCATCGAGGAGCTGACCGACACCATAGACATCACGAAGTCGCCGCGGCGCTTCGGCCAGCATTTCGTAGACATTCTGGAGGCGACCGACTGCATTTTGTGGGGCTCGGGCGCCTGGAACCTGACCGATCTGGGACGCGCGATGCTCGCTGAGCTGAAGGCGCGCAAGGAGGCGTAGATCATGGCTGTGATGGAAGACGTGAAGACGGCTGGGGACGTGGATCTCGTCGATCTGATGAACGCCCGCGCCCGCTCCTACGGGATGCTCGCCCGCCTGTTCCGCGAGGAAGTGGACCTGGCGACTTTGCGCGAGCTGCAGGGCATGCGCTTTCCCCAGGCCACGGGCAATGCCGCCGTGGACGAGGGCTATCATCAGCTGTACGACTATCTGAAGCGCGCCTGGGACGACTCGGTGACGGAGCTTGCCGTGGACTACGTGAGCACCTTCATCGGACACGGCGTGAACGGCTACTCGGCGGCCTACCCCTACGAGAGCGTGTACACCTCCGAGCGGCGCCTGCTCATGCAGGAGGCCCGGGCCGAGGTGCTGGCCACCCTGCGCGAGAACGAGCTGAAGCGTGGCGACTGGAACGAGGCCGAGGATCACATTGCCCTGGAACTCGAGTTCATGCAGCGCATGGCCCTGCGCGCCGCCGAGGCTCTGGCCGAAGACGCCGAGGACGAGGCCGTGGCCTATCTGCGCACCTCCTACGACTTCCTGGAGAACCACCTCATCAACTGGGTTCCCATGATGGTGACCGATATGCGCATGCACGCCCGCACCCTGTTCTACCAGGGCTTGGGTCAGCTCACCTTGGGCACCATTCAAGAAGACGAGGCCGTCCTGCGCGAGCTTCTGGACTCTGTGGAGGCCTAATGGCCCCGGGCGGCTCGGGAGGCGTCGCGATCGCGCGCCTCGCTGCGGCCCCACCCCTTACCAACCCCTCTCTTTCCCCTCCTTTCGAGTCGACCCCGCCTCCCCCTTATGCGGGGTCGACGCATATCTGGAGGTGACAAGCGCAAGGGCGGCGGCCCATGGCCGCACGTGGTCGAAAGCTAGCGGAATTACTTAGGCAAAAAGAAAAGCCCCGATGAGGGGCTTTTCTTGCGATTCAGACAGGGGGGATTAGTCGATGCCCATGTCGGCCAAGAGGGCCTGGCCGCCCAAGGTAATGGGGGCCGCCCCGCCGGCTTCCCCTAAGAAACAGGTGGGGCGCAAGGTGGCTACGCGCTCGCCGGATTCCATGCGCACGCGGGAGACCTGCATTTTCGTGCGCTCGGCCAACTCCAACGGCGCTTTGCTGAAGGTGGAGAACATCAGCGCGTCGCCTGCCTTGCCGGCTGCGGCGGCGAAGGCACGGCGGCCGGTCTCGCGCACCCGGGCGCGGTCAGCGTCGGTGGAGACCACCTCGAAGGCGTCGCGGGTCGGCACAAATCCGTCCACGCAGCCCACAGCGTACACGGCGCGATACGAGCAGCCGCACATCTGCTCGTAGGAGCTCACGCGCACCGCCCGGGGGTTGTCCTCGTGCACCGGGGCGAACTGGGTGGCGCGGGCCGCGGCGTACAGGGCCGCCGCATCCTCGTCGCCCACGATGCGGTCGGCCAGGGCCGCGAAATCGCGCAGGCCCTCGGCGCCCACGGCCGCGAGCAGGGCATGGCCGCGACGGGCGCGGTTGGCCTCGATGAGCGTGCGGCCGGCGTCGTAGCGCTCGGCCAGGCGCTCGGCGCGGGGGTAGGGCTCGGCCTCGCCGGCGGCGCGTGCCGCGCTGGCGGCGTCCAGGGCATCGAAGATGGTCGCGTCGTGCTCGTCGCACCACTCCAGCAGGAACTTCCAGCCATCCGACAGCGTGAGGTAGTTCCCGTATCCGAGCCAGGCGCGCCAGGCGAACAGGTCCTCTGGGTCGGCGATAAGGTTCAGCGCCGTGTAGGCCGCAAGGGCCTTGGCGCGGCTCATATCGCGGGGGTCGCCGGCCAGGCGCTCGAAGCCCAAAGACGACACGGAAAAGCCGCGCTTGGCGAGCATCTGCGAGAAGGCGTGGGCCCACTGCTTGTTGGGAGCCACGATGCACGTCTCGGCCTGGATGGCCTCGGGGTCCTCGGCATTCAGGGCGAACAAGTAGCGCGTCAGGCCGTTGAACTCCTCGTCGGGGGTGTTCCACTTCACCGTGGCAATGTTGCGGATCTCGCCTCGGCGCTCGCCGGCGGCAAGGGCGTCCTCGTTGCCCGCGTGCACCACGGCATCGCGGAAGCCCGTGATGTCGGGGTTGCCGAAGGCCGTTTCCAGGTTGAACACGGTCACGCCGCGGCGCAGGGTATCGAAGGTGTCAAAGCCTTCAGGTGCGGGAAAGTCGCTGGCCGCGGCCACCGTCTCGTCGGGGTTGCCCGCCACGATCACTTGGTCGCGGGCGAGCAGGCACAGGCAGGTCTGCTGGGCGGCCGACAGATTCTGGAAGTCGTCGGCGAGCACATGGGCGAAGCGCTGGCGCGCCGGGGTCCCCGCATCGCTTTGCAGGTAGCGGCAGCAGAGGTAGGCCACCTCGTCTTCCAGCATGGCGTTCGTGCGGGTGAGCAGGCGCCGGGCCAGATCGAGCGTCTCCTGCTCCTCGCCGGGTACCACCCACTCCTCCTCGGGAGCGCCCGCGCACCACTGCTCCTGGAAGTGGCGCAGCAGCGAGCGCAAACGCCGGGCTGGGGTGCCGAGGGTCTTCATGTCCTCTAGGAAGAAGTTGTACTCGAAGGGCGCCAGCACGCGCGGCGTGCGCCCGGTGGCCGCGCGTGCCTCGGGCGCGTCCAGCACGGCCAGGCACACCTCGCGGGCGCAGGTCACGTTCGTGCGGGCCGCCAGCGCCGCCGCATCGGATGCGCCGGCAGCGGCGAGGGCCGCGGACAGACGCCGGCGCGCCACCCGGGCGGCCTCGGCCGTGGAGGTGGCCAGCAGAATGGCCTCCGGCGCGACTTCGGCGCTCAGCAGGGCGGCGGCGCGGCGCACCAGGGCCTCGGTCTTGCCGGAGCGCACGGGTCCGGTAATTTTGGCGATTCGGCCGTTAAAGGCCGCGATCTCGGCGATCATATCGGTCATGGCAGCCTCCTATTCGGCCAGCACGCCGGTCTCGGCGTTGAAGTCGCGGGTGGTGCCATCGGCGTATATGACGGTCCACTGGTCGAAGGCGATGGGAAAATCGGCCTCGGGCAGCGCGTACTTCTTCTGAATGTCCTCGCCCAGATGAGCCTCTTCGGCGATGCGCTCGGCCACGATCTGCTCGGGGGTCTTCTCCAGCTCGCCGCGCTCGGCAGCCTCCAGGTCGCGGGCAATGCGGGCCTGCACCACGATGTCGGCGGCCTCTTCGGCTTCCTTGGCCGCCTCCTCGGCTTCGGCCACCAGGGCCGGCGAGGCCATGAACGTCGCCTCTGCCGCGGCCTCGGCTTCGGCCGCTTCGGCCGCCGCGGCCGCTTCGGCAGCGCGCGCCGCCTCCTCCTCGGCCACCTTGCGGGCCGCGAGCGCCGCCATGCCGGCGACGTACTGCTGCTCAAAGGACGCATCGGAGGGCAGCTGCACAGCTACCACGCCCTCGCCGAGGGCGCCCTCGTTCAGGGCCGTGCGCACGCGGGTCACCCACACGCTGTCGGCCGGATCGATGCCGCAGGAGGAATCCAGGCGCAGGCGCACCGTGAGCCGGCCGCCCTGCAGTTCCACTTCCAGCCACGTGAAGGCAAGCTCGTCGCGGCCCTCCTCGCGCTGGCGGCGGTTGAAGATCTTCATCTGGTTCTCAACGGCGTGCACCTGGTTCAAGAGCCAGTGCTCGATCGAGTCGCTCCACAGCGCGTCGGCGCCCTCGACTGCGGAATCCAGGTACTCGCGCGCTCCCACGCGCACCATCATGCGGATGGCGTTTTCCGGCGCTCCCTCGCCCGCCGGGTGCGTGCGCACCACCGGCGTTCCCAGATAAGAGTAGCAGCGGTCGATTTCCAGGCGCAGATCGTTGTCCACGAGACGCTCGTCCAGATCGAGCAGCAACGCCATGGAAGGATGGGGTTTTGCCATCGGGGGTCTCCTTTCCTATTGGCAGCCAGCACGGGGCCAAGCTGCCGCCTATCCTCTTCGCCGACCAGTATAGGAGGGGCGCGAACAGGGAAATCATCCTGAAGAGATGAGCTTGCGGATGATTGCGCGGGCCTGAATCGGCCTGCTCTTATGATTGCGAAACGTAACAGCTCCGTATCATTTCTCACCGTTGGGCAACAAAACATCGGCAGCTTGCCGACAGCTGCGGCGGACATCCCTCCCATCCATCCAAGGGACGCGCCGCCAAGGCTCCGCCGGCGGCTCTCGGTGTTTTGTTGAAAGCTATCTACTCTAAGAGAGAGGAGGGACCCATGGCTAAACTTTCACTGACTCGTCGCAGCTTCCTGAAGGCAGCCGCCGTCACGGGCGCTGCGAGCACCTTGAGCTTTGCCGCCGCTCCGTCTGCGGCTTTGGCCGAGGGCGTCGACGAATCAGCTGGTGAGGTCAAGCGCATCCGTTCCTGCTGCCGCGCGTGCGGTAAAGTGGAATGCGGTGTGTGGGTCACCGTGCAGGACAACAAGGTCATCAAGGTTGAGGGTGACGAGTCCAACGCGCACAGCCGCGGTCATTGCTGCGCCAAGTCGCAGTCGTCCATGCTGGCTCTGTACCATCCCGATCGGCTGCGCTACACCATGAAGCGCACCAACCCCAAGGGCGAGGACGATCCCGGTTGGGTCCGTGTGAACTTCGCCGAGGCCATGGACGAGGTCGGCGCCAAGTACAACGAGCTCATCAGCAAGTACGGCGGGAAGTCGATCTTCTCCATGGGCGGCACCTCGCGCGTGTGGGCGCAGCCTCCCTATGGCACGCTGAAGTCGGTCTTCGGCACCCATAACTTCCATTCCGCCTACGAGATCTGCAAGGGCCCCCGCCACTTCGGCGGCGTGCTCACCGATGAGAAGGGCTCGCCCTGGATGGAAGTGGAGCAGGGCCCGATCGTGTACGTGCAGTGGGGCACCGCGTCGGAGTACTCCAACTACGACTCCACCAACCGTACCGTCGTCGACTGCTCGCAGCGCGCCTACAAGCACATCCTGGTGGACCCTCGCATGAGCCCGCTGGGCAAGGAGGCCGACATCTGGCTGCCCATCCGCGTCGGCACCGACCTGGCGCTGTCGCTCGGCTGGCTGAAGTGGATCGTGGACAACGACGCCTACGACAAGAACTTCGTGAAGCGCTGGTCCAACGGCCCGTTTTTGTACAACCCCGAGGCCGACGGCAAGACCTACAAGGGCTACTTCCTGGAGATGAACGGCGGCATTCACATGACGAGCCGTCTTCTCACCGAGGCCGATCTGGACCGCGAGTGGGTTTCCCAGTTCTGGGAGCCGGCTCCGGAGCAGTACTCCTACCGCCGCTTCATCTGCTGGGACGCCGCCAACGAGAAGCCGACCTACTGGGACGCCGAGGAATGCCAGTGGGAGGGCGAGAAGCACAAGATCCCGACCACCGGTACCTGGATCGAGCACCCCTACAAGCCCATCATCGCCGATGCCTGGCTGCCCGACCCCTCCAAGTTCGCCGACCCGGCCGACCCGGCCTACGACGCCTACTGGACCGGCGAGGGCAACGAGAAGGGCGCCAAGTCCAACCCGAAGGGCCTGCCGAAGGACCCGGAGCTGTGGCCCGACGGCGTGCAGGTGAAGTTGAAGAACGGCACCATGATCGAGGCCAAGTCCGTGTGGCAGGAGTGGGAGCACAACCTGGAGGAGTACACCCTCGAGAACGTGTCCCAGATCACCGAGGTGCCCGCCGACAAGATCGAGGAGGCGGTGCGCACCTACACCACGCGCCTGAACCCGCTTCACGGCAACGGCGGCATCCACTACCAGCTGGCTCCCGACCAGACCGGCCACGCCGTGCAGAACACCCGCGCCCTGCAGCTCATCGCCTGCCTGACTGGCAACTCCGACGAGCCCGCCGGCAACCGCGGCTCCTCCAAGGCCCAGGTGGACGGCTGCGCCGGCCGCGCCAACATGATCGTGACCGATCATGAGCCCGTCGACTGGGGCATTCGCGAGGGCATCGGCACCATGGAGCTCGGCAACACCCCGCGCGATCTGACCATTGAGGACCAGATCCCGCTGATCCAGAACTTCGTGAAGTACCTGCAGGCGGAGAATTCCCCGCTCATGGAGCGCTACGGCAACCACATCCCCACCGATGAGGAGGCCCGTATCATCGCCATGCGCAAGGGCGGCGATTACAAGGGCTCCCGCGCCTTCCCGGGCGTGAAGACCCCGTTCGAGGCCAACGCGGACCAGATTTCCGCCGAGCGCTTCCCGCTGCTGCGCTTCTGGAACTCCTGGACCGACGCTTCCTCCATCTGGGACGCCATCCGCGAGATCGATTCTCCCTACAAGCTCTACGGCGGCATCTGCATGTCCGGCGACTTCATGAACCAGTCCAACCTGCTGGAAGCATGGGACGCCCTCACGCAGCTCGACTTCTGGGTGGACATCAACCTGTGGTCCTGCCCGAACAACGGCACCGCCGACTACGTCTTCCCCTGCACCCACTGGCTGGAGACCAACACCGGCCGTGTGTCCCAGGGTGCCGGCGGCATCTTCGGCGCGGGCCAGCGCTGCGTGGAGCCCATCGGAGATGTGGTCTTCGACCCGACCTTCGTGGTGTGCCTGCACAAGTCCATGGGCGTGCCGTTCAACGACCGCGACCCCGAGTACGACGAGTGGCTGAACCTCGACTACCACGACTTCATCCAGGCTGGCGGAAGCGTGGGCTACGAGGAGCAGGAGTACCGCGTGCTCAAGGACGCCACCGACTGGTGGAAGACCGAGGAGTACCCCGATGGCCCCGACTTCCCGCAGTACGCTGCGAAGTTCCAGGAAGAGGGCTGGTTCGACTGCCGCAAGTGGCATCCCGAGCGCTGGGGCACCTATCGCCGCTGGGAGATGGGCTACCGTCGCCAGCAGGCCGGCTACAACCTGTACGCTGCCGTGGACGAGAAGTGCGCCTTCGGCACTCCCACCGGCAAGGTTGAGATCTGGTCGACCATCTGCGAGTCCTATATCGGCGACACGGTGACCGAGTCCTACGTGCTGGAGACGCCGGGCACGACGGTGAAGGTGGGCGACAAGACCCCGTACTTCGCTGAGGTGTGCTCGCCCGAGCGTGCCGCCTACGCTGGCGACATTCCGGACATCGACAAGTTCCCGCACTGGTTCGAGGCCAAGAACTCCCGCGTCTCCAACCCCGAGTGGTACGACGCCAGCCTGGTGGACGGCGCCTCCTACAACAGCGAGAGCTACCTGAACAGGCCCTACCACCTCATCGAGGGCGTGGGCACCGGCCAGGCCACCGACAACGGCGACACCGACAACCTCGAGGCCTACAAGAAGGCCGTGAAGGAGAACCCGGAGGCCACCTTCATCTGCACTTCCGGCGCTCGCCAGCCCGTGTACTTCCACTCCGAGCACCGTCAGCTGCCCTGGTGCCGCGAGCTGTGGCCGTCCCCGCGCTTCGAGATGAACCCGAACGACGCGGCGCGCCTCGGCATCGAGCAGGGCGACTGGATTTGGGTCCGCACGCCGTGGGGCGCCATCCGCGAGGTGGCCGACCTGTACTACGGTATCAAGGAAGGCACCACCAACGCCAACCATGCCTGGTGGTATCCCGAGATGGACCACGCCGCCCACGGCTTCGAGCTCGTCGGCATCAACTGCACCATGGACAAGTACGCCCAGTGCTGGATCTGCGGCGCCTCCCAGCTGCGCGGCAACCCGATGGTCGTCTACAAGGCCACCGAGGAGAACTCGCCGTTCGGCAACCCGGTTCCGTGCGATCCGTGGGGCAACGAGGCCATCACCAACGCCAACGACCCGCGTCTGAAGGAATGGCTGGCCAACGACCCGCGCCTGGACGACTCGAAGGTGGAGCTCACCTACGCGAAGTCCGACGCTAAGGGCCTGCAGACGATCAGCCTTATCAAGGAATAAAGGAAGGAGGTAGAAGCTATGTCCAACTACGCAATCATCACGGACCTGAACCGTTGCACCGGCTGCCTTGCCTGCACCGTGGCGTGCAAGGCCATCAACGGCGTCGACGTGGGCAATTTCTGGATCAAGACCCTGCGCGTCGGTCCGCACCCCATCGAGGGCGGCTCCGGCACCTACCCGGACGTGGAGATGTACTTCCTTCCCGTCCAGTGCCAGCACTGCGAGAACCCCGAGTGCGTGAAGGTGTGCCCGACCGAGGCCTCGCACGTGGCCGCCGACGGCACTATCCAGATCGACAAGGACAAGTGCATCGGCTGCCAGTTCTGCGCCATGGCCTGCCCCTACGGCGTGCGCTACCTGAATGAGGAGGAGCGCGTCGTGGAGAAGTGCACGCTGTGCGAGCAGCGCATCTCCCAGGGCGAGCTGCCCCAGTGCGTGGCCCAGTGCGGCGCCCGCGCCCGCTTCTTCGGCGATCTGGACCAGGGTGTGGCGAACTTCGAGGCGCCGGCCCATCCCGACAGCCCGGGCTGCCAGTACGACGAGATGACCAAGACCCGCGTCAAGCTCAAGGACTACGTGGAAGCCTTTACCGAAAACGACATTCACCATCTCACCAACAAGGGCAACGATCCCAAGATCATGTACTTGCTGCGTGAGGGCCGCAAGTGGAGGGAGTAACTACCAATGGAAATTCAGTGGCCCCTTATTCTCTTCACCTTCTTTAACTGCCTGGCCTCCGGCATCTTCCTCGTCCAGGGCATCCTGACCCTGGCGGGCAAGGGCAAGGCCATGCAGCTGGCCTCCTGCGTGAGCGCCATCGTGGCTTTGGCCGTGGGCGGCCTGGCGGTGTTCTTCCATCTGGAGAACCCCCTGCGCATGCTGAATGGCTTTGGCCACATCACCTCGGGCATTACCATCGAGCTGATCTTCGTGATCATCTTCGGTATCGCCGTGGTGCTGTACTTCCTCATGATGCGTCGCGCTGAGGAGGGTGTGGCCCCCAAGTGGTGTGCCATCCTGGCCATCGTGGTGTCCGTGGCCCTGCCCTTCGCCACCGGCGATTCCTACCTCATGGCCGCCATCCCGGTGTGGGACACCATGCTGCTGCCCGTGTACTACGTGGCCGCCACGGTGATGCTCGGCGGTCTGGCCGCCATGATCATCGCCGGCGCCACCAAGGCCGAGGACGCCGTGAAGCTGTCGAGCACCCTGGCCTTCATCGGCACCGTGTGCGTGGCCATCGTGACCGTGATCTACGCCGTGGCTATCTCCGGTATGGGCGAGTCCTACACCACCATGGAGTACTACTTCGACCCGACCCTGCCCGATGTGCCCATGCGCGGTGCTGAGGCTGCCGTGACCGGCGCCATCATGACCGGCCAGCATGCCGTGGCCTTCTGGCTCGGCGCCATCGTCATCGGGTGCGTGGCCCCGGCCATCGTCTCCTTCCTGGCGATGACCGGCAAGATTGCCGCCGACAAGGTGCTCGTGGCCGCCGTGATCGCCATCGCGTGCGCCATCATCGGCACTATCGTGTGGCGCGTGCTGCTCTACGAAGTGGCCGTGAACGCCCTCATCCAGTTCCAGTGGGCGAACTAGCGTAACGGAGGCGGCCCGTTCTGGTCGACGGGCCGCCCTTTGAGGAACCTGAGCGAGGCGGGCTTTTCTTACCGGACAAGCCCCGCAGGCAACGTGTCGGCCCGCCTCGCTTCCCTGCCTGATCGCGCCCCCTTCCCGAGGGGCAACGCGGCGCGCGGGCGGCGCCTTCCCCGGGGAGGGGCCATGCGGTTTCCGAAATGGCTTGAAAATCGCGATTGCGCCCGTGCGGAACCGCGATTTTGAAGCCATTTGAGCGAGAGTGAAGAGGAGAAGCCATGGCTGAGGAGAAGAAAGAAGCGACGGCGGTGCCCGGGGATGGCGCCGCTGAGCCCAAGCGCACCGAGCGCGGCGGCATCTCGCGACGCGGATTGTTCATCGGCGTGGGGTCCACGGTGGCCCTGCTGGGGCTAGGCGGCCTGCGCTATGCGGGGCACAACCCGCTGAACCGGCCTCCCGGAGGCACCGACGAGGCGCACCTGGTGTCGGGCTGCATCCGCTGCGAGCGCTGCTACGAGGCCTGCCCGCGCAAGGTGATCGTGCCCGCGAAGATCGAGGACGGCCTGCTCGGCATGCGCAGTCCCATGCTCGATTTCAACACGGGGAACTACTGCGACTTCTGCTACGAGGAAAACGGCGGCGTGCCCCAGTGCGTGGCCGTGTGCCCCACCGAGGCTTTGGAGCTTCCGGCCTCCTACACCGTGGGCAACCCCGAGACTGGCGAGACGGGCGACATTGTCATCGGCACGGCCGAAATTGACCCGCGCACCTGTCTGGCCTACCGCCTTACCGGCTGCCGCGACTGCTACGATGCCTGCAAGTACGGCGCCATCGAGCTGAAGGACGAGGGCGGCGCGAACCCCATTCCCTACGTTATCGAGGATCGCTGCAATGGCTGCGGTGCCTGCCAAGCCGTGTGCCTGTCGCTGTCCTCGGGCTCCATCAAGTCCAACGAGCGCGCCATTGTGGTGCGCCCCATCCAGGCGTAGGGAGGACGCACCCATGAAGACCAAGAACCTCCGCACCCTCATTGCCGCCGCGGTGTTCGGCGTGATGACCATCGGCCTGGTGGCCGGCGTGAGCACCGGCACCCTGTCCGGCTTCGGCTGGGACACCATCGCGGCGCTGTGCCCCTTGGGCGCGCTCGGCACCATGATCGCCACGAAGACCATGATTCCCCGGGCGGTCATCTCGCTCGTCATCATGGCGGCCCTCGTGCTGCTCGTGGGCCGTGCCTTCTGCGCGTGGCTGTGCCCCACCACCCTTATCTACCGCATCCGCGACTACTTCCGCTCGCCCAAGAAGCGCAAGGTCCTGGCCGAGCAGAAGAACGCCGAGATCAAGGCTATCTCCCAGCAAGAGCTGGACAGTCTGAAGCCGGCGAAGGGCGCCAAGGACGCCAAGGGCCACGCCTGCGGTGCCTGCGGGAAGTGCCAGCCGGTTAAGCACGGCAAGCTGGACTCGCGCCACGCGGTGCTCGGCGGCGCGCTTCTGTCCACGGCCGTGTTCGGCTTCCCGGTGTTCTGCCTCGTGTGCCCCGTGGGCCTCACCTTCGCCACGGTGCTCGTGCTGTGGCGGGCCTTCTCGGCGGGCGACGCCACCATCGGCATCATTCTCATCCCGGCCATGCTCATCATCGAGATCGTGTTTTTGCGGAAGTGGTGCACGCGCTTCTGCCCGCTGTCGGCCCTCATGAACCTGGTGGGCCGCTTCTCGCGCACCTTCGTGCCGGTTATCGACGATGAGAAGTGCTTGGAAACCGCCAAGGGCGCCTCGTGCAGCAAGTGCGCCGAGGTATGCCAGTTCGACATCAATCTGCGCCACCCCGATTTTGGTGAGCTCACCACGGCCGACTGCACCCGTTGCCGCGCCTGCGTGGACGCCTGCCCCACCCGCGCCATCACCATGCCGCTGCTGGCGGGGAAGAAGGCGAAGGGCACCGTTGTGGTGGCCGACCCGGCCCTGGAGGATCTGGAGCCGAAGCTGGACTAGGAACTTGGGGCGGCTCGCGGAACCCGTGCTCGCCGCCCGCTTCGCGCTGCTCCTGCTGCGAACGCGGCGAGAGAAGCAGAGGGGATGACGCACGCTAGTCGGTACCATCCCCGCATCGCTGCTGCTGGCGTGGAATCTGCTTCTTTTGAGCCGCGTTCTTCGCAGGGCGCTCAGAGGTCGGCGAGCACGGGTTCCGCGGGCCGCCTGCGCGATATCATTTTGAGCAGAGTGCAGGGCGCGCAGAGGTCGGCGAGGGCGGCCGCCGGAGCCCGACGTAAGAGATATTGCTTTAGTTGTAAGAGCGGAAGAGCTTTGGGAGAGGCTCGACCGCCTTTGAAGAGGAGCAGCTATGGTTGAGAAGATCGATGCGGCCGCTCACCGTCATGTGGGTGCTGCCTTTACGGCCGTGGACAGCGCGGCCATTCACGTTCATCGGGAGCGCTGCGCCAAGGTGCGCAATCGCAATGTGGCGTGCCTGAAATGCGCCGCCGCCTGCACCTCGGGCTGCATTGCCCTGGTAGAGGGCGAGCTGGTTATCGATGCGGCCCGGTGCGTCGGCTGCGGTACCTGTGCCACGGTGTGCCCCACGTGCGCTTTGGAATCTCTGAACCCGAGCGATGCCGAGTTGGCCGGTGCCTGCCTGAGCGCCGTGCGCGACGGGCGGGTGGTCGTGGGCTGCGGGCTGGCCCTGGAGGCGCTGGATGGCCTCGTGGATAGCGCTGCCGTGGTTCCCGTGGTGTGCGCCGGGCGCGTGGATGAGTCGCTTCTGTGCACCCTGGCGGCCCGCGGGGTGCGGGAGGCTACCGTGCTCTGCGGCCGATGCGACCGGTGCGCCCAGCGCCACGGGGCCGCTACAGCCGTGCTCGTGGCCGAGACGGCTCGGACCCTGCTGGATGCCTGGGGTGCCTCCCTGGCCGTGCGGGTGACCGACGAGGTGCCGCAGTTTCTGCTGGCCGGGGGCGTTACGGCCGCTGAGGTGGCCTGGGCCCGCGACGACTTCTTCGCCGAGAGACGCGCTTGCGTGCCCGTGGTGCGCGATGGCGCGACTATGGCCGCCGGGGCGGTTTCCGAGGGCGGCCCGCGCCCAGTCGGTCGCGGCCCGGTGTCCCTCTCATCCCCGGAGGCCGAGGCGGCCGATGCCACGGTGGGCCCGGGCCTGCGCTTCTTCTGGAATTCGGGTCACAGCCGCAAGGTCGCGTCCCATTCCCTGCACGTCATGAAGGACGGCACCCTGCCCCATTTCGTTCCCGATCGGCGCGAGCGCTTACTTGATGCCCTGGCTGCTTTGGGCGAGCCGGCGGCTCCGTCGGTGGCGTGCCGCTTGGCGGGGGCCGTGGTCATCGATGGCGCGAAGTGCGTTTCCTGCCGTATGTGCGCCACGTTCTGTCCCACCGGCGCCATTGCCAAGTTCGATGAGGCCGATGGCGCACTGGGCGTGGCCCATACCCCCGCCGACTGCGTGAAGTGCGGCAGCTGCCGGGACATCTGCCCGACCCAGGCCATCACGATCCTCGACGAGGTGCGCACCGACTGGCTGGTGGATGGCACCTGCCATCGCTATCCCATGACGCCGCGGCCGGTGGACCTGGCCGACAACCCCCATCAGATTCTCGACACCTTCCGCCTTACGTTCAACGGCGACATTTTCGAGAGGTAGACGGCTGCCTTTCTCCCGGTAACTTTGGCAGCTGCCCTACCCCGCCCCCGAGCCTCTATCCTCTTCATGGCTCGGGGGCTTTTGTGTGTGCCCCGCATAAATGGGCGTTTTTATGTCAGATTCGGGAGGGCTCGGCGAAGGGGCGCAATTCTATAATTTTACTTTGAATAGGTGGGCGCCGAACCGTTGTCCGGATGCCTCGGAGAGAGTGTTTCGTGGAGAAAAGGAGATCGGAGTGAGAGAACAGAGCAAGCAGCGTCTTTCCCGGTGGGGTTCGCTTCTGTGCGCCGTGGCTTTGGTCGCGGGCATGGGACTGCCGTCGGTGGGTGCGGCGAGCGCCTTCGCCGGTGACGAGACCGTTCAAGCGCCTTTGGAGGTGCAGGATATTCCCTTCGAGAGCGAGGAAGTCAACAGCGATGCCCCTGCGTCTGATGTCGCGGTCCCTGCGCCCGTGGGGAGCGACGGGGAAGCATCGACCATCGATGGCGAGCCGTCGCGGGGGTCAACGGACGCGGGCGGAGTGCCTTCCCCGGAGGCCTCTTCCCCAGAGCAGCCCGTTGATGAAGAGCCTGCACTGAGCGCCGGTGTCGAGGAGGGCGCTGTTCCGAATGCCAGCGTCAAGGCTGACGCCCCCGCTTCGGAGGAAGCATCGTCGGCCCAGTCCGAAACGGCTCAGGACGCGGCCGAGGAGACCCGCACTGTCTTTATAGCCGGTTGGTGGCCGGTAGATGCTCCCGATATGATCGAGGGAAGTGGAGCACCCTCTCGCTATAAGGTGAGGAAGGGAAGTTCCGTCGCTGGGAACCCCGAGCTCGTGGCTGAGATCCAAGGAGATGTAGCCCAGGCACAGCAGATCCATCCCGATAGGAAGTTCATTGGCTGGACCGCCATTCCCGTTGATTGGGCCACCGACGGGCGCCTCGACTTGATGGCGGAAACGCTCACGGTGAACAGCCCGCGCTACGACTTCAACACCCCCATTACCGCAGATGTCGCTTTGGTGTCTCTGTGGCTCGTCAAAGAGGAGTCGGCCGCAGATGATGCCATCCATGTAGGGGGAAGCTCGGGAATCACGGCCAGCGGAAATTTGAGCGGCGAGAACGTTCCCGACGGCAGCTACGTCAAAGTGGACGCCGAGGCGGTGGAGTCGGGGGCTGCCTATGACAAGCTCATGGTCGTCCTCGGGGATGGGAAATGCGTTTTGGACAGCGTATACGAAGTCGATATGACCGTGAATGGTGGCGAGGTTCACGACGGTTTCGGCACGCTCAAGCTTACATTCCCCGTTAAGGCCAAGGAATTCGGCGGCCGTGATGGAGACTGGGTTGTTCTGTGGCACGTGCACAACGATGGTCGTATCACTTCTCAGCGGGTTCAGGTGGCTGACGGCCATGTGAGCGTCGAGGTAAGCGATCTCTCTACCTTCGCGATTGGCATTCCCGAGCAGGAAGCGGGCCAAGAGCCGGGGCCTTCCGAAGATGAGGTGGGCACTGGGCCTGAGGCCGATGGAAAGACTGAGAAGCCGGTGAAAGATGGCGAACGAGTTGCCAAGAAAACAGCCTCGTCTACGACGCCCCTGGCGCAAACGGGCGATGCGACGGGAGGGGCCGTCCTTTTTGCGATGGCGACAGTATCTCTCCTCGCCTTGGTCATTGCACGTTGGCAGCGGTCGTAGCTGGATTTCTCTCGGCGAAATTCGATAGCAGGGATTCCCTTGGCTTAGTCGCCGAGGGAATCCCTCTTTGTTTGTAGGGGAAGGATCGATCGGATCGCTTCATGGGCTGAGCTGCCCAGTGGAGGGCGAGAAACGACATTTCTGTCGTTGGCGAAGGGGGAGCGGGTGCGGGGTCAGATGGGGAAGGGGTGGGCGCCTGGGCGAGGAGAAGGCGAAAGCCTAGGCCAAGGGGAGGCGTAGGGTGAAGGTGGTGCCTGCTTCGGCGGTGCTCGCGGCGGTGAGGGTTCCGCGATGGGCCCGGGCGATGTCCTGGGCGATGGCCAGGCCGAGGCCATAGCCATCGACCGCCGGTGCCGGGGCGCTCGCGGCGGACGACGG
Source organism: Adlercreutzia muris (assembly GCF_041223505.1). Taxonomy (NCBI): domain Bacteria; kingdom Bacillati; phylum Actinomycetota; class Coriobacteriia; order Eggerthellales; family Eggerthellaceae; genus Adlercreutzia; species Adlercreutzia muris. The sequence continues at coordinate 98,069 of NZ_JBCLQK010000002.1, forward strand.
GGGCCCACTCGCAGCACCGGTGTACGCGGCGCTGTCACCGGCTCGATCACCGGCCAACGCCGGCATGCCCGCAGCGGTAGCCGCCGGGCCGTTCCCTCCGGCCAGGGCGGCCGTTCCATGGGTGCGGGCCTTATCGGCTCGGTAGAAGCGGTCGAACAGGTGCGGCAGGTCTTCGGCGGCGATGGGCTCGCCGCTGTTGCGCACGGCCAGCACGGCCTCGCCCAGCTCGGTGCCGAGGCGGATGGCCACGGTGCCCCCGGGCTCTGTGTACTTGCAGGCATTGTCCAGCAGCACGGCCACGAGCCGCTCGAGGCGTGTGGCGTTTCCGCGCACCGAGATGCCGGCGGCCACGGAGCTCTCCCAGGCGATATCGCGCTCGAAGGCCACGGCCTCGAAGGAGAGCGCCTCGCCTTCCACGAGGCGGCTGAGGTTCACCAGCGGAGCCTCGTCGCCGGCGGCCTCTTCTGTGGCCGGGCGGGCCAGATCGAGCATATCGGCCACAAGGGCCTGCATGCGCTCAGCTTCCACTTGGGTGCTTTCCACCCATTGCATCTGGCTGGCCACGGTGTCGCCGCCCCGTCGGCGCAGGATGGCGTTGTTCGCGAGGATCACCGTGAGGGGCGTCTTCAGCTCGTGGGAAGCATCGGCGACAAACTGCTGCTGCTGGTTCCAGGCCCGCTGCACCGGCCCGAGGGCCCAGCGGGAGAACCGCAGGTTGAGCAGGAACAACAGCCCAAGGGCCATCACGCCGATGCCCGCAAGCCCCCAAGCGAGCCCCTGCCACGCGTTCGCCGCCCCGCCGCCGGCAAAGGCCACGAGCCATCCGGGCCCCACTTCCCGCTTTGAGAAGAACAGGCGCTGCTCCTCTAGGTAGCCGTGAGTGCCCGGTGCCATCAGGGCCGCTTGCATCGCTTCGGGCAGCACCGTTTCGGGCACGACGGCGCTCGACTGCTCCAACAGCGGCTGGACGAGATCGCCCTCCCAATGGTATACGGCCGTGGGCACGGGGCTGTCCGGCGTCCCCTGGAGCTCTCCGCCGATCTCCGGGGGCGTGAAGGTACCCTCGTCCGCCGGACCGCTCTCTTCAGGGGGTGTAAGGGGGTGTCGATCGGGAACGAGTTGGGCCCGATGGCCCGCGGGGCTCAGGGCCTGGGCGAGGGTGCGGTAGGTCTCGTCCACATCGCTGCGGTAGTCCATGTAGCAGATGGCCGTGAAGGAGCCGGCCAGCACCAGGGCGGCCAGGCCCATGTTCAAGGCGATGAACTTCGCCCGCAAGCCGCGCAGCAAAGGCGGGGTCGTCGTGCTGGAGGGCCCGGTGGCCGCAGCGGGAGGGATCGGCGCGGCGCCGCGACTGCGGGCCTCCGCTGTGGAGCCCCGGCCGGCTGCGGGGGACGCGGCGTCGCGGGGGGCTTCTGGTGCGGCGGAGGCGCGGGATGCGGCAGGTGCCTCAATGGCAGGGTCGGTCATCGGCGAGGCGGTGGGGTCGTTGCCGATCACTGGGCGCCCTCGGCGAAGCGGTAGCCGACGCTGCGGATGGTCTCGATCTTGGCCGTCGACCCCACGTGGGCGATCTTCTTCCGTAAAAAGGAGATGTAGGCCTCCACGTTGTTGTCGCTGGCGCTGGAATCGGGCCCCCAGGCCCGGGTGATGAGCGCCTCCTTCGAGATGACCGCTCCGGGCGATCCCAGCAGGATGCGGGCGATGGCGAACTCTTTCTGGCTCAGGCGCACGACGGCGTCTCCGCAGGTGAGGTCGAAGCTCTCCAGATTCAGGGTGAGATCGCCAGCGACCAGGGTCTCGAAGACCACGTCGCCCTGACGGCGAGTGAGGGCCCGCAAGTGGGCCATGAGCTCGGCCGGCGAGAAGGGCTTGGTCATGTAGTCGTCGGCTCCCGAATCGAGCCCGGCGATCTTGTCGGTCGTGGCGTCGCGGGCCGTGAGCAGCAGGATGGGCGTGCTCACATGGGCACGCCGCAGGTGCTGGGCCACGGCAAAGCCGTCGGCCTTCGGCAGCATGACATCCAAAATGATGACATCGTAGATGCGCGTCGCGCCGTAGTCGATGCCGGCCTGGCCGTCGTGGACCGCGTCCACGGTGTAGCCGTTGTCCTCCAGGATGCGGGCCAGCGCCTCGGCGAGGCGCACGTCGTCTTCCACCACCAGTATGTGCATGGGGCTCCTTCTCCTTAGGCCGGGCCGTTTTGCCACGACCTCCATTGTAACGCCGCGGCTGAAAGCAAGCTGAAAGGACCGCCCTGCTTCAGGGACTTTTCAGGAAGTCCCCCTATGATGGCCGCCGGGAAAGAGCGAAAGGAGGTGACCTGTGGCCGATTACCAGTGCGTGTTCAAGCGCGTGGAAAAGAAGCACTGCCTCGGGGCGACCGAGCGGCGTGCGGTGGAGGCGGCTGCCCGGGAAGGCGGCCCCATGGCTGTGGACGCCTACGGTCGCACCCGCATCACGAGCCTGTATGTGGACACGCCTGACCGGGCCATGATCGCCCGATCAGTGGAAAAGCCCCTGTACAAGGAGAAACTGCGCCTGCGGGCCTACGGCGAGGCGGCTGGCGTGGCGCTCATGACCGCGTTCGGCGCCGGCCCGGCCCGGCGTGAGCCCGATGGCGTGGAAATGGTGCGGCACGAGATCGGTGGCGGGGAACCGGTGAGGCGCGAGGCTGGCGGAGCGCCCTTGTCGGACGGCGAGGTGGAGGCACGGGCGGCTTCAGCCCTGGCCGCTGCCGGCTTGAGTGCTGCGCCGACGGTGTTCTTCGGCATCAAGAAGAAGTTCAAGGGCATCGTGTACAAGCGGCGCTTGGCCCTTACGCTGCCGGCGGCCCTGGCCTTCGTGAGCGGTTTGCCCTACGAGCAGGCCTGGGCCCGCTGGCCCGTGGCCGACGGCTCCGAGGAGGGAGGCCTCGCGCCCGGTGCCCGCCAGATCGCCCGGGAGTTGACGGCCGCAATGGATCGCTGGCTACCGCTGGTGCCATCCATGGGCATCGCCTGCGACCGCGAGGCCTGGGCCTATGCTGCGGCTGACGCATTCGAAGGGTGCGACGGGGCAGGAGGGCGCGGCGGGATCAAAGCGGCTGGTTCCTTCGACCTAGCTCCGCGCTCCGCATTCGATGCAGCCCGACGCCCCGTCTTCGACCCGGGTCTGCGCCTCACCTTCGACGATGGGCTGGTGTATCTCGACTGTCACCAGCCGAAGGCCCCCTGGCTGCCGATTATCGCCTCCGACGAGGCCATCCTGGAAATTAAGAGCGCCGGCCCCTATCCGCCCTGGCTCGTGACGATGCTCTCGACCCATCGCATCTACCCGGCATCGTTCACCAAGTACGGGAGCGCTTACCAACTCGCTCACTGTGGGCACAATGGGAAAAAATGGACAAAAGTGGGTCGAGTGAGCAGCCGGGCCTCGCTCGAGTGAGCAAAATGATCGTGTGATACGAGCTTTGCCTGTGATTTTCGGGCTGGCGACAGGGGTCGCGCCCTTGAAATAGGGCTTTGGGGACGGTTGAGAGCTCACTCGAGGCTTTTTTGTCCACTTTTTGGAAGAGTACTCGCCTAAAGAAAGGATTTTCATGTTCGATGCAACCTTCAGTTCTGTGTTCGGTACGGCCGACTCTCTTGTAGGGGCGGTGTCGGCCACTGATTTTCTGCTGTGCTGCGGTTTCTCGGTGGTGCTCGGCGCCATCTGCGCGGCCGTGTACATGTTCCGCCACAACTATACGAAGAACTTCGTGGTCACGTTGGCCCTGCTGCCGTTGATCGTGCAGATGGTTATCACCCTGGTGAACGGCAACCTCGGCGCGGGCATCGCCGTCATGGGCGTGTTCAACCTGGTGCGCTTCCGCTCCATTCCCGGATCGGCGAAGGACATCGGCAGCGTGTTTCTGGCCATGGCCGTGGGTCTGGCCACGGGCATGGGCTTTCTGGGGCTCGCGGTGCTGTTCACCGCGGTGGTGGCCTTGGTGAACCTGCTGTTCGTGCTCACTCCCTTCGGCCGGCCACGCGAACCGGGCAAGATGTTGCGCGTCACCATTCCCGAAGACTTGGAATACGACGGCATCTTTGACGAGGTGCTCGGCCGCTACGCCGTCGAGGCCGAACTGACCGAGGTGACCACCACCAACATGGGCAGCCTCTTCCAGCTGACCTACCAGCTGCGCATGCGCGAGCCGGGGCTGGAGAAGGCCATGATCGACGAGCTGCGGTGCCTCAATGGGAATTTGAAGATCTCGCTGGGGCTGGTGCCCCAGGCGCGGGAAACGCTGTAACGGCTGCTGGGGGCCGCTTCGAGGGTTTCCTGAATGAAATAGAAACGCGATACGTTATTGGGAGGATGTGCATGATGAAGACGAATATGATGAACGGCACGGTTGAGCGGCGGCGACGGTGGGCGCGCGGGGCGCTGGCTTCGGCCTTGGCCGCTACGTTGGCGCTGTCCGGTTGCGCGGGCGGCACCTACGGCGACAATGCTGCTGAAAGCGGCGGGGCGGCCGGCGAGGGCGGCGCGGCTGGTGAAGGCGGTGGCGCAGCGGCCAGCGCCGAAGCGGTCGATTGGGACGCGCTCATCGATATTGCGGGTATGGACTTCGCCTACTCCGACCGCGACAAGGATGCCTCCTACGATACCGCATCGGCCACGAAGATCGCGCTTTCGGGCGCGGGCGCGACTGTTGAGGGCGATGGCGCTGCGGCGGACGGCTCCACGGTGACCATTACGGCCGCCGGCACCTATGTGGTGTCCGGCGAGCTTGCCGACGGCGCTCTTGTGGTGAACGCAGCCGACCAGGATAAGGTGCAGGTGGTGCTCGACGGCGCGACCATCCGCCATAGCGATGGCGCCGCCTTCGAGGTGCAGCAGGCCGACAAGGTGTTCATCACGCTGGCCGACGGCTCGCAGAACACGCTGGCCGACGGCGCGGCCTATACGCTCGCCGATGGCGAGGACGAGCCGAACGCGGTCCTGTTCTCCAAGGACGATCTGACCATCAACGGAAGCGGCGCCCTCACGGTGGAGGGCAACTACCGTCACGGTGTGAACTCCAAGGACGATCTGGTTATCACCGGCGGCACGCTGACCGTGACGGCTAAGGAGGACGGCCTGCGGGGCAAGGACTGCGTGAAGATCGCTGACGGCTCGTTTACGGTGACGGCCGGGGGCGACGGGGTGAAGTCGAGCAATGATGAGGACCCGACGCGCGGTTTAGTGTCCATCGACGGCGGCACCTTCGCCATGGATGTGCAGGATGACGGCGTGCAGGCGGCCACCTATCTGCGCATTGCCGGCGGCGAGGGAATCGTGAAGGCCGCCGATCATGCGTTGCGCTCCGAAGTGGAAGCGGCTATGACGGGCGGCTCGTTTACCGTGGAGGCTGGAGGCAAGGGCGTGAACGCCGAGACTCGCTTCACCATGGACGGCGGCACGCTGAATGTGACGGGAAGCGAGGAGGGCATCGAGGCCGAGGAAGTTATCGTGAACGACGGTGAGCTGAACATCGTGGCGAGCGACGATGGCGTCAACGCGGCGGTGGCCGAGCGCTCCGACGAGAGCGCGGATGCTGAGGGGTCTTCGGCAGCTTCCAATGCGGCGGGGATGAGCGCGGAGGGCGGAGAGCCCCAGCCGCAGGGCGAGACGCCCGACGGCAACGGTGCGCCCGACGGCAACGGCGCGCCCGATGGCAGCGGTGTGCCCGACGGCGCCCCAGATGGCGCGATGCCGCAAGACGGCCAGGCACCCGAGCCCCCCGAGGGCTTTGACGGGCAGATGCCCGACGGTACCATGCCCGATCTGCCCGAAGGTGAGGTGCCGACGATGTCGGAAGACGGCCAGATGCCGGAGCCTCCCGAGGGGTTTGACGGTCAGATGCCCGAGCGGCCCGAGGGGGCGGAAGGCGGCCAGATGCCCCAGGGCGGCCGCGGCGACCTGGCCGACATGGGCGGCGCAGGCGGTCCTCTGGGCGCCAACGCGAGCGAGGATTGCCTCATCCAGGTCAATGGCGGCGCGGTGACTATCCAGGCTGGCGGCGATGCCGTCGACTCCAACGGGTACATCGAGGTGACAGGCGGCACGCTGCTCGGGGTCAGTTCCGGCAACGGCGACAGTGCGCTTGACTACGAGTACGGCGCCACCATCACCGGCGGCACGGTGCTTTTGGCTGGCTCGGCCGGGATGGCCGAGTCGTTTACCGAGGGCACGCAGCCCTTCGCGCTGGTGATGGCCCAAGGGGCCGCTGGCGCGGAGGTGGCGGTGGCCGATGCGGCCGGCACGACGTTGGTCGACTATACAGCTCCGTCCGCCTTCCAGTGCGTTGTTGTCTCGGCCCCGCAGTTGGCCGAAGGCGATGCGGGCACGGTGTCTGTCAACGGAACGGCAACTGAGTTCACGGCGTCCACCACGCCGACTGCGGGCGGCATGGGCGGCCAGCGCGGCGGCATGCGAGGCGATTTCGCTGATGGCGAGCAGCCGCAGGGCGATGGCGGTCAGGGCCGCGGCTTCGGCGGTCGCCGCGGCGGCTCAAACGCCGAGAGTGCCCAGCAAGGCGAGGGCGCGCAGGGCGAGCGTGCTCAGGGTCAGGGAGAAAGCGCCGCCGCGGAATCGAGTGCGGCGGCGGGAGGCCCCCAGGGCGAAGTAGTCGCCTAGCGCCGTTTCTCCCCATGGGCGGCGTCCCGGCTGCGATTTTGGCTTCTTTTGAACGGTTTGGGAACCGAAAACGCCGTTTCGGCGCTCGCTGAGGGCAACCGGATCGGCGTTTCCCCAGGTCGCGCATTTCGCCGATGCCGAGATTGCCGCCTATCGGTTCCAAAGTCGTGATTTCCAAGTCAAAAACGCGCCCATGCGCTACACTCTTCCCAGCAGAACGCGGCGGGAGCGCCGTCGTGCGGCTCGTGCGCCGCGCCCGTGCTCCCGTATCTACGCTGCCTGCGGCTGCCTTCCCGGTTCTGCCGCGCTCCACGGTACGAACTCGAGAGAGGAAGGGCATGCGCACCCCGTCTTTGGCCCCGCTGCTGGCCGTGTTCTACGGCTGCGGCTTTCTGGCCGGCTTCAACGAGAATCTGGTGAACATGGCCCTCGTGGCCATTATGGGCGACTTCGCGGTGGACGCGGTGACGGCCCAGTGGCTCGTCACCGGCTACATGATCGCGGTGACCGTGGTGGTCACCTGCATGGCGTATTTGTACCGCCGCCTGCCTATGCGCACGCTGTTCTTCGCGGCATCGGCCCTGAGTATTGCCGGTTCGCTCGGCGGCCTTGTCGCCCCCAACTTCGCGGTGTTGCTGGCGGCGCGTCTTGTGCAGGCCGTGGGCACCGGCGTGTTCATCCCGCTTATGATGAACGTCATCGTCGATCGGGTACCCCACGAGAAGATGGGAGCCTACCTGGCCATCGGTTCGGCCATGATTACCGTGGGGCCCGCCACCGCCCCCATTGTGACCGGCTTCATGGTGAGCGGTCTGGGGTGGCGCAGCGTCTTTCTCGTGCCGCTGGCTGCCGCCGTGCTCCTCGTGGGCGCGGGCGCCTTCGTGGTGCGCGACGGACGCGAGCCAGTTGCAAGCCGCTTCGATGTGCTCTCGGCGCTGCTCGTGGCCCTCGGGGTGACGCTGCTGTCGGTGGGCCTGTCGGAAGTGGCCCTGCATCCGGCGGTGGGAGCGGCGGCGCTGGCGGGGTCGGCCGCGGCCCTCGGTGCCTTCGCGTGGCGCCAGGAGAAGCTTGCCCGTCCGCTCGTGTCGCTCGCGCCGCTGCACCGCCGGGTGTTCTGGCCGGCGGCGGTGCTCGTGATGATCACCATGATGACGTATTTCTCGCTCTCGGTGATGGCGCCGCTGTACTTTGAGGAAGCCGCCGGGCTTCCCGCCAGCACGGCGGGCCTGCTCATGGTGGCGCCGGTGCTGGCGAACGCGAGCGCGGCCGTGGTGGCCGGGCGCGTGCTCGACCGGCGCGGGGAATGGCCCGTGCTGCCGGCGGGCCTCGGACTGGCGACCGCGGGGCTTGCCGTGACCATCGCCGGCGCCCTCGCGGGTTCGGTGGCGGCGGCCACGATGGGCATCTTCTTCGGCTACCTGGGCACGGGCATGGTGCTCTCGCCGGCCCAGACGGCAGGGCTGCGCCGCCTGCCCGACGAGCTGGACTCCCATGGCGTCACCCTCATGTCCATGGCCGTGCAGCTGTCGGCGTGCTTGGGGCCGGCCACCTACATCGGCGTCATGAGCGCTGCCACCGCAAGGGCCGCTGCCGCCGGCGCTCCTGAGGCCCAGGCGAGCGCCGAGGGATTCGCCTGCGCCATGGCCGTCGCCGCTGCCGTCGCCGCCTGCGGTTTCGCGGCCGCCATCGCCTACGCCCGCTTCATGCGCCGCGCGTAAAGCGGGCACGGCGACAGATCACGCTGCCTCGCACCGCTTTACGAAGGTGCGAAGGGGTTCTCTGAGAAACTTCTGCATCCCTAGCTTGCAAATCGTGCGAACCAATCGGGCAAAAGGCCCGCGGCGTAGAGGGGGAGGTTCACCACCCAGTCCTGCTCCTTGAAGGGGGAAAGCGAGAGGCGCAGCCCCCGACCGAGGTGGTTGCGCTCTACGAACAATCGAAGGCTCTTCGCTTTCAGGTTCGTGGCGGCCTTCGCCTCAACTGCTACAACTGAGCGGCCGTAGTCGTATACGAAGTCGACCTCGCCCGAGGAGTTCTCGGCCGACCAGTAGTAGGGAGCTACCTTCCCCGAAGCCACCAGCTCCTGGCACACATAGTTCTCCGTAAGAGCGCCCTTGAACTCGGAGAAAAGCTCGTGACCTTCGACGAGAACCGAGGCGTCGAGCCGACTGGCGGCGCCGAGAAGTCCCACGTCGAGCAGGTAGATTTTGAAGGCGTTCCTGTCCTCGTAGGAGGCCAGGGGCAATCCCGGCTTCGCGATGCGGTTGACCCGCAGGAGCAGCCCGGCATCGACGAGCCATTGGATGGCCTCTTCGTAGCCGCGAGCGCGGGCTCCCGTGCGCACGGCTGAGTAGACGAACTTCTTGTTCTCGCGAGCGAGCTGCCCGGGGGCCGAGTTCCACACGAGGCGAATCTTTTCCGCCAGAGAGGCGTCGGCGTATTTGGAAAAGTCGTGCTCGTAGTCGAACAAGAGGCGGTCCTGCTGCTTGCGCGCATCGCTGAAGCTGCCGGTATCCAGAAACACCTGAACCACCTCGGGCATGCCGCCGACGAAGTAGTAGTTGCGCAACTGCTCGATATAGCGCTCGGAGAGGGAATCGACCAAGTCGAAGTCGGCGTCTTCCAGCGCGCGAAGCATAGGTTCGTTGCCTGTCGCCAGCAGGTACTCGTCGAAAGTCATGGGGTAGATGAACAGATGGTCGACTTTTCCCACGGGGAAGGAGGTGCCTCGGTGGAGGGCGACGCCCAAAAGCGACCCCGCCGCCACGAGCGCTGTCTCGGGGCTGCGCTCGGCGAAGGTTTTCAGGGCGGTGAGCGCTCGGGGACACTCCTGTATTTCGTCGAGCACGACAAGCGTTTCGGGGTCTTTGGCATTGACGCCCGTGTACAAGCTTATGGCGTCGAGCAAGCGGGATGGGGCCAGCTCGCCATCGAATTGCCGCCCCATGGCTTCGTCTTCGAGGAAGTTCACGTAGGCTACGGCGCTGAAGTTGGCGCGGCCGAACTCTTTGATGAGCCAGGTTTTTCCTACCTGTCGCGCGCCTTGCACGAGCAACGGCCGGCGCCGTGGGGAGTTTTTCCAGGCGATGAGATCTTTCATGGCGAATCGTTCCATAGAGACCTCCTTTCCATGGTAGGGAGGTTACCATGAGCGCGCATGCTTTGCCAGGAGAAATGGAATATTCCGCCTGAAAAGTGGCACAAATGCCAATTATTCCGACGTAAAAGTGGCACAAATGCCAATTATTCCGACGTAAAAGTGGCATCAAGGTACCTGCCGGCTGTTAAGGGCCCAGAGATGCTGGCGCGGGGCAGTACATCTGATTTCTCTGGAGTCCCTTGCCCCCTGCTCCATCGCTTTAGCGCGTTGGAGTACAATGGTCTGTACTGATAAAGGGCTGGCGGCAAGCTTGCGGGCTTGCGAGGTATGGGAGGAAGTCGATGGCTGATATTCGCACGGCGGACGTGGATGACCTGCTGACGGTTTTGGCGAAGCTCGACGAGCCCGATGACGTTTTCGCCCTGCTGGAGGATTTGTTCACTGTGCGTGAGATTCGCGAGACCTCCCAGCGCCTGCTGGTGGCGCGCCTGCTGGCGGCGGGGAAGTCCTATGCGGCTATCGAGGCGGAAACGGGCGCCTCGGCCACCACCATCGCTCGCGTGTCGAAGTGCCTCAGCTACGGTTCCGGCGGCTACAAGCGGGCCCTGGAGATTCTGGGCGAGGAGCCTCCCGTCAAGGCATCGTAGCACGCATCGTCGAACTCGCCGTGGCCGAGCAAGGGACGGGGCTGTATTCCCATGGAGAGTGCCTCTGAGAACAAGCTCGGGGAGCCCCACCCCCTTGGATTCCCGGCGCCGTTTATCCCATAGAAAAGAAGCGAGGCGGCCTGGGAAGGGCCGCCTCTTGCAGGGGTTCGAGAACGGATTGGGGAGATCTCGTTCTCGGGGAAGCGGGCCTGTTGAGGGGATGCCCGCTTCCAAAAGAGAGAAGAAGGAAAGGAAAGGGAAAGAGGAAAGATACAGGAGGATTTCAGCTCTTTTCCGTTTCGCTGAGTGCAGTATAGGCCGCAATCCCTGAGGAACAAGGTCTGCAAAGCCTATAGTTACCGTCGCGTAAATAAGCGTCCATGTTCCCGTGACAAATCGCTGCCGCAGCAGGAAAGAGCGGGGGAGAAAAGCTGCGAAACTCTTGTTGCGGGGTACTTGTGGAGAAAATGTAAACCATAGTTAACACTCTTGCGACCTAGAAGAAGTTAACGTAATATAACTTTCGTCGGAAGGGGCAGGGAACTTCCGAGAAGGCGAGAGCCTTCCGATGAGCCTCGTGCCTGACGACACCTCCTCTCTTCTTGTTTTACTGGGTGGCGCAGCTTCTCCTCGTCTCGCTGTCGCCACAACATGAGGCCCGCGGATTCCCCCTCCCGCGGGCTTTCGTGTTTTTCGGGGACGGCGCCTGCGCCCCATCTCTCGGGGAGGGGTGATATCCAGGTTGACATGTCGTTAACCATTACCTTTCTCCTATAGATTTCCCGTCGTTGACGCGGCGATTTCAACAGAAACAATGCCGTGGCGCAGGGGCTACGAAGAGGGCCTGCGCCTCCGATTCGCCCATAGCAGGGGTAATCATTTACTCGCAGGCTCAAGAGATGCTACGGCTACGCGAGCGCGCCGCTGTGGGTCTTTGGGCATGTTGGCGCGCGACACACGGGCGCCGGTACGGTATTTCAAGAGAAGAGCCGACGCGAGAATGGTGATGACAATGAAGCTGAGGAACATAGGCATGGTGGCCTTCGCGGGCTTGTTCGCCCTGAGTTTGGCCGGATGCACAGCCGCGCAGACCGAACAGCCGACCGCTCCGGATAACGGGACTCCGGCGGCCGTTGAGGCAGTTGAGGAAACTGAAGAGGTGGTGACGGCCGAGCCGGCCGATGAGGCCACGGCCGAACAGGAGGCGGCCAGCCCCGCCGCGCTCCAGATCGTCGATTCCGGCTGGTTCGCTGCCGACAACGGCATGGTCGACTTTGCCGTGAAAGTGCAGAACCCGAACAAGACCGTCGAGGCGGTGGATCCCATCATCGAAGTGGTAGGGAAGGACGATGCTGGCAACGTGATCTTCGACGAGACCATCGAGACGCCCGGTGTGCTGCCCGATTCCACCTACTATTACTCCTATGTGGCCGGTTCCACGGCGAGCAAGGGCGCCGATTCCACGACGAGCGCCCAGCCCGCGACGGTGGATTTCACCATCACCACCCCCGAGGGCTCATGGCAGGCCACCGATCAGAAGCTCGCCGATGTGTACGCGGTCTCTGACGGCGGTGCGACCGACACCCAGTTCGGCGCTAAGGAGTTCACGGGCACGGTGACCGCGAGCGAGCGGCTCGACGGGGCCGATCAGTCCCGTGTCGACGTGATCCTGCTCGATAAGGACGGCAAGATCGAGGGCGGCTACTTCAAGATCGTCGACACCGAGCCGGGCCAGGCCGCCGACTACGACATCTACGCTGTGGGTGCTCCCGAGTTCGCCAGCTATGCCGTATACGCGAGCCCCTGGGCCGAGGAGGCTGCGGAATAGGGGTGTAGGCTGCGAGACGGTCGTGCGCCGTTGCGGCGCAGTTGTGCCAGAGGCGCACGTTGCCACGGCATGAAACCGAGAAGGGCTCCCTGGGGGGGGAGCCCTTCTGCATAGGCGGGGTTGCTGAATCCGGAGCGGCTGCCGCTGCGTGATGCGGTAGCGAGCCCTTACGACGCGTCGCGCAGGAAGGCCTCATAGCCGCGGCGGGCCTCGTAGATGTCGGCCTTGCTCGTCACTTCCCAGGGGGCGTGCATGGAAAGCACGGCTACGCCCGAATCGATGACGTCCATGCCGTACTTCGCGGGGATATAGGCGATGGTTCCGCCGCCGCCCGCATCCACGCGGCCCAGCTCGGCGGTCTGGAAGCTCACGTGCGCATCGTCCATGATGCGGCGCACGAGGGCCACGTACTCGGCCGAGGCGTCGTTGGAGCCGCTCTTGCCGCGGGCGCCAGTGTACTTGTTGAACACGAGGCCGCGGCCCAGGTAGGCGGAGTTCTTCGCCTCGTAGACGCTCGCGTAGGCTGGATCGAAGCCGGCGGACACGTCCGAGGACAGCATGCGGGAACGGGTCAGCGCCCGGCGCAGGGCCAAGGGGCCGTCTTCCCCGGCCAGGGCCATGATCTCGGCGATGGTGTTCTCGAAGAACATCGAAGCCATGCCCGAAGCGCCCACGCTGCCGATCTCCTCCTTGTCCACCAGTACGCACACGGCAGTGCGGGCGGGCACATCATCGCCCAGGGCCAGCTGGGCCGCCAGCGACGTGTAGGCGCAGACGCGGTCGTCCTGGCCGTAGCCGATGACCATGGAGCGGTCCAGTCCCAAATCGCGGGCACGACCGGCCGGCACTACCTCCAGCTCGGCGGAGAGGAAGTCCTCCTCGGCAATGCCGTACTTGTCGGCCAGAAGCGACAGCACCAGGGCCTTCACCGGGTCCTTGCCGGCCGTCTCGCTCGTAGCTTCGGCGGCTTCCGCTGTCTCGCCGCTCTCGTCGGCTGAGGCTTCGGCGTTCGCGTCGGCGCCCGCCGCCTCTACCAGCGGCCGGTTACCCACGAGCACGTCCAGGTCCTCGCCTTCCACCACCTTCGCGCCCTTCTTGTCCAGCTGCTGGGCGCCCAAGTGCGGCAGCAGGTCGGTCACGCAGAACACCGGATCGGCGGGGTCCTCGCCGATGTTCACCTCAACCACGGTGCCGTCGGTTTTGGCCACCACGCCGTGCAGGGCCAGGGGCAGGGCCGTCCACTGGTAGTTCTTGATGCCACCGTAGTAATGAGTGTCAAGAAGCGCGAAATCGTTGGCCTCGTACAGCGGGTTCTGCTTGATATCCAGGCGCGGCGAGTCAATGTGGGCCCCCAGGATGTTCAGACCCGCGGCCAGGGGCTCGCTGCCCACGTGCACGAGGATGACCGCCTTGCCCTGGGCGCAGGCCCACAGCTTGCTGCCCGGGCCCACCGGGGTGCCGGCGGCGATACAGTCGGCCAGGGAGTCGTAGCCAGCGTTCTCGGCCGCGGCGATGGCGGCCGTGGCGCATTCCCGCTCGGTCTTGTTCTCTGAAATGAAGTCGATATAGTCGGCGGCCAGCGCCTCTAGGGCGGCCAGGGCCGCCTCGTCGTATTGCTTCCAGGCCACATTTCGTTCCACAGCTGCCTCTTTCTCGCGGATGCCAGATGCTGGGCCCAGTATGCTACGAAACCGCAACAGATGGGCATGTCCCCAAGGAAAAACCAGGGTGCGCACCCATAATGGCCCTTGGTGCGGAGCCTATGCGCGGTCAGCGGGCGGCTCCCGTGTTCCCCCTGTGAAAAGGGGGCGGGAAATGTTGCTTTGAGGTTTCGCGCAATATCTTCGTACTATAATGATCGCTGCCATTTTCGGGTGGCCGAAACAAGAAGACGAGTCAGAAGGAGCGATTCCATGAATCTGCGTGATGTTATTCCTACCGCTGAGAACTCCAGCAACTTCAACGTGGTTCCCGAGGCCATTACCGAGGTGGGCACCACCCTGGAGAACCTGAAGGCCGCCGTCTGCGGCGAGACCGGCGCGTCCGCCAAGTACGCTGCCTGCGCCGTGGCCGCCAAGGAGCAGGGCTTCGACCAGATCGCCCGCCTGTTCGAGGCCACCAGCGCCGCCGAGCAGATCCACATCGGCCTGGAGGCCGGCGTGATCACCGAGATGGAGCCGGGCTACGAGCGTCCCGCCGCCCCCGAGGCCGAGGGCATTGCCACCGACCTGAACCTCATCGCTGGCGCCCTGGGCGAGATCTACGAGACCTCCGATATGTACCCGAACTTCATCAAGGTCGCCATCGACGAGGGCAACAAGAAGGCCGAGATGGTGTTCACCCGCGCCAAGCTGGCCGAGGCCGTGCACGCCGAGCTGTACATGGACGCCTACAACAACATCGACGCCCCCACCGACGAGGCCTACTACCTGTGCCCCATCTGCGGCTACATCCACAAGGGCAACGACTTCGAGAAGTGCCCCATCTGCTTCACCCCGGCCGACAAGTTCCGCAAGTTCTAAGCCAGCTGCGGAAAACGAGCCTGACGAAAGCGGCTGCCCTGCGGGGTGGCCGCTTTTTCGTTGCCTGAGATCAAGCGCTCGTGCACGAGGTCGCAGGGCAGGAGGTCGATCGCCGGCTCGATGGGGAGGGGATAAGGCGGCCTAGCGTTCTTCAACCGTTTCCGGCCTCTCATCGTTGAGATATTCTGCCAGATAGGGGACGGTGATGCTGAGCGCACCGTCTCGAGGTGCTTCGACTACTCCAGCGTCGATGAGTCGAATTCGATATTGCTGAAAGTAGCTGTTCTTCACTCCGAGCGTCGCTATGATGTCGGCGACAATGGCGGGTGACGTTTTCTGGGCCGCAACAGCCCGCAGAACCTCAATATCGCGCGGCGAGAGGGCGTTGAGCGTGGGCGAGAACACGTCGGCGGCCAGGTCGAGTCGCGCTGCCGTGATTGCCTTTTCCAGCACATCGGGGGTAATCGTGTCGCCTGCGGCAGTAAGTTCCACGATGTAGTAGCCGACAAGCTGGAGAAGATAGGGAAAGCCTCTCGTGGCGTCGGTGGCGCGCATGAGTAATTCAGGTGCGACGATGCGCCTCTCGCGCGAGAGGGCGTCATCGTAATAGGCCAAGATATCGCTTGCGGGAAGTGGCCCGAGATCGTGCTTGCGGGCACGATTCAGGAATGTGAGCACCTTGTCGTTAAGCACACGCGAAAGAGAGCCCGGCAGGCCCGCCATTACAATGGCGACCTCCTTGCCTTCCCCTGCCAAGTGTTGGTAGGTAGAAGCGAGCGCCCTCATGGCGTCGGTGTTCGGCTGCACTTCGTCTACAAGCAGCAGCACCTTCCTTCCGTTTTCCGCAAGTTTGTCGCAGAGCAGCGAGAGCTTGGTTCTGAATCCGTAATTGGCGCGAACCTCTTCGGAGAAGGTGAGGCCGAAAGAGAATCCGAGGGCGCCAGCCGAGAAACCCCGCACGCGCGAGGGTTTTTCGGAGACGAACTCGGAGCCGCCGATTTGGATGGACTCAATGATTTCCTCGAGCATATCCTCGCCGGAGGTGACGCGGGCTGGTACAAAGCCCCGGGATTTTGCCTCTTCGGCAAGCTGGAGGAGAAGAGCGGTTTTACCCATGCCCCTCTGTCCCAAGACAAGCGTCGCCCGATCCCGATGCCCTGGCTCGCGTTGAAGTCCCTTGAGGAACTGGGCGATAACGTCATCTCGGCCAACAATACGCTCAGGACGGCTACCGAAGCTGGGGTGAAACAGATTTGCCATGAACGACTCTCCCTTTTATCACGTTTTATCATTTTTTATCACGTTTTATCATTAGAGGCAATGGGGAGGTGCAAGTTCGAGAAGTGCCCATCTGTGGCGGCGCCCCTGCTTGGAAGCTGAGGCCCTGTGGCAACGGGCGTGAAACGGGTGGCGAGAGGCAGCCGTCTTTGAAGGGGCGGCTCCATATAATGGGGCAGTTTCCTATTCGCCGGGCAGAGGGTCCGGCTGCGTGAAAGGACTTCCCCATGCGTCTGCAGGATAAGGTGATAGTTGTGACGGCGGCCACGCGCGGAATCGGCGCGGCCATTGTGAGGGCGTGCGCCCAGGAGGGGGCGATCGTCTATATCGGTGCCCGCAACATGGAGCGCGCTCAGGCCGAGGCCGACGAGATGACGGCGGCCGGCCTTGCGGTGAAATGCGTGTACAACGACGCGTCCAAACCCGACAGCTACCAGTCGATGATCGATACCGTAGTGGCCGCCGAGGGGCGCATCGACGGGCTTGTGAACAACTTCGGCGGCACGAACCCCGCCGAGGACAAGGACCTGCTGAGCACCTCCTACGAGCACTTCCTCGCTGGAGTGGACGCGAACGTGGGCAGCGTATTTCTCGGCTGCCAGGTGGCCGCGCGCGAGATGGCGAAGACCGGCGGCGGCTCCATCGTGAACATCAGCTCTATTGCCGGTAGCGTGCCCGACATCAGCCAGCTGGCCTACGGCACGGCGAAGGCGGCCATCAACCACATGACGAAGTCCATGGCGGTGCAGCTGGCCAAGTCGAACATCCGCGTGAACGCCGTGGCGCCGGGCATGACCGCCACCGATGCTGTGGCCGACAACCTCTCCGAGGAGTTCAAGCAGTTCTTCCTGCGCCACATTCCGCTCGGGCGCATGGCCGACCCGGCCCACATCGCCGCGGCCGTGGTGTACTTCCTCGCCGACGAGAGTGCTGCCACCACCGGCCAGCTCATCGAAGTGGCCGGCGGCTTCGGCCTGGCCACGCCCATCTACGCCGACGCCATGGATGCCGCCGTGGCCCGGTAGGGGACAGAATCCTTTGGCGTCATTATCGAATGCATCGTGTCACGTTACATGTCACGTTATCGCAAAGGAGGTGGGAGATGATAAGGGCGTTCGCCGATGCCGACACGAGAGAGCTGTTCGAGACGGGGCGGAGCAAGAGCCTTCTCGCCGATATTGTTCGTAGAGCGCTTCGGAAGCTGGAATATGTGGACAATGCGGCTCTCGTGACCGATCTTCGCCTTCCGCCGGGAAACCGATTGCATACTCTGAAAGGTGCCTTCGCATAGGACGTCTGTTCGGCACCACACTACAGTTCTGGATGAACATGCGGCAGAAAGAGGGCATCTGGGATTCCACGGCGTTGCACGAAGATGAGGTAATGGCCATCGAGTCTATTGAGATAGCCGCTATCGCATGGTGCGGTGGGGACTCACAAGGAACGTTCCCCGGTGTTCTCCGGCGACATAATGTGACGGCTTTTGGGGGAACAAAGGGCTGGCGATGATTGCTGAGGCCTGGTTGGGTTTGTGAAAGAAAACAAAGTATCCGGATGAGGCGCGAGGGCCTCATCCGGATGCAAGGGGAGGACGTTTGGCTTAGCGTAGACTAGGAGAAATCGCCGGCCAGATAGCGGGCGACGTGGCGGCCGAAAGTCAATGTGCGACCGCAGGCGTTAGCGGCAAGGAGCTCAGGATACGTGTTGGCGTACATGGAGCCCGAACAGTCGCCCACGGCGAACAATCCATCAATCGGACGGCTCTGCTCGTCGAGAACGCGCATATGCTCATCAATACGCAGCCCCTGCAAGGTGGCAAGGAGGGATCCGCCGAACCACGCGCCATAGAAAGGCCCGGTTCGCAGCTCGGAGAGGCGATAGGCCTCTTTGCCAAACTCGTCATCGCGCTGATTATCATAAGCGGTGTTGTAGGTGTCGACTTGCGCGAGGAACGTCTCCTTGTCAGCCCCTTCGAAGCCCAGCAAGTCGGCCAGTTCGTCAAGGGTGTCAGCTTTTTTAATTGGGGCAGTGTCAGCATGCATCATTTGTTCGATGGCTTCCAGCCATTCGTCAACCGTCTCGAAGTTCACCATCCACATGCCGCCTGTAGAGCAGCCGATGGTGGCAAAGCGCTTAACATCCTTGGGCGCGTTGGCGTCCCATACCATGCACCAGACTCCGCCTTCGTGACCTGCAGCCGAAAATACAACGTTGTCGTACGGCGTCGACTCGTTGATGAAGCGTCGGCCGCGTCGATCAACTTTCATGAAGGGCTGGGAGCCAATGCCATTTTGCCCGATTTGGCCGGAGAACATTGCAGTATCGGAGTCGTCGGTATAGCCTGCATCTACGCCTGGCTCCACCATCCCGCGATTGAAGATTGCCGGTGCGGGCTCGGAATCAAACTGTGCGCCAACTTGCATGGCGATGCGAATTCCTTCTCCGGTTGTACTGGGCGAGAAGGCATTGCCGGTAATGCATTTTCCAAGAATCGGGTTGAGCTCACGTGTCATTGCGGCATTGGCTGCATAGCCTCCCGTCGCCAATACCACACCGAGAGAAGCGTTTACGCGAACGTATCCTTCAGGCGTCTCGAAGATGGCGCCCGTGACGGGTCCGTCCTCGACGCGGTCGAGCTTAACGAGCTTGTGCTCAAACGTCACTTGATGTCCCGCCTCATTGAGATGTTCCTCAAGCCATACGTTGCGAGACCAGTCCACGGGCAGATCGATGCTCCCTGCTTTTTCAAGAGAAATGCCCGGCTCGATGGATTCATCGGCCACATACACATGAGAAATGGGGGGAATGTAGTAATCGGTGCCGCCATCGCCGTGGTTCTCGTGAAGGCACAAGGTCGCCTTAAGTCCTTTTTTGGCCGCGATGCCGTCGAGCCACTGTTTCATTTCAGCTGACTCGTCGATCCATACTTTAGTGACACGGGGATCGTTTTTGAAGTCTGCGTAACGGCTCATCTCGTTAAGGAGTTTCAGGGGATCGATATCGACCCCAGCTGCCTTTGTGCAATCAGAGTTGACAACGCCAAAGAAGCCACGGGCGGCTTCAACAGCTGCATTCTTCTCGCAAAGGATAAAGTCAAGACCGAGGTCGACGCAAGATGCCGCGCAGGCCATGCCGCCATTGCCTGCGCCAACGATAAGCACATCCGTTTCCAGGGTGTTGACGATGTCGGCGTCGTCGATTTGAGGCGCCTCGCCAACCCAATTAGTGTTCTTTGGTTCTTCCGCGATGCTCGTTTCCGCGAGAGTTGTGCTCGGCTGCGGCGCGCAACCGACCAATGCGGCTCCGGACGCAAAGGCCGTCAGGGCGCCTAAGCCAAGAAAGCTTCGGCGGGAAAGAGCGGTGGCGCTTGTGGTTGTCATGGGATCCTCCTCGGTTTTTATTCGCCTTCGTTCGAGGCTTTTGGGTTTGCCAGCCGTCGTGGCGTGTTTGAGTATCGTTGGTCGAAAGGGGCTTGAAAAGACATATATCCAGGTGAATAACGGGTGATTCTGCTTCTACGAGCCATCACCCGTTTTGTCACCAACTGCTGAAACGCCTGATGTGAATCGCGATTGCAGATGCCTGCTATAATCGAGCGATTCAACGAGAGGGGTAGATGATGAAATCTGAGAGACGGGAATGGCACTGCGGCCTTTTCTTTGCTGGTCTCATCTTGACGATACCAGCGCTTTTCAGCCTTCTTCCGGCCTCTGCGTCCTCTGGTTGGGGAATTTCTCACATTCACGCTGCATTGCTGGGCGGAACAACGGCTCTTTTGACGGCAGCTTTAGCGTCGGCGTACGGGCGAGAAATATGTTTGCAAAAAAGATTTGCCTGGCTCGCTTATGGTCTTCTATCAGGCGGCATGGTTATTCTTGCGTTAGAGCCGATTGGCATCGGGGTTGATCCGTGGGTCTCTATTGCGGCAGGGTTTGTCCTAGGGGCGGGAAAGGCTTGGGCCTTTTTGCTCTGGGCCCGCCTGTTCTCTTGGTTGCCTTTGGCAAGCATGCTCGCTCACTCCTCTGCCGCATGTCTTTTTGCGGGCGTTTTGGCGTGGTTGGTAATGGGTCTGCGTGCAGAATGGGTTATTGCTGTTGCCGTTGCTGTTCCCTTTATTTTGGCAACCGCCTATGCGTATAGCTGTTCCGCTCTCTCGTTCGATTCTTCTCGGAAGGAATATGACGTAAAGTTTCAAAAGGTCGGCCGTTTGCCTTGGAGGCCGATTATCATTATGGCTCTTGTGGGTTTCGTTGCGGCCTTGGGCCCTATTGCGACTTTTGGAATAACCGTGACACTGGAGGAGGTGGCGCTATTGCCAATGGGGGCTCTTACGTTGGGCTTCCTAATTTGGGTAAAAGCGTTCCGCTCAGAATATCTGCTCAAAGCCGCTTTTGCTGTATATGGCGTTGGCTTTCTTTTGCCGCTCGTGCACAGCGAATGGTCTATCTTGGCTGGCTTTATCGTGTCTATGTCCTATTGGGGAATGGCATTATTCGTCTTCTGGTTTCTCTGCAATGATGTTCGAGAAAAGAAGTCGCCGACCGGTTGGACCTTTGGCGTTAGTTTTGCTCTGCTCGATATTATGCAGCTTGTTGGTTATGTATTACCCCAGATGGGGCTGGTGGTGCCGTCTGCGAACGAGGGCGGGGCGCTCGGCGTGTTCACGATTGCCGCGATTGCCTTGGCTGTTGCAGGCGCCGCTTTGTGGGCAACAGAGCACGTCGGGCAAGGTCATTGGTCCCGACAGTTCGTTGGCTCCAATGTTACCGAAGCTTCGCATTCTGCAAGGCCTGGCGAGAGTGAGCTTGCTTTTAGGTGTAGGATGTCTGGACAAGCCCGCGGTCTCACTTTTCGCGAAGAGGAAATACTTGTTCTGTTGCTGGAGCGCAATACGATAAATCAAATAGCGCACCAGCTGTTTCTGAGCGGCAACACCGTGAAGACTCACGTGAAGCATATTTACGGAAAGATGGGCGTTCACAACCGCGACGAATTGCGAACCGCCGTCCTCGGCTCTTAAGGAAACAGCATCACCTTACTAGTTCGTCGTCTGGCTTCCCCAAGACTTTCTCAGCCATCTTCGACCGCTGCCGAAAATATGGTGCACTCTGGGCATGCTCTGGCATGGGCTGCGCTCTCGGCCTATAATGAACCAATTACCGTCCAGGGCATCGAGCGGCAAAGGAGCGCACAACCATGGCCTACTACTTCGAGGAACCGTCCCGTACATTCAACGAGTACCTGCTGGTGCCGGGCCATACGCCCGCCGATTGCGTGCCCGCGGCGGTCAGCCTGAAGACGCCGCTGGTGAAGTACCGCAAGGGCGAGGAGGACTGCCCCCTCGAGCTTTCTGTGCCCATGGTATCGGCCATCATGGCCGCCGTGTCCGACGACAAGATGGCTGTGGCCCTGGCCACCGAGGGCGGCCTGTCGTTCATCTACGGCAACCAGTCCATTGAGGACGAGGCTGCTATGGTGGCCCGCGTGAAGGACTACAAGGCCGGCTTCGTCACCTCTGACGCGAACCTGTCGCCGGATATGACTCTCGAACAGGTGGTGGACCTGAAGGAGGAGCACGGCCACTCCACCATGCCCGTCACCGAGGACGGCTCGGCCCACGGCAAGCTGTTGGGCATCGTCACCGAGCGCGACTACCGCCTCTCCCGCATGGAGCTGACCGAGAAGGTGGCCGATTTCATGACCCCGCGCGAGAAGCTCGTGGTGGCTCCGGCCGACACCTCCCTCAAGGAGGCCAACGACATCATCTGGGAGCACAAGCTGAACTCCCTGCCCATCGTGGATGCCGACGATCACCTGGTGGCGCTCGTGTTCCGCAAGGACTATGACTCCCACAAATCCAACCCCGATGAGTTGCTCGACTCCCACAAGCGCTACATGGTGGGCGCGGGCATCAACTCCCGCGACTATGCCGAGCGCATTCCGGCGCTCGTGGAGGCCGGTGCCGATGTGCTGTGCATCGACAGCTCCGAGGGCTATTCAGATTGGCAGAAGATGACCATCGAATGGGTGCGCGAGCACTACGGCGATGCCGTGAAGATCGGTGCGGGCAACGTGGTGGACGCCGAGGGCTTCCGCTTCCTCGCCGACGCGGGCGCCGACTTCATCAAGATCGGCATCGGCGGCGGCTCCATCTGCATCACCCGCGAGACCAAGGGTATCGGCCGCGGCCAGGCCACGGCTACCATCGAGGTGGCCCGCGCCCGTGACGAGTACTTCCGCGAGACCGGCGTGTACATCCCCATCTGCTCCGACGGCGGCATCGTGTACGATCACCACATCTCGCTTGCCCTGGCCATGGGCGCCGACTTCGTCATGCTCGGCCGCTATTTCGCTCGCTTCGACGAGAGCCCCTCGGCCAAGGTGATGGTGAACGGCACCTACATGAAGGAGTACTGGGGCGAGGGTTCCGCCCGCGCCCGCAACTGGCAGCGCTACGACTTGGGCGGCAAGAAGAAGAACCTCTCCTTCGAGGAGGGCGTCGACTCCTATGTGCCCTACGCCGGCAGCCTGAAGGACAACATGGCCATCACCCTGCTGAAGCTGAAGAGCACCATGTGCAACTGCGGCGCGCTCACCATCCCCGAGTTCCAGGACAAGGCGAAGCTCACCTTGGTGAGTGCCACCTCCATCGTGGAGGGCGGCGCCCACGACGTCCTGCTGAAGGACAAGGCCCCCTACGCGAGCAACACGCGCTAAGGCGGCGGCTCAAAAGACGTGGAAGGGAAGGCGGCTCTGCGGGGCCGCCTTCTTCGTTTCAAGCGGAACGACCGAAAATCCGCTGGTTGTGTCTATAATTCTGAGAAATCAACGTTCTCGTGCCGTCATTCTTGACGGATGCTATACTGCCCCTTTAATGGATAAGACCGCCATTTTGCAAGAGGGAAGGACGTGACGTGGGCAATATGTCGATCGGCATCGCGCTCTTTGTGCTGATCATTATCGTTGGCCTCATCATCGGGCTGCGTCTCAGCTCGACGTCTCTCCAGCGCCGTGCCGTGGCGGTTTCCTTCGTCCTCATGGCCCTGGTAGCCGCCGCGTTCTGGGCCGTGGCCATGGGCGCGTCCCAGGTGTGGACGGCTCCCTTCTTCGCTATCGCCTGCATCGTCGTTCCCGTGGCCGCCTACAGCGCCATCATGAAGGCCTCGAAGTCTTCCCGTCCTGAGCCGAAGCGCCGCGAGGACAGTCGCCCGCGCCAGGCCAAGACCGGCTCGGCCCTGGAGGCCGCCGTCATGCCTGTGGCCCCCAACCATCCGGTAAACGAATTCCGCGACCTCCACAGTGGGCCGGAAACAACCGACGGGGAAGAGCGGCGCGATGAGATCGCCAGCGCAGCGGAGCCGGTCGAGGAGAAGGCTCCGGCGGCTGCTCCGGTTGCCGAAGATGCTGAGGCGGTGTCGGCCGAATCGGCCGGTGCTGCGGAAGAGAGCGGCACGGCCCCCAAGGCCGACGAGCCCCAGGAGCGCGCCGAGCGCGCCGAGGCGTTCATCGATGAGTATCTGATTGAGCAGAATGAGGGTGAGGACGGCATGTTCGAGCCCGAGATGGCCCCCTCCCTCCAGCCTCGCACCGAGGCGCCCCATACGACCTCTACCATGATGATGACGGTGCCCTTCCCTGAGGGAGACGAGCAGTACCTCGTGGTGTCCGACACCACGTCGGTGCCCAATCCCATTCTCGCCTACAAGCGCACCACCTCGTCCCATTTGGTGCCCCTGGGTGCCTCCCGTCGCGGCATTCACGCCAAGCCGTCGGCGGAAGCCGAGGAAGCGTCCGTGCAGGATCGCCAGACCGCCGCGCTGGCCGTCGAGCCGCGTGCTGCCGCTCCGCTGCCTCAGGTGGAGGAGCCGGTGGAGCTGGAAGAGCCCGCCCTCGGCGAGCCCCCCGCCAACGTGGACTTCGCCGCCATCTTCCGCGAGGCCCCCAAGGACGACGGCGGCCCCGTGGCCCCGCAGCTGGAGCTCGATTTCACGCCGCGACCGGAAAGCCCCTTCAAGCCGGCGTTCCGCCCCGTGGCCAAGCACGCCCCCGCGGCATCGGCCCCGGCTGCCCGCACGTCCGCCCCGGTTCCCCCGACCGAGGGGCGCTCTGCCGCCGAGCCCCGCCGCGCTGCCGCAGTTGCCGCCGAGCCCCGCCGTGACGAGGAGGCGGCCGCCCCGTCCCGGCCGATCATGGAGCCCCGGCCCGAGCGTCGCATCGTCGAGTCGGGCATCTGTCCCGCTGTGGAGCCTCGCCGGGTTGAAGAGGCGCCGGCGCAGCGGCCCGTTGACGAGCCGCGCCTCGCCGCATTCCGCTCGGAGCCCGAGCCCCGGCCCGCGGCCGCCTCGGCTGCGACCGGCCAGCGTGCTCCCATCGAGGAGCGTCCTGCGGCCGTTCCCGCGGCGTCCGTCGCAGCCGCCGAGGCTCCGGCGCCCGCACCGACCGCGGTCGCTGTCGAGCCCGTAGCTCCGGCACCCGCCCCGGCCCCGGCTGCCCCCGCGTCCGACCCGGCCACGGCACCGGCCCCGGTTGCCTCCGAGCTCGCGCCAGCCGTGGCGCCCGCCTCCGAGACCGTGCCGGTCGCGGAGGCCGCAGCGACCTCCGCCCTGCGCTCCGAGGCCTCGGCCACCGCTCCGGCCCCGGTTGCCGAGCCCGCGACGGCCCCCGCTGCCGCTTCCACGCGCGACGCGCGCTACAACGAGTTCATCACCAAGGCCCAGGGCCTGCGCGACAAGGGCCTGTTCCCCGTGGCCGCCCGTCTCTACGGCGAGGCCGCCGCAGCTGCGTCATCCACGTCGGAGGCCCGGCGCGCCCGCTTCGAGGAGATGGCCTGCTACGTGAAGGCCGGCCAGGGCGACAGGGCCCGTGCTCTTGCAGCCGAGCTGCGCAACGCCAGTGTGCTCACCCGCATCGAGCGCATCAAGCTCGATGCCGTCGAGAGGATGGGATAGCCCATGGCCCCCACCCCTCGCCCCACGCTCCGCCAAAGTGACGGTCGCCCCTCGGCCGGTCGCGCTGCGGTCGAGCGCCCGGTCGAGCCGCGCGTGCCGGCGGAACGCCCCGCCTTCGGCCGTCGGCCGCGCATGCCCGTCGCCTCGCCCTACGTGGCTCCCTTCGTGGCCGTGTGCGCCGTGGCTCTTTCCGCCTGCATGGCCTTTGGCAATCCGGTGCTGTGGACCGGGGCCGATCAGTTCATCGATCCAGAATCCCTCTCCGACCAGCCCGCTCCGGCCGACCCTGGCACTTCCGGGGAGGAGGCGGAGCAGCCCGAGGACACCGGCCAGGAAGTCATCGGCAGCTATCAGGCCATTTCCCAGAGTGATGACCCCGGTCGCCGCGAGAATATCCGCTTGGCCACCGAGGCCATCGACGGCACGGTCATCGAGCCCGGCGGCACGTTCTCCTTCAACGACGTGGTGGGCAATACCTCGGCTGAGCGCGGCTACCAGGAGGCGGCTGTCATTCGCGACGGCCAAGTGGCCCAGGGCGATGGCGGTGGCGTGTGCCAGGTGTCCACGGCCCTCTATATCGCCGCCGTGAAGGCCGATATGGAAATCGTGGAGCGTCATCCCCACTCGGTGCCTTCGGACTACGCGCCCATCGGACTCGATGCCACCATCGTCTACGGCTCCTTCGACTTGCGTCTGAAGAACAACACCGACGAGCCCATGATCATCCATGCCAAGGCCGTGGGGCAGACGGTGGACGTGTCCATCGAGGGTGCGCCGCTGCCCGAAGGACGCACGGTGGACGCCACGTCCCAGATCGTGAGCCGCTACGAGCGCGACGATGCCGCCGGCACCTCGCGCCAGTACTACGTGTCCGAGGCCTTCCGCGTGTACTACCAGGATGGCGAGCGCACCACGCGCGACCTGCTGTCGAGCGACATTTACCAGGTTGACGAGACGACGCCCGTGACTACCTCCGAGGGAAGCGTCGACCCGAATAAATAGGGCCGCCCCGGCTTTTCGCCCTTCGCGTTCCGGCGCCCTTGATTTTCTCCGGACGGGCCGAACCTCTTCGACTTCTCGCTGTTGCGGACGCGGGTTTCGCCTATAATGAAGCCTACCTGTAAGAAAGAGCGCCACGGCTGCCCCGCGCGGCCTGCTCCCTCGAGAAAGAGCTGAAGATGGAGACTAATGAGTCCATTCTCGTTCGCAACGTTGTGGGCCTGGACGACCGCCGGGTCATCGGCAAGATGCGCGAGCTGCGCGTCAATTGCGACACCCTTGCCGTAAGCCACTACATTGTGGCGAGCGCCACCACCAACGCCCCCCTCGCGCTTCCCTTCGATCGCGCCCTGGCCATCGGCGATACCTTCGTGACGGTGCAGTCCCGCGAGAACTTCCTGGCCGCCTCCGATCCCGAGGCCCAGGCTCTCATCGCCGACGGCTTCAAGCTCGTGGGCGTGGAAGCCTACAGCCGCACCGGTAACAAGCTGGGCACCGTGGCCACCTACGACTTCGATCCGGTCTATGGCACCGTGACGAGCGTGACCCTGGACGACGGCACCGTGTTCGCGGCCGACACCTTCGTCTTCTTCGCCCCCGAGTTCGTCTTCGTCGACAATGGCGCCAAGACGGCTGCCGAGCTGCGTGCCGGCGTTGCCGAGGCCGAGGTCGAGGAGGCGGTGATCGAGGAGGTGGCCGACGAAGAGGTCGCCGAGGATGCGGTCGAGGAAGTCGCTGAGGCCGAGGAGGCCGCCGAGGAGGCTGCCGAGGCCGGCCCCGAGCTGTCCGCTGAGGATGCCCAGCTCGTGGAGTTGCTCGTGGGTGCCACCCTGGTAGACGACGTGGCCAGCGAGGACGGCTCCTTCACCGTGGCAAAGGACACCGTGCTCACCCGCGAGATTGTGGACGATGCCATCGCCCACGACGCACTGCTGCTGCTGACCCTGGCTGCCGATCTGTAGGATCGTCATCGGGGCACGGTAACGCCGCTGAGAGGAAAAGTTCCCGTCAAGGGAATCGCCCGGGCGCACCCTGCGGGGTGCGCCTTTTCTATGCGAGTCCCTCGAACAGGGCGCGCAAGTCGTCCTCGAAGATGCTGTGGGGCAGACGCACGAAGGAGATGTCGTGGGTGATGGACTCGCCGGTCAGGGGCACGATGCGCAGGGTGCCGGCGGCCAGCTCCCGTTGAATGGCCGCCTCGTAGACAAATGAAATGCCCAAGTCGCCGGCCACGAAGATCTTGATGACGTCGAGGCTTTCCACCACGCAGCTATCGGCGAAGGCACCGAGGCTCAAGTTGCGCTTTGCCAGGGCATGGGTGAGCACGGAGCGGCTGCCCGAGCCCTCTTCACGCAGGATGAGGCGCTCGCCGAGCAGGTCGTCCAAGGTGGCGGGCTCACGGGCGAACTGATGATGGGCGGCGCAGATGCACACGAGGTTCTCGGTGCGGAAGGTGTCGCCGGCAAAGGCGCTCTTATCGAAGAGGCCTTCAACGAAGGCGCAGTCGACGGCACCGGCGGCCAGCAGGTCGAGCAGGGCCTTGGTGCCGCCCGAGCGCACCGAGGCGCGAATCTCCGGGTGGGCTGCCAGGTATCGGACGAGGGGCTCGGCCACCATGTATTCTCCGGCCGTGAGGGTCATGCCGATGCGGAGAGGCACGGCGGCGCCGTGGGCCACTTCGGCGATGCGCTCATGGAGCAGGGCGTCGTCATGGGCCATGGTGGCCAGGGCATCGCGCAATACCCGTCCGGCGCGGGTGAGCTCGAGCTTCTTGTGACGGTAGGTGAACAGCTTGGCTCCGTACTCGCGCTCAAGATAACTGATGTGCTGAGACACGGCGGGCTGGGTGAGGGCCAGCTCCTCGGCCGCCCGCGTGTAGTTCAAGGTCTGGCACACAGTGAGGAAGGTTTTGACGCGGAAGTCTTGCATAGGGATCCTTTCGGCAGGTGCCATGGGCGAATGAGCGTTGGCACGAGGGGCGGCTGCGAGCGGGCGCCGGTCCGTGGGGGCAGCTGCGAGCGGGGCGCCGACCCGCAGGGCTGCCAGTGGGGCGCCGACCCGCAACGGGGCGCCCGCCTGATGGAGCATCGGCATCCTGACTATAGCCATAAATTCAACTTATGGAAGCATAAATATATATAAGTTTTCATTTGGTAACCAGGAGTGCATAATGGCTCTACCGAGTTCCTGCGGGCCGTTGCGGTCTTCCCGGCGATCCGTGGTCGAACACTTCTGCATCGATCAATGTGCCCCAATGAAAGGCGATGCCTATGCGCGACATCATCAAGAAAGTACCGATTCCCACGGCGGGCGTGGCCCTTGGCCTGGCCGCTCTGGGTAATCTGCTGCAACCCTACGCCGAGGTTGCCCACATCGTTTGTGGTGCCCTCTCTCTGTTCCTCGTAGCCATGATTGTGGCGAAGGTGGTCCTGTTCCCCTCCATGATTCGCGACGACTTGCAAAACTCCATTTTCGCCAGCGTTTCGGCCACATTCTTCATGACCCTCATGCAGCTGGCCGGCTATCTGGCGCCGGTGGCCATCGTGCCGGCCTTCGGGCTATGGTGCGCGGCCATTGCAGGTCACTTCATCCTGATGGGGTGGTTCACGGCCCATTTTATCCGCCGCTTCAAACTCGCCGAGGTGTTCCCCACTTACTTTATCTGCTATGTGGGTATCATCGTGGCGGCGGTTACCTCGCCCGTCTTCGGCATGGAGGCCTTCGGCCGCGGCATCTTCTGGTTCGGCCTGGCCTGCTTCGCAGTGCTGCTGGCCACGGTGGTGGCCCGCTACCTCAAGCATGAGATTCCCGAGCCCGCCCGCCCGCTGTTCTGTATCTTCGCGGCTCCGATGGGTCTGTCGCTCGTGGGCTACCTGGCCGTCACGCCGAATCCCGACCCGCTGTTCGTGGGCGTGCTCATGGGCCTCGGCCAGGTGATGCTCGTGGGCGTGGCAACCCAGCTGCCGAAGTTCCTCGCCCTGAAGTTCTATCCGAGCTACGCGGCCATGACCTTCCCCTTCGTGATCTCCGCCATGGCCCTCGGCAAGGGCATGCAGGCCCTCTATGCCGCTGGCGTGACCATTCCGGCTCTGCCCATGGTGGAAGCGCTCATCGCCCTTGAGACGGTGTTCGCGGCCGTAATGGTCACCTACGTCTTCGTGCACTACATGAGGTTCTTCTTCGGCACGCCGAAGGGCGCGAAGGCGACGGCTCCGGCCGCGGAGGCCCCCGCGGTGCTGATGCCCGAGATCGTCGAGTAACTAACCAATCCTCTGCCTCGGCCTATGCTGATGGCCCCTCCTCTCTCTCCTGAACGCCCCGGTGCCCTTGCCGGGGCGTTCGCCTTTTCCAGGACGCTTCGCCCGGGGAAGGGGGGGGGTAGGCTAGCGCTCCATGGCGCGGGCGATGAGAGTGCGCAGCTCGTCGATACCGTCACCCTTCTCCGACGAAGTGACCACCATGGGTACGCCCCGGGGCAGGTCGAGGGCCTTCTTGATGGCGGCCCGCTGCTTCTGCTGCTGTTGCTTCGACAGCTTGTCGGCCTTGGTCAGCACAATGGCGAAGGGCAACTCCGCATCCTGCAGAAAGCGCACCATGTTGCGGTCGAGCGCCGAGGGATCGTGACGGATGTCGATGAGCGACACCACCAGGGCGAAGTCGCGGTCCTGGTTGTAGTAGCCCTCAATGAGGTCGCTCCATCGGCCCTTCTCGGATTTCGACACCTTTGCGAAGCCGTAGCCGGGCAGATCCACCAGATCGCGGCCGTCCACGTCGTAGAAGTTGATGGTGGCTGTCTTGCCGGGGGTGGATGACACCTTTGCCAGGCCCTTGCGGTACATAAGCTTGTTGAGCAGCGACGACTTGCCCACATTTGAGCGCCCTGCGAAGGACACCTCGGGGCCGGTGGACGCGGGCAGCTGCGCGGAGGTGCCGTAGGCGGCCTTGAACGATGCGGTATGGAAGTTCATGGGGGCTCCTTCGGGGATGGGACGGTATCGCGTGTTCGGGCGTGGCGGTGCGGTGCCGCACGGCGTGCACGGCGAATGGCCGCTCGCACGGACGGGTAGCACTGCTCTCTCGCGCGGGTGTCAGGCGCTGCTCGCTCGCGCGGGTGCCCAGCGGCGGTCGCCCGCGTACGGACAGTCAGCTTGAAAACGACCGTTTTCGAGGCCTCTTCGCCTCATGACTCGTATTTTGGCTTGAAAACGACGAGTTTGGAACCGAAAAGCGATTGAAATCGGCTGCGATAATACACGAGCAGGGAAAATGCTGCGTCAGTAATACGCTTTACGTTGAGAATCGAGCCTTCGGGTACCAAAACCGTCATTTTCAAGCCATTTCGCGGCCAACAAGGCGGAGAATGGTTCCATTCATGGTAGCCGAAAGACGAACCACGCAAGGATGGGAACAGCGGAATGGCAGAAAAAGGACGCAGCGACAAGTTGGAAGTGGCCCGTATCACGGGCGTGCAGGGGATTCGGGCGGCCATGGCGCGTCTGGCCGACGACGAGGCCGAGGTGCCGCTACCCACCGACGAGGTGGATGCCCCCCGTCCGGTGAAGACCTGCGCCGTCTGCGCTGCCGACAATGACGGCGCCCGCGACGCCTGCTGGAACTGCGGCGCCTCCCTGCAACGTCGGCGGTAGGCGGAAAGGCCTCCGCCCTCTTCTCCGTTCGGGTTTGCGGAAGCCCCGCTTGCATTGCTAGAACGCCGCTCTCCAGGCGGGGAAAGCTCTCCAGACGGGCGCGGGCCTTCCTTTGGGGAAAATCACGGCTATAATGGGGCAATCAATTCGCGGTCGGGGGCGGGCGACGGGCGCGGTCGGTGCGGGGGCACGGGCCGATGCGGGCGTCTGCGGGCCCGGCCGAGCAAGCCGCGAGCATTCGAGGGAGAGCCATGAAAGCCTACAATCCCCATGAGATCGAGCCGCGCCTCCAGCTTGCCTGGGAGGAAGCGGGCCTGTTTTGCGTGCCGGAGAACTCCGACGCGCCGAAGAAGTACGTGCTGGAGATGTTCCCATACCCCTCCGGCGACATGCACATGGGGCACGCGAGCAATTACACCTACGGCGACGTGGCGGCCCGCTACGCGAAGATGCAGGGCTTCGACGTGCTGCACCCCATGGGCTGGGATGCCTTCGGTCTGCCCGCCGAGAACGCGGCGGTGAAGCACCACAGCCACCCGGCTATCTGGACCTACCAGAACATCGAGACCCAGCGCAAGAGCTTCACGCGCATGGGCTTTTCCTACGACTGGGACCGCAAGGTGGTGGCCTGCGATCCCGAGTACTACCGCTGGGGCCAGTGGATCTTCCTGAAGTTCTGGGAGCGCGGATTGGTGGAGCGCCGCAACAGCCCGGTGAACTGGTGCCCGAGCTGTGCGACGGTGCTCGCCAACGAGCAGGTCATCGAGGGGCGCTGCTGGCGGTGCGACTCCGAGGTGGAGAAGCGCGACCTGACCCAGTGGTACTACAAGATCACCGATTACGCCCAGGAGCTGCTGGACGATCTGGACCAGCTTGAGGGCTGGCCCGAGCGCGTGAAGCAGCAGCAGGCCAACTGGATCGGTCGCTCCGAGGGCGCCAATGTGGACTTCATCCTGTGCGATTCGCAAGGGAACGCTCCGGCCGAGCCGACGGAAGACGATATCATCACCGTGTTCACCACTCGCGCCGACACGCTGTTCGGCTGCAGCTTCTTCTTGCTGGCCCCCGAGAGCAAGCTGGTGCCCCAGCTGGTGGCCGGCACGGAATACGAGCAGCCCGTCATGGAGCTCGTGGAGGCCGCCAAGAAGGTGACCGCCGTGCAGCGGGCCCAGGGCGACCACGAGAAGCACGGCGCCTTCACGGGCCGCTATGTGGTGAACCCCATCAACGGCGAAAAGGTGCCCGTGTGGGTGGCCGACTACATCGTGGCCGACTACGGCACCGGCGCCGTGATGGCCGTGCCCTGCGGTGACACGCGCGACTTCGAGTTCGCCCGCAAGTACGACCTGCCCATCGTCCCCATCATCCTGGGCGACGACGACCCGCTGTATCCGTCGTTGAAAGACGAGCAGAACCGCGTGGTGACCGAGGTGGACTGGCCGGAAGCCTACGCTGCCGAGGGCACCCTTGTGCAGTCGGGCCCCTACACCGGCATGACCGGCGGCAAGCACTCCGAGGGCGAGGCCGCCATCGTGGCCGCCCTGGAGGAGGCGGGCCGCGGCAAGCGCACCGTGGAGTTCCGCCTGCGCGATTGGCTCATCTCCCGCCAGCGCTACTGGGGTAACCCCATTCCCGCCATCCACTGCGAGACCTGCGGCGTGGTGCCGGTGCCCGAGGAGGATTTGCCCGTGCGCCTGCCCGAGGATATTGACCTGGCCGCTGGCGAGACGCTCGCCACCCACGCGGGCTTTGCCGAGTGCACCTGCCCGGTGTGCGGGAAGCCTGCCCGGCGCGAGACCGACACCATGGACACCTTCACGTGCTCCAGCTGGTACTACATGCGCTACACCGACCCGCACAACGAGCACGGCCCCTTCGATCCGGCGAAGGCCAACGGCTGGATGCCCGTGGACCAGTACATCGGCGGCATCGAGCATGCCATCCTGCATCTGCTGTACAGCCGCTTCTTCACGAAGGTTCTGCGCGATCTGGGTATGCTCGACTTCGACGAGCCCTTCACGAACCTGCTGTGCCAGGGCATGGTGCTCGATGCCCACGGCGAGGTGATGAGCAAGTCCAAGGGCAACGTGGTCTCTCCCGAGGCCATCATCGCCGAGTACGGCGCCGACGCGGTGCGCACCTACACGCTGTTCCTCGGGCCGCCCGAGAAGGAGAAGCTGTGGAACGACGACGGCCTGCCGGGCATGTACAAGTTCCTGAACCGCCTGTGGCGCCAGGTGCACGACCTGGCGGGCAAGGCCGGCGATGAGACGCTCTTCCAGCAGAAGCCGTCCGACGAGGCGGCCGTGGCCGCGGCGAAGAAGCTTGTGCGCGAGCGCCATCGCGTGGTGCAGAAGGTGAGCGCCGACATCGAGCGCAACAACTTCAACACCGCCATCGCCGCCATCATGGAGCTGTCCAACGCCGCCGGCGAGTACCTGCGCGCCTTCAGCCCCGACACCCGCGCCGCCTGCCCCGACCATCGGGCGCTCGACGCCGATGTGGCCGAGACCCTCGTGAAGCTCATGGCCCCCATCGCGCCGCATATCACCGATGAGCTGTGGCGGGAGGCCCTCGGCCGCGAGGGCTTCCTCTACGGAGAGCCGTGGCCCACGTTCGACCCCGAGCAGGCCCGCGCCGACGAGGTGGAGCTGGCTGTGCAGATCTGCGGCAAGCTGCGTGCCCGCATCATGGTGGCCGCCGACGCCCCCGAGGCCGATGTGCTGGCCGCAGCGCGCGAGGCCGTGGCCGATGCCATCGAGGGCAAGGCGGTGAAGAAGGAAGTGTACGTGCCCGGCCGCCTCGTGAACATCGTGGCTGTTTAGCCCGCTGAGCGCTCTTTCCCGCTGCGAATGCGATGAAAGAAAGAGCGGTGGAGCGCGCACAAGAGCCTCACGCCAGCTTGCTTGTTGCTGGCGTGAGGCTCTTCCTTTGCCTATCGCGCTCTTCGCGGGGCGCTCAAAGGTCTGCGCCAAGGGGCGCCCCTCCCGTAACGGGAAGATGCAACGAGCGTTCGGGCGCGGGCCCTAACGGCCGGGGCGAGGGAGGGGGCGGGAAGGGCCCTGGCGGTAGAAGGCGTGTTGGCCGGCGAGGTTCGCGCCGGCCTGGCGCACGACGATCTTGCGGATGCGCAGGCCGAGGCGGTAGGCCCGGGAGCGGATAGCCTCTCCGTAGGCACCGAGGAGGTGCTCGGTGGCGGCCACGTCGTCCACGTAGAGCCGCAGCCAGTAGCTCTTCTTCCCCTGGGTCTTGCCGTCCCGGCGCGATCTGGTGTCAGTGGACTCGCGCAAGAGCACCTCGTCCAGGGCCGCGCCGCGCACGGACTCAAGGAAGGCCCAGGCCTGCTCGGTGTCCTCGAACACGAGGCACACCGCCTTCTTCACCGTGTCCAGGGCCCGGGACTCGTCCTGGCCGCGCCAGGGGCCGCGGGCGCTCCCCCCGCTTATCGTGGGCTCTTCGCGCCCAGCGGCTATCTCGGGGAAGAGCTTGCGGGCGCGCATATCCCACTTGGCGGGAAGGAAGCGCAACTCGTCCACGGAGAAGCCCTCGTCGCGCAGGGTTTGGAGAAGCACCGATTGCCAGGCATCCACCTCGGTGCGCACCATGGCATCGTCCAGATAGATGCCGAACACCCACCAGTCGCGGTCGCGGTCGGGACCGCGGCGGGGGCGCTCGTCCTTGGCGATGAAGATGCCGTTGGTGTGGGCCAGGATGAGCCGGGCCACTTCCGGACGCATCCGCCATGTGCGCTCCACGGCGGCGCGGTAGCGCTCTTTGTTGCGGGCCCGCTTCATCGCGCGGGCCGCCTCTTCGCCGAGATTGGCGACAAGCATGTCCAGTTCAGTCGAGATGGTCTGCACCGTGTCTCCTTAGGTGAGGTCGCCCGGGGCATCGAGCGAGACGGTCTCGCCGCCTGTGTCCACGGGAAGTCGCAGCAGGGCGGCCAGAAAGTCCTTCGTGCGGGCCAGGGCCTCGCGCATGCTGTAGCGGGCCTGGTCGTTGTAGGCGCCCTTGTCGCAGGCCACGCCCCAGGCCTCCATGCCCAGGCAGTCGGCGGCGAACATGGCGCGATAGAGGTGGTAGGCCTGGGTGGCCACGATGATGCGCTCGGCTCCGAAGACAGAGCGGGCCCGGTACATGGACTCGTAGGTTCCCACCCCTCCGTGGTCCACGTACACATCGTCGCTGGGAACGCCCAGATCGACGCAGAAGGCCTTCATGGCATCGGATTCGTTGTAATGGGAGGAGCGGTTGTCGCCGCTGACGATGATGGCCCGCGCCGCACCGGAACGGTACAGATCCACGGCCACTTCCAAGCGATCGGCCAAGATGTCGCTCGGGGTGCCGTCGGGATGCACGCTGGCCCCCAGCACCACTACGGCATCGGCCGGCCGCCCTTCGAGGAGCTCGGCGGTCTGGGCCACGGTGTGCACGTTGCCGCGGGTGGCGCCCACGGTGATGACGTTCGCCGCCACGACGACTACCGCCAGGGCCAGGGCTGCGAAGGCAAGCGCCCGCAAGCAGCGGGCGGCAAGCGACGGGCGGTGGGCGCGATCGTGGGGCACGGGGCACCTCCTGGGCGGACGACGGTTGGGAAGGCGTTCACTATAGCAAATTTGGGCCGCCTCGGGGGTCATCGCGGAAATGCGCAGATAAAGTCGGCGTTAACTTGGTATACTACCGTGATGGAAACCGTTGCCTTACCGTAACGTTCCCCTCAACTGTTCGGTACCCTGCGAAGGACGCCTGTCATGTACCATTGCTCGGTCAACTTCTGCCTGGTCGGCCTCAGCGAAGAGGCGGCCCACATTGTGGAGAGCACAGCTCCGCTGCCTCCGTTCTCCCATAGCTACCAGCGCACCGCCGTCCCCGATGCCGCCTTGACGGCTCGGGCCGATGCGCTGTTCGTGGACGTGACAAAGCACGATGCCGCCGCATGGGCCGAGGAGCTGTGCGCGGTGAAGAAGCCGGCGGCCACCATGATGGTCATTGCCCGCCACGAGCAGGTGGAGGCGCTGGAGCCCTTCTTCAATCGCATTTCCGACATTTGGATCGCGCCGCTGTCTCCGGCGGAATTCTCCTATCGCTACAACCATTGGCAGCGCGGCTGCAAGCGCTACGCCGATTCCTGGGAGACGGCCCAGTACCTGGAGGCCACGATCAATTCCATTCCCTGTCTTGTCTGGTACAAGTCTGCCGACGGCATTCACCATAAAGTGAACGATGCCTTCTGCGGCACGGTGAACAAGGCCAAAGGCGATGTGCAGGGTCGCGGCCACGCCTATATTTGGGATGTGGAGGCCGATGACCCGGCGTGCATCGAATCGGAGCGCCAGGTTATGGAAACCGAGTCCACCATCGTCTCCGAGGAGGTGGTGCAGACCGGCGACGGAACGCGCCTGCTCACCACCTACAAGTCGCCCCTCTACAATATCGACGGCTCGGTCATGGGCACCGTGGGCGTGGCCATCGATGTCACTCAGGAACGGGCCTACGAGAACGAGATCGTCGACAAGAACCGCACCCTCGAGACCATCTTCACCTCCATGGAATGCGGCGTCATCACCCATTCCCACGATGGCCGTCGCATCATCGGCATCAACCAGGCGGCCTTGAACATCCTCGGCTATGACTCGGAGGAGGAGCTGCGGCGCGAAGGCTTCGACATGGTAGCCCCCTCGGTGCTGCCCGACGATGCCGATCGGCTGCGGGCGAGCATCGCCACGCTGAAGGCCGTGGGCGATTCGGTGAGCACCGAGTACCGTGTGCGCCACGACAACGGCGACATCCTGCACGTACTCGGCAACGTGAAGCTCGTGGAAAGCGACGGGGAGCTGCTCTACCAGCGCTTCCTGCTGGATTACACCGATAAGAAGCTGGAAGAGGTGCAGAAGGACCGCTATCAGCGGGAGCTCATCCACGCCCTGTCCGAGGACTACCTGCTCGTCTGCTCCTTCGATCTGGACAGCGGCGAGGGCATTCCCCTGCGCGTGGCGGCCGAGGAGGAGCGCGGTCTGGACAAGATCTTCTTCGGCTCGCTCGTGTTGGAGGAATGCCTGGGCGCCTACATGGACCAGATCGTCTGCGAGGAGGATCGGGCCATGGTGCGGGCGTCGCTGTCGGCCGCGGCTCTGCGGGAAGAGCTGACCGAAGACAAGCGCATTCATGTGAACTACCGCACCCGACGCGGCGACACAGTGGAGTACTGCCAGGTCACCGCCGTGCGCACGGGCAGCTGGCCCGAGCATCACAATATCGTGCTCGGCTTCCGCAGCGTCGATATGCAGACGCGCGACGAGATGAAGCGCCGGGCACTGCTGGAAGAGGCCCTCGAGCGGGCCAACAAGGCCAGCGCCGCCAAGAGCGCCTTTTTGTCAAATATGTCCCATGACATCCGCACGCCCATGAACGCCATCGTCGGCTTCACCGCCCTGGCCGGCAGCCGCATCGACCAGCCGGAAAAGGTGCGGGAGTACCTTGACAAGATCCAGTCCTCTTCCACCCATCTGCTGAGCCTCATCAACGACATCTTGGACATGAGCCGCATCGAGAGCGGCAAGGTGGCCCTCGACGAACAGCCCTGCAACCTCACGGTGCTGCTGGACGATCTGTACAGCATTATCCAGGCCGAGGCGAGCGCCCGCCAGTTGTACCTCACGGTGAACGCGGAGGGCATCGAGCATCCCAACGTGCGCTGCGACAAGCTGCGCATCAACCAGATCTTGCTGAACCTGCTGGGAAATTCCCTGAAGTTCACCAAGGCCGGCGGCTTCATCAAAGTGCATGTCACCGAAGTGGACGGTGCGCCGGCGGGCTACGGCCGCTACCGCTTCACGGTGTCGGATACGGGCATTGGCATGAGCTCCGAGTTCGTGGAGCACATCTTCGATCCCTTCGAGCGGGAGCGCACGAGCACCATCAGCGGCATCCAGGGCACGGGCCTGGGCATGTCCATCACAAAGAACCTCGTGGACATGATGCACGGTACCATTGCCGTGGAAAGCGAGAAGGATGTCGGCTCCCTGTTCACCATCGAGCTGACGTTGGCTCTGGGGTCGGGTGCGGGCGCGGTGGCGGTCCCGGCTCCGATGACGAGCCTCGGCTCCGATCACCGCATGCGCGGCAGTCGCATTTTGCTCGTGGACGACAACGATCTGAATCGGGAGATCGCCATCACCCTGCTGGAGGACGAGGGCTTCATCGTGGAATACGCCGTGGATGGCCAGCAGGCCGTGGATGCCCTGCGCGAGGCCGGTCCCGACCACTTCCAGCTAGTGCTTATGGATGTGCAGATGCCGGTTATGAACGGGTATGAGGCCACCAAGGTCATCCGCCGTTTCGAGGACGAGCGCCTGGCGGCCATTCCCATTCTGGCCATGACCGCCGATGCCTTCGAAGAAGACCGCCAGCGGGCTTTGCGCTGTGGCATGGACGGCCACCTGACCAAGCCCATTGAGATGGACAAGCTCTTCGCCGCCCTCGATTTGATGCTGGCCTAGGAACGCCGCGTCCGGAGTCGGGCTGGAGCGGCGAAGCGCGGGCGTTCCGGCCGGAGCCGTCCTCTCCGCTCGGCTCCGGCATCCTAGCCGAACTGCTCGAGGGCGACGTCCTTGCGAACGGAGATGCGCAATTCCCAGCAGTTTCCCAGATTGTAGGCGTAGAAGAGGGGCGCCTCGGTGCCGCCGAGCACGTTGCCGAGGGGCACGTCGGCGGCCGAGTACAGCTTGAGGCAGCGGCTGATGAGCGGATCGCGGCTGCGGAAGAGGGCCGGATCCTCGTAGCGGTTGCTCCCGTGGCTGAAAAAGTAGTTGTGGGCGCCGTCCCAGCCGAAGAGGTCGGCTATGAGGGCGTGGAGGTCGGCCAGGGAGTCGTCGGCGCGTACCGTAGCGCAGCGGAACAGGGCCGGATCGGTGTCGGCCAGCTCGATGACGAGATCGAGAGATGCTCCCCCTTCGGTGGCCCGTCCCGTCCCCTGGGCCTTTGTGCGCGGATCCACCGGAAATCTGATGATCTTCGCTGCCATGGCCTGTTCCTTTCAATGGGATCGAGGTTGGCTTTCGCGCATTGTAGCAATTCTTTTCCCAACTTGGCATCCGACGGTTGAAATAGGGAAAAATTCAGGGTCTATCAGGGGATAATCGGCTATTTATGTTGAGTCAACAGGTCAGGGAATTGGGGAATTGATGATCGTTCTCGTTCGCGAATTCCGACCGGGCGCGAAGGGTATAATTTTCGGCAGTACTCATGAGCAAACCCGAGGGAGGAGCGGCGTGGCCCGGCAGAAGGCGAGGACGAGCAAGGCGGATGCGACGCGCCGCCAACTTCTGGACGCGGCCCTTTCCGTTATTGCCGCGCACGGTTACTCGGGGGCCACGGTGGATCGCATTGTGGAGGAGGCCGGTGTCTCCAAGGGCGTCGCCTACTACCATTTCTCCAGCAAGGCCGATATTGCCGAGAGCATTCTCGTGGAGGGCATCGGCGAGCTCATCACCTCCTTCGAGACCATTGCCGCCGAAGCGCCCACGGCCACCGACGCCCTCATTGCCATGGTGGAGCTGTTCGCTTCGGTCATCTTCGAGAACGACGCTTTCGGCCGCTTCTTCGTGGCGGAGCTGTGGCGCCCCGGGCGCGCCTGGTCCGAGGCCATGCGCGGTCACGAGCAGCGCCTGCTGGCCTTGCTGCAGGCCCAGCTCGAGCGCGGCCAGCGCGAGGGTACGGTGCGTCCCGAGATTGATGCCGCCTTCGAGGCCGTGGCCCTGGTGGGCATGGTGCTCACCACCACACTCTATTACATCGGCGAAGGGGACGATCTGGCCGAGGCCCGGAGCCGCTTCGTCGAGCGCATTCGCGATTTCGTGCACCACGCCAATGCCGTTGCGCCATAGCGAGCCGCATTTGCCCCGCAGGGCGGCACCCATCGGGCGCCGGGACGGTTTCGCGGTATGCTAGGGACGGTATTTGAACCTGGGTTCCGCGAAATGCGAGAAGGAGCGCTCCATGTACAAGATCCACTGCCTGAACAACATCTCGCCTGAGGGCCTGGCCCTGCTCACCGACGAGTACGAGCTGACCGATAACGTGGAAGAGGCCGACGCTATCCTGGTGCGCTCCGCCGATATGCACGCCATGGACATTCCCGCAAACCTGAAGGCCGTGGCCCGCGCGGGTGCTGGGGTGAACAACATCCCCCTCGATACGTTCGCCGAGGCTGGCATCGCCGTGTTCAACACGCCGGGAGCCAACGCCAACGCCGTGAAGGAGCTGGTGCTCGCGGGCATGCTGCTGGCGAGCCGCGACATCATCGGCGGTGTGGAGTGGGTGCGCGCCAACGCCGACGACGAGAACGTGGGCAAGTCCGCTGAGAAGGCCAAGAAGCAGTTCGCCGGCGGTGAGATCATGGGCAAGACGCTGGGCGTCATCGGCCTGGGGGCCATCGGCGCCAAGGTGGCCCAGGCCGCCGAGGCGCTGGGCATGAAGGTCATCGGCTACGATCCGGCCATGGACGGCATCACTGTGCACGAGAAGGTTTCCCCCACGGTGGAGTTCGTCGACGACCTGGCCAAGCTGTACCCGGTCTGCGATTTCGTCACCATCCACGTGCCGGCGCTGCCCGCCACGAAGATGATGATCAACGGCGAGGCCCTGGCGCAGATGAAGGACGGCGTGGTGTTCCTGAACTTCTCCCGCGACGTGCTCGTGGACGATGGGGCCATGGCCGCCGCCCTGGAGAGCGGCAAGGTGGCCGCCTACGTGACCGACTTTGCCAACCCGGCCGTGGTGAAGATGGAGCGCGCCATCGTCATCCCGCACCTGGGCGCGTCCACCGCCGAGGCCGAGGACAACTGCGCCAAGATGGCCGTGGAGGAAGTCATGGCCTACCTGGAGCGCGGCGAGAAGATCCACTGCGTGAATATGTAGGAAGCGGCATCCTGTCTTGCGACGGCGGGCGGTGCGGGGAGCTTCCTCTCGCCTGTTGACGGTCTGAGGTTGGGGGCAGTCTTCGGGCTGCCCCTTTTCTTATGGCTTCCTTGCGACTTCAGAACGGTGGCAGAAGAGCAGAGACACTATATTTACGCTTGAATTTACGCTACAATTTCTTCCAGTCTAGTAAAGGAGGCTGCAATGACAGTGTTGACGGCTACGGCAGCAGAGGCTCGAACTAATTTCTCACGCATTGCCTCGGCGGTAAGCGAGACGGGGGAGCGTGTGACGGTGTTTAAGAACTCGAAGCCTTGGGTGGTGATTGCGCCCGCCGATGAGGTGGATGCTGACTATGTTGAGCTGGTGCGGAGCGGCATTCTCGAAGGTCGCGAGCAGATCGCGTCGGGTCTTGGCATCGAAGGCACCGATGCTCTTCGCAAGACGGTTGCCGAACTGCGAGCCCAGCATGACTAAGATGGTTTACTCGCCGCGGTTCGCCCGGGAGCTCTCCCGAGTGACCTCTGCGCGAGTGGATCAGAAAATCTACGACACCTTGGATATCATCGAGGCTGTTCCCTCCATTGGCTCGCGGAATATTCCCCGGATGATCCAAGTAGAGTTTGGGGAAGGTGTCCTTAAGATGGTCGTCGATCCCTTCGATATTTTCTACGAGTATTTCGATGCTCTCGATACGGTGTACGTCTATACCCTTGTTTTTCAGCGACAGGCTCGTTGAAATAGCGGGAAAATCATTTTTTGGAGGTTGGTATGAGCATGGAGCGCCCTTGTGTTTTGGTGGGTGTGACCGGATGTATTGCGGCCTATAAGGCCTGCGAGATCGTGCGCGGGCTGCAGAAAGCGGGCGTGCGGGTGAAGGTGGTCATGACCGAGCACGGCACCCATTTCGTGGATCCGGTAACTTTCCGGGCGCTGACCCACGAGAAAGTGGCCGTGGGGCTGTTCGACGATCCGAGCGACCCCATCCACCACATTTCGCTGGCCCAGGAGTGCGATGTGTTCCTCATCGCGCCCTGCACGGCCAACGTGATGGCGAAGGTGGCCTGCGGCATTGCCGATGATCTGCTGTCCACTACGGCCCTGGCGACGACCGCGACGTTGGCCATCGCGCCGGCGGCCAATGTGCATATGTACGAGGCCGCGGCCACCCAGGCGAACATGGCCACGCTGCGCTCGCGCGGCGTGCGCTTCATCGAGGGGGATGCGGGCTATCTGGCCTGCGGCGATGTGGGACGGGGACGCTTGGCCGACCCGGCCGTCGTCGTGCGCGAGACCCTGGCGTTGCTGGCCGAGCGGGTGGGCGAGGAAGCCCTGCGGGCAGCCTGCGAGCGGTATGGGGAGGTGCCGTTCGCGTCGGTGCTCGAGCAGGTGAACGCGGCCCGCGAGACGGCAGCTCCCGCGGAAGAGGCGGATGTGCCTGCGGGGGTCGAGATCGATCCCGACGACGCGGCCGCCACCGCGCCCTGTGCTGCTGCGGACGCCGCGACTTCCGGTGGTGCGGATGCGCCTCAGCCCGGTGCCGTGGCCGATGGCGCGGCTGCCATGCCCGCCGGCGCCCTGGCCGGGCGCACGGTGCTCGTGACGGCGGGCCCTACGGTGGAGCCCATCGATGCAGTGCGCTACATCTCCAACTACTCTTCGGGCAAGATGGGTTACGCCATAGCCGAGGCCGCGGCAGCCGCCGGAGCGCGCGTGGTGCTCGTGTCGGGGCCGGTGGCCCTCGCCGCGCCGGCGGGTGTGGAGGTAGTGCCCGTGAAGACGGCCCGCGACATGCTGGCCGCCGCCTCCGAGGTGTTCCCCGCCGCCGACGCCGCTATCTTCGCGGCGGCTGTGGCCGACCTGCGTCCGGCGAATCCGGCTGACCGCAAGCTGAAGAAGGGGCGCGACGATGCGGTCCTGGCCAACGTGCCCCTCACGGAGAACCCCGACATTCTGGCCACCTTGGCCGCTGGGAAGCGCCCCGGTCAGTATGTGGTGGGCTTTGCCGCCGAGACCAACGATGTGCTCATGAACGCCCACGCCAAGCTGGTGAAGAAGAACGCCGACATGATCGTGGCCAACCAGGTGGGCGATGGGCTCGCCTTCGGCACCGACGACGATGAGGTGTGGCTGGTCACGGCCGACGACGAGGTGCTTTTGCCCCTTATGAGCAAGCGCGCTGTGGCCGGTCGCCTCGTGGAAGTGGTGGCGGCCCATCTGGCCTAGCCATTACGCTTCCGTAAGCAACCCCAGGTTTTTCGCGAAAGCGTCCCGCAGCCGGGGCGCTTTCGCTATGATGGTGCCCGAACGAGAAAGGGGCATTATGCGCGTGCTTTTGGTGGAAGACGACGGCGCCAT
The DNA here is from genome assembly GCF_041223505.1 of Adlercreutzia muris. Lineage (NCBI taxonomy): Bacteria > Bacillati > Actinomycetota > Coriobacteriia > Eggerthellales > Eggerthellaceae > Adlercreutzia > Adlercreutzia muris. The sequence continues at coordinate 140,955 of NZ_JBCLQK010000002.1, forward strand.
CGTGCGCACGCTGTCGGAGCTGCTGGCCGACGAGGGGTTCTCGGTGATTACCGAGGCGACCCAGGACGGGGCCTGCGCTCGCCTGGCCGCCGAGAGCTTCGACATCGCGCTTTTGGACGTGACTCTGGCCCAGGGCAACGGGTTCGCCGTGTGCGCTGCCGCCCGGGAAGTGGCGCCGGACATGCCGGTCATCTTCCTGACTGCCTCCGACGACGAGTACTCCACCGTGGCCGGCCTGGACATGGGGGCCGTCGACTACATCGCCAAGCCCTTCCGCGCCCGGGAGCTGGTCTCGCGCATGCGCGGGGCCCTGCGGCGCACGAGCCCCGCCGACAACGTGCTGACTATGGGCGATGTGCGGCTGAATGTGACCTCGGGCGCCGTGACCCGGGGTGGCACCGAGGTGTTCCTCTCGGCCCTGGAATACCGGCTGCTGCTCTACTTCTTGCAGCACAAGGGTAAGCTCGTTACCCGCGAGATGCTGCGCGACGCCATTTGGGACAGCGCCGGCGAGTACGTGTCGGACAACGCCCTGAACGTGTACATCAAGCGCTTGCGTGAGAAGGTGGAGGCTGACCCGTCCGATCCGCAGATCATCGTGACGGTGCGCGGGCTCGGCTACAAGGTGGGGGCATAGGGTGGGCTCCCTCTCTACGCTGCTGCGCCAGGCGGCGGTGCTGGCGGCCCTCTGCGCGGTGCTGGCGTGGCTGGCCCCGACCGATGCGAAGCTGTGGGTGGTGGCCATGGGGCTGGTGTCTCTCGGGCTTTTCTGTGGCATCTCGCTGTACCGCCATCGCCAGATCATGCGCCTGGCGGCCGAGATCGACGAGGTGCTGCACGGCGGCCGGCGGGTGGACTTCTCCACGTGCCGCGAGGGCGACGTGGCTATTTTGACGAGCGAGCTGGCGAAGATGGTCGCGCGTCTGGGGCGCACGCGTGACCAGTTGTCCCACGAGCGCAACGCCCTGGCCGACGCCCTGGCCGATGTGTCCCATCAGATTCGCACGCCGCTTACGGCCATCGGTCTCATGCTGCCCCTCATCGAGCGCACCGACGACGGGCGGGAGCGTCGTCGCCTCGTGCGCGAGCTGGAGGGGATGCTCGACCAGGTGTCGTGGCTCGTGACCACGCTGCTGAAGATCGCCAAGGTGGATGCGGGCGCCATGCATGTGGAGCGGCGCGAGGTGCTCGCCGGCGAGGTGGCCCGCCGGGCCGTGGGGCCCTTGGCCACGGCCATGGACCTGCGCGACGTGAACCTAGTGCTCGACCTGGATGAGGCTGCCACCTTTGTCGGCGATGCCCCGTGGAGCGCCGAGGCCCTGGAGAACATCGTGAAGAACTGCATGGAGCACACTCCTGCCGGTGGCACCGTGACCGTGACCGTACGGGAGGACGCCCTGGCTACCACCTTGGCGGTGAGCGACACGGGCCCCGGTATCGCGGCGGAGGATCTGCCCCACATCTTCGAGCGCTTCTACCGCGGTCGCGACGAGGGGGCTCGGGGTGCGGAAGATTCAAGGAACGCGAACGGCCTTCAGGGCGGGGAAGGCGCTGATGCGGAAGACGTGCGCCAGCCCGCCGGCTTCGGTATCGGCCTTTCCCTGGCCCAGGCCCTCATCTCGGCTCAGGGCGGCACGCTGCGGCCCGCCAACAATCCCGAGGGCGGCGCCCGCTTCGAAATCGCCTTCCCGAAGCTGGTAGTGTAGGGGCTTCTCGTCTGTGCCCCCTCGTGGTTGGGTGTGTGCGGCCCCTCCGATTCGCCGTGCTTTTCGCTTACACTTCCGTAATGGGCGCGTTATGGGGCGGCAAGGGGGCTTGCTCATACTGTTCCGTAGATTGGGAAATCAGGAGAAGAAAGGCATTCGGTATGGATATTCTCACCGTCAGCCACTTGACGAAGATCTACGGGGAGGGCGAGGCGGCCACGCGGGCCTTGGACGATGTGTCGTTTTCCGTGACCGAAGGCGAGTTCGTGGCCATCGTGGGGTCGTCGGGCTCGGGCAAGTCGACGTTGCTGCACCTCATCGGCGGGGTGGATCGGCCCACGTCGGGCCATGTGCTGCTGAACGGCGCCGATGTGTACGCGCGCAGCGATGAGGAGCTGGCGGTGTTCCGCCGCCGCGAGGTGGGCCTGGTGTACCAGTTCTACAACCTGGTGCCCGTGCTGAACGTGGTGGAGAACATGACGCTGCCCGTGGCTCTGGACGGCCGCACCGTGAACCAGGACCGTCTGGGCGGCCTGCTGGACCGGCTGGGTCTGCGCGGCCGCGAGGGACATCTGCCGCGCCAGCTGTCGGGCGGTCAGCAGCAGCGCGTGGCCATCGGACGAGCCCTCATGAATGCGCCGGCCGTGGTGCTGGCCGATGAGCCCACGGGCAATCTGGACACGGCCAACAGCCGCGAGATCATGCAGCTGTTGCGCGACTCCAACCGCGACTTCGGCCAGACCATGGTGGTGATCACCCATGACGAGGAGATCGCCCTGGCCGCCGATCGCATCATCGCCGTGGAGGACGGCCGCATCGTGCGCGATGAGAGGATCCGCCGATGAACGCCATGACCACCTTCACCATCAAGAGCCTGCGGGCCAACAAGGTGCGCACGCTGGTGACCATTGCCGGTGTGGTACTGGCGGCGGCGCTGCTGACGGCGGTGCTCACCAGCTACACGAGCTTGCAGGCCATGCTCTACGAAGCCGAGACGCGCATAGCTGGCACCTGGATGGCCGAGGTGCAGGGTGACGACTTCGACGGTCTGGCTGCACAGGCGCAGGAGGCCCAGGCTGCAGGGCAGGTCAACGATGTCGCCTACCTGCGCGACGCCGGGTTCGGCGAGCTTACCGAACAGCAGCAGAACTCCTTCGGCCGGTATCTTCGCCTTGCGGATTTCTCGGGCGACATAGAAACGCTGTGCTCCCTGCGGCCGAGCGAGGGGCGCTTGCCCGAGAAGGCCGGCGAGATCATGCTCTTCGATACGTGGCGCACCGCCGGCGACGGCGTGGAGGTGGGCGACACTATCACGGTGCCCGTAGGCGAGCGCGTGGCGGTGCTCGCTCCGGGGCGCACTGGCTCGATGACCCACGGCGAGGTGCCGGCGAGCGGCGGTTTCGTCGGCGGGATGGAGGCTGCCGAGGACGAGATCGCTGAGGGCACCGTGCTTGATTCGTCCATAGGGTATTTGGATGCCGCCCTCGACGGCGGCATCTTCAACGAGGAGCTGCGCGTTACGGGCGAGCGCACCTATACGGTGGTGGGATTCTACGACAATATTCCCTATGTCGCCTCTCACGGCTACGGCATGACGGCCTTCACCTGCGATTCTCCGGACGATGAATTGACGGGGCTGAATCGGGCCTATGTGACCATGGCCGGCGTGGACAGCACGGCCGCGGTGGAACAGCGCATCGAAGAGGCCTTCCCCGACCGCTATGCCGAGTTGCACATGGGGCTTTTGCGCTATATGGGCGTGCGCACCGACGGTGCCATTTGGGACACGTTCTTCAATATCGCGGCGGTGCTGGCCGTGGTCATCATCGTGGCCTGCGTGTCGCTCATCTACAACGCCTTCGCCATTTCCGTGGCCGAGCGCACCGGCCAGTTCGGGCTTTTGGCCTCGGTGGGGGCCTCGCGCCGGCAGCTGCGTCGGGCCGTGGCGCTGGAGGCGCTTATCGTGGCGGCTGTCGGCGTGCCGCTGGGGCTTGTGGTGGGCATCGGCGGCTGTGCGGTGACATTTGCGGCCCTCGGCCCGTCGCTGGCCACGATCTTCGGCGCGGCCGAGGTGGGCTTCAACCTGTCGGTGGCGCCGTGGGCTCTGGCGGTGGCGGCCGGCCTCACGGTAGCCACAGTGCTGTTCAGCGTGTTCGTGCCCGCTTGGCGGGCGAGCCGGGTGAACGTCATCGATGCGCTGCGCGGCAACCAGTCGGCCCGGGCTTCCAAACGCGGGGCGGCGCGAGCGGCGCGGGCGGCCAACCCGGCCAAGCTGTGGCGCGGCCGCGGCATCGCCGGGCGCGTGTTCGGCATGGGCGGCCTTCTGGCGCGCATCAACGAGAAGCGTGGCGCGTCGAAGGGCATGGCCGCTTCGGTATCGCTGGCCCTGGCCATCGTGCTGCTCATGACGGCCGGATCGTTGTCCACGTTTTTGGGGACGCTGACGAAGGTGGCCGGCGGCCCGGTTGATGCGGGCGATGTGGGCGTGGTGGCGATGTTTTCGGACGATACGGCACCGGGCGGGGATGGGGCCGAGGGCGCGGACGCGGCTGGCAATGCGCCCGGAGCCGAGGGCGCGGACGCTGGCGCTGCTGATGCGAACCCGGCTGCCCTGGCCGATGACGGGCCCCTCACCTTGGAGGCCGTGGTCGAGGCCCGTAACGCCCGCTTCGCCGAAGAGGCCGCGGTCTACGGAAAGGCCTGGGAGGTGCTGAAGACGACGCCGGATGCCGAGCCGGTGGGCTGGCGTCTGGATGGGGGCGTGCCCCTTATCGTGCCCGAGGCCATGGTCGGCGATGCCTTCAAGGCCGATGGGGCCCTGCACGGGGGGCAGATGGCCGACGGCTCCTTTGCCGTGATGGGATCGGTGGTGTACTTGGAAGACGCGGCGTTCGACCGCTGCGTTGCCGACGCGGGGCTGAACCCCGCCGACTTCCGCGACCCGACTGAGCCGCGGGCCCTGGGGGTGGGGAAGGCCTATGGGAACAACGGCGCCGTGTACGAGCTGCTCGACGTGCTTACGGCTACGGGCACGGTGCAGGCGCTGACAGCCGGCCTCTACGAGGGCGAGGTCGTGTCCGGGTTCGCCGTGGCCTATGAGGCAGACGGCGCGAACGGCGCGGGCTTCGGCTTTGTGCCCTACGTGTTCGAGCCTAATGGGGCTGACGGCGGGATGACGCGCAACCTCGATCCGGCCGATGTGGAGACGGCCACGACCCCCGTAGAGGTTGTCGCTGTGCTGGGCGAGGCTCCCGAGCTGGTGGGCATGTACGGAGAATCGGTGCAGCTCATTGTGCCCATGTCCCTGGCGGCCACCCACAGCCTCGGTATCATCGACCCCACCTTCCGCGCCTCCTTCGACGCGCCAGAGGGCCGTTCGGGCGAGGTGGGGGACGACTTGGTGAACGCGGCGGGCACCTTCTTCCACGACGAGGCTCCCTTCGAGGTGGCGTTCCTCGCCATGAACGACTATGCGGGTGATGTTGCCAGCAACCAGACGCTGGCCATGGTCGTCAACGTGTTCTGCCTGCTGTTCACGGTGATTCTGGCGCTCATCGCCATGGCCAATGTGTTCAACACGGTGACCAACGGGCTCATCCTGCGCCGCCGCGAGTTCGCCGTCATGCGGTCGGTGGGGCTTTCCAACCGCCAGTTCCGCGCCATGATCGTGGACGAGTGCGTGGCCTGGTGCGCTCGAGGCCTCGTGCCGGGCGTGCTGCTGTCGCTTTTGGTGTCCTGGCTGCTGTGGGTGGCGGTGTCCGGCTCACTGTCGGGCCTTTCCTTCATGGTGCCCTGGGCCTACGTGGCCCTGGCCTTCGCCATGACCGCGGCGGCCGTGGGCATTTCGGTGGCCTACGGCATGCACCGCTGCAAGGCCGACAACGTCGTGGAGGCCCTGCGCATGGACAGCGTGTAGGAGTCCATTGCGGCTATGCGGGCGGCAGCCGCGAGCGTGCCGCCCGGGCCCCGAGCCGGCAGCTGCCTCTATGCTGCTGCCGGCTTCTCTCCTCGCTTGCGGTAGCCGTAGCGGCCGGAAAGGGCGATCATGAGCGTGGCGGCCACCAGGCAGGTGAGCGCGTCTCCTATGGTGACCGACAGCCAGATGCCGTCGATGCCGAACAGCATCGGCAGCACGATGACGGCCGCCACCTGGAAGACCAGGGTGCGCAGAAACGAGATGAGCGCCGAGACCAGGCCGTTGTTGAGCGCCGTGAAGAAGGCCGAGGCGTAGATGGCGAATCCCATGAACAAGAAGCACAGCGCGTACAGGCGATAGGCCTTGGCGGTCAGCTCCAGCAGGGCGGCGTCGTAGCTGACGAAGATGGCCGACAGGGGCGCTGCGAGGGTTTGGCCGAGCAGGAACATCACCACGCTGGCCACGGCGATGAGCCCCAGGCTCTTCCACAGAAGCGAGCGCATCTCGGTGTGGTTCTGCGCTCCGTACTGGAAGCTCATAAGCGGCGACGAGCCGATGGAGTAGCCCATGAACACCGCCGCGAACACCATGGCCGTGTACATGATGACGCCGTAGGCCGCCACGCCGTCCTCGCCGATGAAGCGCAGCAGCTGCCAGTTGTACAGGATGCCCACCATGCTCATGGCGATATTGGTGACCATCTCCGAGGAGCCGTTGGCGCAGGCCTTCCCGATGACGGGCCAGCGCAGGTGCGGGCGCACGAAGTACAGGGGCGTGGAGCGCTTGCGCGCGAAATACACGAGCGGGATGCCACCGCCGATGAGCTCGCCGATGTTGGTGGCCAGCGCCGCGCCCACCAGTCCCCAGCCGAACAGGCCCACGAACAGGAAGTCGAGCACGATGTTCGTCACCCCGGCCGCCACGATGACGTAGAAGCCGTACTTGGGCTTGCCCGCTGTGACGAAGAAGCTCTGGAAGGCGTACTGCAGGATGAAAAACGGCATGGAGATCATCATCATGCGCCCGTAGAGCGTGGCGTCTTTGGCCATTTGCCCGGTGGCGCCGAGCACGGCCGCGGTGGGCTCCATGAAGAACCAGCCGCCCACGGCCAGCACGCTGCCCAGCACGAAGGCGAAGATGATGAGCAGCGAGAAGTGGCGCCGGGCGCGGGCATTATCGCCTTCGCCCAGGGTCTTGGCCACGAGCGCGCTGCCGCCGGTGCCGATCATCATGCCGAAGGAGGCGAGCATCATCACGGGCGGCAGGATGAGGTTCACGGCAGCCAGGGCCGTCTTGCCCGCGTAGTTCGACACGAAGAAGCCGTCCACGATGGTGTAGCACGAGGTGAAGATCATCATGGCGATGGTGGGCAGCGTGAACCGGATGAGGGCGCTGGTGGAGAAATGCTTGGACATATCCACGGACATGGGAAAACCTTTCAGAGTAGTGCGATGGTGCGGGGGGGGGGTGCCAGGGCCGGCGGGCGGGGCGCGGATCGGGCGCTCGGCGGGCCCCGAGCGAACGGGCGGGCGCCGGCTAGCGGAAGGAGAGGGCCGACAGCCTTGTGTCGAGCGCGTCTATGTAGCGCTCCATGGCCCCCGTGAGCCAGCGCTGCTCCTCGTCGCTGAAGATGGCCACGGCGTCGCGCTCGGCGGCGAGCACGGCGCGGATGGGCTCCGCGTATTCGCTGCGGCCGCGCTCGGTGAGGAAAGCGCGCATCGTGCGGGGGCTGTCACCGCGCAGGGCGATGAGCCCCTTGGCCTGCAGGCGCTTCACCGACGAGTGCACGGTCTGCTTCGAGGAGAACCCGCGCTCGCACAGCTGCTTCTGGGTGAGGCCGTCTTCCTCCATGAGGGCGTATAGGATGTCGAAGGCGCAGTCGGGCAGCCCCATGCGCCAGGCGGTCTGGCGGTACAGCTCGTCGGCGCGGTGGTAAAAGTCGTCGATGGCGCGGATGGTCTCCGCGGTGCGCTCCGGAGTGGGGGCGGCGCTGGTCTTCGGTGCGGCGGTCATAGGTTCCCTCGAAAAGAAATGGTCTGATTTCGGACTAACGAGTTCGCTAGTATAGTCCGAAATCAGACCAAGACAAGAGATTCACAAGGTTTTCAGAAGGAGCTTAGAACTCCCGTCCCTCATAGAGCTTGGCAGACAGAAACGCGCTCGCGACGTAGATGGCAGCGACGACGAGCAGCATGGCCACGGCGAGGAACAGGTAGTTGTTGCCGGTGTCGAGCCACTGCACAAGGCCCGCAAGCGCGCTGTCGATGGCCGCGCCGTCGCCAATGAAGCCGATGGCGGCGGACATGACCAGCACGACCACGAGCGGCACGATGCGCGCGCCGCGGGTCATGCCGAAGCGCGTGATGAGGGGCAGCGCCACCGATGAGCCCACGGCGATGACGACCACGGTTCCCGCAGTCGCCCCGATGATCAAGGCCGGCGGATTCGCCTCGGCCGTCAGTCCCGCCGGCGCCGTGCCCGCGGGCAGCGCGGTTGCCACCCCTATGATGACGGCGGCGAGCAGCAGGCCGAAGAGGGCGGCGGCGACCGTGAGCAGCGCGAGGCTCGCATAGCGGCCGAACACCACCTGGCGCCGCGTGATGGGCATGGTGAGCCGGAAGCGCTCCCACCCGTTCTGCTCGTCGGTGGCGGCCAGCGAGAACAGGAACATGAAGGGCAGCATGGCGGTGATGGCGGCTATGGCCCCCACCACCGTGTCGGCGACGACGCCCATGAATACCGCGATGATGAGGCAGATGCCGACAAGTTGCAGCAGGGCGCTGCGCATGGTGGAAAAGTCGGCTACGATCATGGTTTTCATCGGGATTCCCCCTTCAGCATCAGCGTCATGTAGTCTTCGATGGTGGCCTTGTCCACGACCAAGTCGGGCAACGCGCGGGCGGCGGCGAAACGGTCGGGCACGAGCACGTCCACGCCGTAGTCGTGGCGCATCACGCGCAGGGCGCCCGGGGCGAACAGGTCGGATGCGAGGAGCGCCTCTACCTCGGCGGCGCGGCAGCGGGCCACGCCGGCCTCGTCGGTGATGACGTCCTTGGGCTTCGTGAACACCATGCGGCCGCCGTCGATGCAGGCCACGGTGTCGGCGATCTTCTCCAAGTCGGAGGTGATGTGGGTGGACATGAGGATGCCGCGCTCGCCGGTGGCCATGAAGTCGCGCAGGATGTCGAGCACCTCGTCGCGGGCCATGGGGTCGAGCCCCGCCGTGGCCTCGTCCAGCACGAGCAGCTCGGGGTGGTGCGCCAGGGCGAAGGCCAGCGTCAGCTTCATGCCCATGCCGCGCGACAACTCGCTCACCTTCTTCTTGGGGGCTAACCCGAAGGTATTCAGGAGCCGGTCGAAGAGAGCGGCGTCCCACGTGGCGTAGGCCGCGCGTCCGACGAGGCCCGCATCGCGTACGCGGTAGGTGCTCGGGAAGGCGCAGGTGTCCAGCACCACGCCGATGCGGCTCTTCAGCTCGTCGAGGGCCGCCGAGCCGGGCGTGACGGCCTGACCGAACAGGCGCACGGTGCCCTCGTCGGCGCCGATGATGCCGAGGGTCGCCTTCAGGGTGGTGGTCTTGCCGGCGCCGTTGGAGCCGATGAATCCCACGACGCAGCCCGGCTCCACGGCCAGGTTCACGCCGGCAAGCGCGAAGCCGTCGTAGCGCTTCCCCAGGTTCTCTATGTCGATGAGGTTGGTCATGATGTCTCCTCGTGCGGGGCCGCTGCGCCCCGCGGGTCAGTCTTCTTCCAGCAGCAGGTCCAGCATGGCGTGCAAATCGGCGGGGCCGATGCCGGCTGCGGTCGCCTCGGCCACGGCCCGGGCGAGGTGGGCCTCCACTTGCCGGAGGCGCTCCTCGCGCAAAAGCTCCAGGTTACCGCCGGCAACGAAGGAGCCCTTGCCCTGCACCGTGTCGATAAAGCCCGCCTCCTCCAGTTCCGCGTAGGCCCGCTTGGTGGTGATGACGCTGATGCGCAAATCGTTGGCCAGGGCGCGGATGGAGGGCAGCGGGTCGCCTTCGGCCAGTTCACCGGCCATGATGGCCCCCTTGATCTGGCGTGCGATCTGCTCGTAGATGGGCTCGCTGCTTCCGTTCGCTATGATGATGTCCAAAGGTCCTCTTTCGCGAGGCGCTCGCTTGCGCGGCATCGTCCTGCCGTGATGCGGCTTCCGCGACTCGTTTCTGTGGGATGCCGCGGCTTGGTCGATGCGAGCGAGCTTGCACCTCTCGGTCTGCCCTCCCCGCTGTCGGCGTCCCTTCACCGGCGAGGGCGTGAATAGTGTATATACCCTACAAGCACAGTATATACACACCTATACACACCCGTCAAGGGGTTTCTGGCAGTCTCGTCGTAAAAGACCAAGCGCTACGCCCCGCGTGGCGACTTGCATCGTGCGAGCCGGCCGCCGTCGTGCTGTGAGGGGTCGCCTTTTTCGTTGACAGGGGCGGTAAACTTCGCCATACTGGGCAATGGGTTTGGGGACGATGATTTGTGGAAGGAACCATCATGGCCGCAACGATTCGACCCTCTTTGATTCTGAATATGGATGTGGACGAGCGTCGGTACTCTGACGATCTGGTGGCGGAGATCAAGCGCTCTTATTCCTATGTGGCGCCCAGCGTGGTGGCGCCTGTTGCCGCGAGCGACGGCGAGCCTATCGAACATACCATCCGCCTCGTGGTGCGCATGCATCACCCCTATTGGGACGCGAATGACGAGGCCTCCCAGGGGCAGTGGGCCGCCGGCGCTGAGGCTGGCGTTGCGCCGCTTATGTTCGCGCCGGAGTTCACCGTCGAGCGTGGGTGCTGGGGCATCGAGTACGCCGACGGCACCGAGCACCTCTTCGACAGCGCTGCCGAGGCCTTCCTCGCATAAGTTCTTACGAATGCTGGCGCCGAACGAGGGCGCGGGCATCGTCCTGTTCTGTCATCAACCGACCCGAGGGGGATACCGTGGACAACATTCTGGGACTGTTCGAGAAGCTGGAGAGCCAGAGCCTGCGCGTGCGGCCGAACCGCTGCGTGGTGGTGCGCAACCGCAACGCCACGTGCCGCCGCTGCGCTGCGGCTTGCCCGACCGGCGCCATTGCCGTGGAGGGTAACGATCTTATGATCGCGCCCGAGCAGTGCGTGGGCTGCGGCACCTGCGCCACGGTGTGCCCTACGGCGGCCCTGGAGGCCCGGAAGCCCGATGACAAGGAACTGTTGAAGGCCGCGGTGGCCGCCATGCAGGCCAACGACGGCGTGGCGGTTATCATTGACGAGGCCATGCGGGCCGCCGCCGAGGGCCGCTGCGATCCAGGGAAGGTGGCCGTGGTGAAGCACCTGGGGCGGGTGGACGAGAGCCTCATCGCGGTGCTCGCAGCGGGCGGGGCCTCCTCGATCGTGCTGGTGGCGGGCCCCGCAGCCGCCGAGAAGGCCGCGACCGGCACCGTCGGCGACAGCGTCGCCGACGGGACCGAGGGCGAGGCGCGGGCGTCCCAGGCCGCCGAGGCCGACGCTGCCGAGGCCAGCGTGGAGACCGGCGTGGAGGCCGTGGCCGACGAAACGGCCCAGCGCGTGCGCGATACGGCCGCCCTGCTGCTGGAAACCTGGGGGAGCGACGCTGCGGTGAAGCTGACGGGCAAACTGCCCCGCTCGGTGCGCCTGGCCGAGCCCGCTGAGTTCGACACGGGCCGCCGCGGCTTCTTCTCCGCCATGCGCGACGAGGCCCGGGCCGCCGCCACCATCACGGCCGAGCACGTGGTGCGCGAGAAGCTGGGCATGGAAGAGCCCGAGGAGCCCGTGTTCGTGAAGGTGAGCGACGACGGCACCCTGCCCCATTTCCTTCCCGAGCGCCGTGGCCGCCTACTTCTGGCCCTCAGCAATATGGGGGAACCGGCCGACGTGATGATCGACACGCCCCTGTTCGGCCACGTCATCATCGATGGCGAGCGGTGCACGTCCTGTCAGATGTGCGCCACGTTCTGCCCCACCGAGGCCATCCACAAGTTCGGCGACGCTGCCACGGCCGCCGAGACCGGCAAGCCCTTCGGCATCGACCATTACACGGGCCGCTGCGTGCAATGCCACTGCTGCGAGGACATCTGCCCCACGGGCGCGCTGACGCTTTCGACCGATGTGTTCGCCACCGACGTCACCCGCCGCGGTCGCTCCGAGCGCATCGAGATGCGCCCCCGCAAGTACCAGGTCAGCAGCCCGAAGTCCATCGTGAACGCCATGAGCGACCTGCTCGGCGTCCCCAACGTCTACGAGCGGTAAGGAGGAGGCGGAGGCGACCCTTCGCGCTCACTGGTAGGTGCGGGCGGCCCTATATGTCGAACACCGATATGGCCTGGACGTCGGGAGTGATGAGGTAAGGCTTTGGCGTTTGGCAGATGACGGACCCGAAGCCCACCTCGTAGTCGCCCATGCCCTCGAGAGCGGTGAAATTCTTCAGCGCGTCTTTCGTGGGGTTCGATGCCATTTTTATCTCCACGGGATGTAGCACATGGCCCTCCTCGATAACGAGGTCGATCTCGCGTTTCCTCGCGTCCCGATAGAAGTGCACTTGCCGTGTATCGGCGCCGCAATTATCGAATGACTTCAGCACTTCGGTCACTACGAAGGTCTCATACATATGACCGGCCATAGCGCCTCTCCGCAGCGTCTCGGGGCTATTCCAGGCCGAGAGGTAGCAGGCGAGGCCGGTGTCCGTGAAAAAGAGCTTAGGGGTTTTTGCCAGCCGCTTGGTCGTGTTCGCCCAGAAAGGCCGGAGCAGATGAATGACACCGGAGGCCTCCAGCGCCGAGATCCACCCCTGCACGGTTGCCACGTCTACGTTCACCGTGTTCGCAATGTCGCTCATGTTGAGCAGCTGTCCCGTTCGAGCGGCACAAGCGATCATGAAGTCATGGAAGGTCCGCTCGTTCCTCACCTGGACCAGCTCGCGCACATCGCGCTCGATATAGGTACGTACGTAGGAACGGTAATAGGCTTGCCAGTCGATACGATCGTCAAGGAGCTCTGGCATTGAGCCACGATGGATATGAGCCCACAGGTCGAAAGGAGCGGGAGCCTTTTGCCTTGCGGGGGAAATTTTTTCAGGAACGTAGGGCGAGCGCTTGAGGGTGCCCGTCACCTCACGGAGGGACAGCGAGCGCATTTCCAGGATGCCGACGCGGCCTGCCAGAGACTCGCTCACCCCGTGCATCAGACGGTAAGTTTGCGAGCCGGTGAGCACGATGGCCCCCTTCTGGGGCGATGCGTCAACGAGGTTTTTTATGCGCATGAACAGATCGGGCGCATGCTGTATCTCGTCGATGAGAATCGGAGGCTCGTTTTCCATGAAGAACAGGGCCGAGTCGTCCTGAATACGGCCAAGGAGGTCGAGGTCATCCAAGGTGACATAGGCATAGCGATCGCTCAGCATATGGCGCAACATGGTGGTTTTTCCCACCTGTCGAGGGCCCGTAACGAGGACGACCTTGAATTGGTTGAGGTAGGAGAGCACGGTGTCTTGCATCTCGCGGGCTACGTACATGGATCACCTTTCTGTATTTGCCGGCGTCCCTCATCGTAGCATGTGAAAATTTTGAATACAATTCTAAATTTTCACATGCCATCTTCCCCAGAGCCTAGCAGGGCCTGGTTCGCATCCCCAGACCCCCTTGCAAGCAGCGAACTATGCGCGAGAGGTGGGGGAGGGCATCTACGTGGTTCCCCTTCGCGCATTGGGGCAATAATGCGGAGTGAGGAGGGGCTCTTGCGGCCGATAGGGCCGATGGCCTGCTCGACATCGAGCAGTCGATGTCATTGATGCCGGCGAATCCTATAACGTCATCTGCGGTATCGGCCAGGCGGACGACTTCATGAGCCAGCCGAGCTCTCTCAACGCTGCCGTCATTGGCGCCCCCTGCATGCAAAAAGCCCCCGGTGGGAGAGGCTCGCGTTCCCCATATCCCTTGCAACGCGAATCTCTCCCAGCGGGGGCTTTCTTGGTGGCTCCGGGCGGGGCGGCCCTGCCCGGTGGTCCCGGCGGCTGGGCGGCCCTGTTCGGAGCCGGCGAAACGTGGGGCCGTCTTGCCCGGTACGGGCGTCCCACGGCGGGTGGTGCGGGTGCCGGCCTCCCGGCGGGCGAATGAGTGCCGGGAGGCCAACGTGAAGCAGGCGTCGACGGCCGCCCCAAAAGCCGCGGTTGGGGTGGTGCGGCTCGGAGGGGGGAGGCGGGGCGACCGTTTCGCCTAAGCGGAAATGGTGTCGTCAGGGGCGATCTCCTTCAGGTAGATGCTCGGTGCGGTGGTGGCGATGCGCTCGCCGCGGCGCAGGCGCACGCGGCCGATCTCGAGCTTCAGGTGCTCGGCGGTCACGAGGTCCAGGGCGGTGAACCAGCTCGCCGCCAGGCGCTCGCCGGCTTTGCCCGCGGCGGCGTACAGGCGGCGAATGTCAGCGGCGCGGGCCGTTTTCTGCTTCTCTGCGGGCATGACCGTGGCGTCGAAATAGTCCCGCGTGGGGAAGAACCCGTTCACGAAGCCGGCCAGCACGAGCAGGGAAGGCTCCTGGCCGATCACGGAGGTCGGGCCGCCCACGCGCACCGCGGCCCCCTCGTCCTCGAAGACGGGGGCTGTCATGCGGCGGCGGCCCCGCTCGCTGAGGGCGCGGGCGCTCTGGTCGGCGGTCTCAACGTCGGCCGCGGCCGCCTCGGCCGACGACGGGGCCGTAAGGGCGCGGGCCAGGGCCGTGGCCCGCGCTGCGGCGTCCTCGTCCAGGTCGAGGCCGGCGGCCAGGGCCGCGATGAGCGAGTCGCCCTCAAGGCCGGCCGCGGAGGCGAGCAGGGCGCGCCCCTCGCCATAGGCGGCAGCAATGCGGCCGAGGCCGCCCGTCAGCGCTCCATCGGCCGCCTCGGCCAGGGCGTCCAGCGCCTCCACAAGGCCCATGCCCTGGGCTGTGGCGGCCGTGCGCAGGTCGGCGAAGGCGGCGCTGTTGGCCAGGTAGTCGCCGAAGCCGCACCAGCAGCGCCAGGCCAGGGCGTCGCGCGGGTCGGCGACCAGGGCCAGGGCCGTGAGCAGTCGGGCTGCGGCGCAGCGATCCAGGTCGCGGTAGTCGCCCACGGCCACGCGGCCCTCCACGGGCGAGCTTGCGGCAATGCCGCGCTCCCGCAGGGCGCCGACGATCTGCCGGCTCCAGGCCGGGTGGAAGGCGAGCACGTGCACGGCCCCGGGCGCGGTGCCCGCAGCCAGGGCCGCTTCCACGGCATCGGCCACGGCCGCCATTTCGGCTGCGGGGCTCTCCGTCGCCAGGGCCGTGAAGGAAGCCCGGGCCGCCGCCTCGTCAACGGCGGGAACCTCCTCGTCGGGAAGGGCCTCGGCCCGCAGGCGGCCAGCGGCGACCGCGGCGGCGGCACAGCGGTGGCTCTCCGTGAGCGTGATGCGCTCGCAAGCCCCATTGGCCTGGGTGAACTCGCCGATGCCCTCGGCGTAGGGATAGCTGTCGAACACCTCGGTGCAGGCGGCGGCATCGGCGGCCACGGCCACGGTGTCGCGGGCCAGCAGGTTCGCCAGGTGCTGGGAGGCGCGGGAGAGCATCTGGTAGTCGTCCACGACCACGTGGCGGCGGCCGGCGGCGGCCAGAGTCGCCTCGTCGGCCAGCAGGAAACGCACGGCCATGGCCGCGGCTTCCGGCTCCAGCACGGCCCCCGTGGTGTCCAGCACAGCCTTCAGCAGGGCGTGCACGTCGGCCTCCTCGCCGGGGATGAGCCAGTCGCCGTTGCCGTCGGCGTCTTCCACCAGCTCGGTCCAGCTGCGGTAGAAGAACTTCAGCATCTCCTTGAGGCGACGGTTCTTCAGGCCGCTCACCTTCATGTCCTCCATGATGAAGCCCATCTCCAGCGGCGTGGCGATGCGCCCGGTCCGTCCGCTGAAGGCCCGGCCGGCCTCGCAGGACAGCAGGTCGGTGGCGACGAAGCGCGGGCAGGTGACCGTGATGCCCCGGGCGGCCGTGCCGCAGGTTTCGCCCAGGCACCGCTCTAGGGTGCGGGCCGCATCGGGGGTGGCGGCCAGCACCAGCACGTCGTGGGGCGCGGCACCCGCCTCCAGCAGGGTGGCGATGTGCTCGATGAGCCACGTGGTCTTTCCGCAGCCCGTCGCTCCCTCGACCAGTATGGCGCGGGGGGTGGGGGCAAGTTCGATGGCCATGGTTTCCTCTCTCTCGCACGCGCGGATCTCCGCGCATCTCGTGTCTTTCCCGGGGAAGAAGCACGGGGTGCTTGCTCCCTGGGAAAGACCGCTCGCGAACGGTCTTTCCCGAAAGGGGAGGGCGGCCGGCCGGGCCTGCGGAAGCAGGGCGATCCGTCGAGGAGCCGGCTCGTCCTGCTCCGGGCGCGAAGCCGGCTGCCAGGAGGGGGCGTCTCTCCAGGCGCAGGTCGGCCGCCGAGGGGGCTAGGAGGCGGCCACGGTGTCCTCGTCTTCCACGACGACGGTCACCGGTGCCGTGGCCTTCTTCGGCAAAAACGGCATGGTGATGGCCCGGGTGGGGCAGGCTTCCACGCAGGCGCGGCACTTGGTGCACTCCGAGAAGCTCATGCCCGCTTCGGGATGGCGCACGTTGATGCCCTGGGGGCACACGGCGGCGCACACCTCGCAGGAGGCGCCCTGGGCGCTCTCGCGGCACTTCGCGTCATCGACGGTGGGCACGAAGGTGCGGTTGGCCTTGCCCAAGAGGCTCATGAACGCGCTGATGGGGCAGAACGTGCTGCACCACTTGCGGAAGAACACCACTTCGGCCGCAAGGAGCGCCGGCACGAGGATGACGCCCCAGGCCACGTCGCCGAAGGCGAACAGGCGCATGACCAGCACGATGGTGGCGAAGGTGAGCCCGATGGGGCAGATGAGGCAGAACACGGGGAAGCCGAACACGGCCGCCGATACCAGCGAGCCGCCGAGGATAACGTGGCGGGAATCGAGCCTCGCCCGCTTCTCGGCGCAGGAGGAGCAGCCGCCAGCGCAGCCCTTAAGCGCACGCTCCTCCTCGGCGGTGAGCGGTGCGGCCTCGTGGACGGCCTCGACGGCTCCCTCGGCGGACCCGTTGGTGCTCTTCACGGCCACCGTGGCCTTCACCAGCGGATTCTCGTTGGCGGGCAGCACGCCGGTGCCGGTCATGTCGGTGTTCGAGGTCTTCTTCGAGAAGACGCCGCGGATCTTCGACACCACGGGCACGGGGCAGATCCAGCCGCAGAAGGCGCGGGCCAACAGCAGGATGAGGGCGATGGCGATGACCACGGATACGACCGCCCGGGGAATCATGGTCTTGGTGGCGATCATGGTCATGAGCGCGCCCAAGGGGCACAACAGCGAGATGTCCTGCCAGCCGATGGCCGACAGGGTGCCCACGCCCACATGGGTGGCGAAGCCCACGGCGATGACGCCGATGACGGCGAGGGGAATGATGGTGCGGAGTCGCTTGGTATTCACGCGCGGGCCTCCTTAAGCCTCGAGGGGACGGACGACGATGGCGCGCTCGGTGGCGCCGGCGGAGATGGAGCCGTTCTGCAGCGAGACGCACACGCTCTCGCAGGCGCCGCAGCCGTTGCACGCATCGTCCAGCACGTAGGGGCGGTTGTTCTCGTCCAGGGCCATGGCCTCGTACTCGCAGGCGTCATAGCAGAAGCGGCAGCCGATGAGGCGGTAAGCCAGGCACAGGTCCTGGTTCAGCTCGGCCAGGCCCAAAACGCCGGTCTCGGGGGTGGATCCGGTCTTCAGCGCCTCGGTGGGGCACGATGCCACGCACAGCGGGGTGCCGCCGTTCTCCTCGGTGCACCAGTCGCACCAGTTCGCGCTGAAGTCCATGACGGGAGTGCGCATGTTCAGGATGCCGTCTTCCAGATGGGCCGGGGCGATGACGCCGCGGGGGCACACCTCGTAGCACTTCTCGCAGCGGATGCAGGCCGACACGAGGGCGTCCTCGTCCTGGCCTCCGGGCGGGCGCACGAGCGGGGCGCTGCCGGCGTAGCGCACGGCCCCCAGCCCCAGAAGCGCCGCGGTGCCCCCGAGTCCCACGCACAGGGCGCGGCGCGTGATGACGGGCCGCTGCTCCTTCTTCGGCTGGGCCGCGTCGGGAACCTTCTCCTCCAGTTCAGCCATGGTTTCCTCTTCCTCTCTCATTCGCCCTTGGGGTTGCAGTACTCGGTCGGTGTCGACCGATGGGATGGCGGTGCGCGGCCACCGGGTGCCTCGGCGGCCTCCCATGCGCCGGCGCGCCTACTCGGCTTCCTCCGCGCCGGCGGCGTCGGTGGCAGCCTCGGTCTCGGCAGTTTCCGCCGCCTCGTTCTCGTCGCCGAAGATCTCATCGAAGAATTCCTGCTCCACCTGGATGAAGCCGTCGGTGAGACTCGCGAGGCCCCGGTACAGGCCGCACTGGGCGAAGCGGCGCAAATCGGCGGTCATGAGCGGCACCCAGCTGGCCAGGTGATCCTCCAAAAAGTTGCGCTGGGTGGCCAGCAGGCGCTCCGCCTCGTCCTCGTTGCCGGCCTCGGCCGCCGCCACGATGCGGTCGCCGAGCACGGCCATGAACTCCAGCTCCAGGGCCAGGTGATCCTCGGATTCCTTCCAGGTGGGCAGCTTGTCGAGGCCCTCGCTGCGGTACACGGCGAGCACCTCGTCGCGGGCCTCCTGCATCATGAGGCGCTTGGGGGAGGTGTAAACCGACTCGAAGGGATAGGCGGCGGAGTAGGCGTCGATGCCGTGGCCGATGAAGGCGCGCACGTAGTCGACGGCCAGATCGGTAATGGCGTGGGCGTCGGCCCCGGACAGGTAGGCGGCGATGGTGCGGTAGCCGGCGTCCACGGCGGTGTTGCCCGTGGCGGCCGGGAAGCGCATAGCCTTCAGCTCGGCCAGGAACTCCTCGTCCACTTCCACCCGGTACAGGCGGGCCAGCAGGCGGTAGACGGCACAGCGCTGGGTCGTGAGCTCGGCCAGGGCTGCCAGGTCGGCGGCCTCCTCGGCGGCAAGGTCGGTGGTGACGGTATCGGTCATGGGAATCTCCTCTGTGTCGGGGAAGGCGAGGAAACCTCGTCCATTCCAGTGGTTCCAGGGGGTGCGGGGCCGCGATGGCGCCCGTCCGGTCCCGCAGTCCGGGCGGCTACTGGCCGTCAGCTGCGGGCGCGTCGCCGGCGGCTTTGGCCTCGGCGGCCTGGGCCGCCACGAGATCGGCCACCAGGCGCTGGCCCTCCTGGCCGACCGTGGTGATGCGCCAGCTCTTGTCGCGCCATTCCACGGCATCGCAGCGCTCCAGCTTGTCGACGAAGTGGGGAGCGTACAGGCGCGGGCTCTTCAGCAACTCGTCGTTGTCCACGGCATCGTTGATGGTCGGGATGGTGGCGCCGCCCTCCTGGGCGGTCAGGTTCAGGATGCGCTCGTAGATGGTGGCGTAGCGCGCATCCTCGTTCAGCAAGTCGGTCAGACGGGCCAGGGGCGCATCGGCCTCGGCATGGGCCATCCCCTCGGCGGTGGCCACCCAATGCGCGGCCGGGGCCTCGGCGGCCTCGTAGTAGGACACGCCGTCCACTTCCACGAGCACCGGCTCTGGATCGCCCTCGGGGTAGGGCTCGCCGTCGGCGGTCACGCGCGTAAGGCCGCCGGCCCGTTCGAGCAGATTGGCCAGGCTCGCGGGAGTGTACACGGAGAAGTTGTCGGCCTGTAGGCGATTCACCTCGGCGTCCAGGGCATCGGCGGTCTGGGGGGTGGCACAGAAGGTCAGCATGCCCATGAGCGTCTTGCGGCGCGGGGCCATGGACTGGAACAGGTCGTCGATGCGCTCGGCGGCCGGGCGCGTGTCCACTTTGGGGGCCGGCTCGTCGGTGTGGGGCGTGCCCAGGTAGCCTTCGGTTACCGCCTCGGCATCCTCTTCGACCTCATCGTCGAAAGCGCCCAAGGGGTCGAAGCCCACAGAATCGTCCAGTGCCAGATCGAGAAACGAGGAATGGTCTTTCATATCATCCGCCCTTTGAACAAATGCTTGCATTCCGCTCTCGCGCGCAGCGAGAGATGAACCTCGCCCCCGAGGTTCCACTTTTGCAAACATTGTCCGTCTGAGAATTCAGGCGGTATCCCCACGCCGCATCATAGGCTAGCGCCCCCGAATCCGTCAAGGGGCAATTCTGACCGTGCCTATCATCTTTGGGCGGGGTTTGGTGGGAGCTTGGTGGGAGCTTGGTGGGAGCTTGGTGGGAGCCGCCATCTCTGCATGGAGCGACAAGCCCGGGCTCGCGGGACAAAAGGCGACGGGGCCGGGGTGCCGGTCATGCTGACCTTTCTTTTGCCGGCCTTGCGGAAGGCGGCACCCCGCCTAGGCTCCGTAACGCTCGGCCACCCAGCGCTCCGTCACTTCCGC
Organism: Adlercreutzia muris; assembly: GCF_041223505.1. Classification (NCBI taxonomy): domain Bacteria; kingdom Bacillati; phylum Actinomycetota; class Coriobacteriia; order Eggerthellales; family Eggerthellaceae; genus Adlercreutzia; species Adlercreutzia muris. The sequence goes on from NZ_JBCLQK010000002.1 coordinate 160,942, forward strand.
GAAGGCCCGGGTGGCCGCTGAGGCGGTGTCCCAGGAGCGCACGGCCAAGTAGATCTCCCGGTCGCAAGGGCGCTCGGGCGGCAGCACCGCCAAGGGGAACAGGGGTCTTGCGAGGATGAGGCTCGGCAGCACGGAGAAGCCTAGGCCGGCGCTGACCATGGACATGACGGCGTAGTCCGAATCCACGGTGAACCGCACGTTGGGAGTCACGCCGTTGGCTTCGAAGAGCGCTTCCATCTCCGAGGGCCGCGCGTTGCCCTGGAGCTGGACGTAAGGCTCGCTTTCCAGGGCCTCAGTGGGGAAGGTGTCGGCCCCGGCCAGGGGATGGTCGGGCGGCAGCACCACGAGCAGGGGGTCGGTGTGCAGGGGCACCGCATCCAGGGAGCGTCGCTCGGGGGCCACGGAGAAGGCGCAGTCGGCCCGACCCTCCCAGGTGGCCTCCACCAGCTCTTCCTCGTCGTCGATGCACAGCAGCTTCAGGTCGATCTTGGGGTACTGGGCGAGGAAGGCCTTGGCGATCTGCGGGAACCACTCGATGGCGGCGCTCGTGAAGGCCCCCACGCGCACGAGGCCCCCCTCCCGGTGGCTCAGCTCACGCACGCGGGTGGCCAAGGCGTGCTCGTCGGCGTTGATCGCTTGCACAAGACCGAGCACTTCGCGGCCCTCGGTGGTGAGGTGCACGCCGCCGTACTCGCGCAGGAACAGCGTGAGTCCCAGCTCCTGTTCCAGGGCGTTCACCAAATAGCTGATTCCGGCCTGGGTATAGCCTAATTCCGCAGCGGCTCCCTTGAAGCTGCCGCAGCGGGCGGCGGCCAGGAACGCATCGTAGCGCTGATTGGCCATAGGAATCCTCCCTTTCGTTGTGCGCTTGCATAAGTATAAGACTTTCTTGAAATGTTTTACAAGAATTCTCGTTTTACTTTTACTGCACGGGCGCGTACCATGGCAGCCGTTCCTCAATCAGACGAAACGAGGCTCCCGTCAGGGAGCTTGGCAATGTGCGCCCGCAAAGGGCCGCCCGTGCTGCGTCGCGGGTGCAATAGGGAAACAGAAAGCGAGGGGAGGATACTATGGGTCGTTGGAAAGAGGCGCGGTGGCCCTATCTGGCCTTCGTGCTCATCGAGGTCGTCATCTTCGGATCGGGCAGCGCGGTGACGAAGTTCGCCTACGAGTCCATCTCGCCGCTGTGGTGCTTGGCTGTGCGCTTCGGTCTGGCCACGCTCGTGTTCGCCCTGTTCTTCGGTCGGCGCATGTACCGCCGTCTGCGCACGGCGCGGGTGCGGGCATGGCTGCCGGCGGCCTTAGGGATGGCCATCTCCTACCTGTGCTGCAACGTGGCCCTCGATCTGACGACGGCCACCAACGTGGGCTTCCTCGTGGCGCTGCCCGTGGTGTTCGCCCCGTTGCTCTCGGCCGTTGTGGGGCGTACCCGCTATCCGCGGGCTCTCATTCCCTTCCAGGGGGCCGTGGCCGCGGGCCTCTACCTGCTGTGCAGCCAGGGCGGCAGCCTCTCGGTCGGCGCGGGCGAGCTGATGGCCCTTGGTTCCTCAGTGGCGCTCGCGGTGGCCCTGGTGTTCGGCAAGGAGGCCCTGGCTGAGCTGGATGCCGTCACAGTGGCCGGAACCCAGATCGCCGTGGCGTTTCTGCTCTGCCTCGGCTGCGCCATCGTCCTCGAGCCGCCGGTGAACCTGGCGGCGGTTCAGCCCGTGGCCTGGGGCATCATCCTGTTCCTGGCGCTGTTGTCCACCTGCCTCACGTTCTTCCTCCAGAGCGTGGCCCTCGACCGCCTCTCCTCTACCACGGTATCGCTGCTGCTCACGGGCGAGCCGGTGTTCACGGCCCTGTTCGCCTACTGGTGGCTGGGCGAGACGCTCTCGGTCACGGGCTTTGTCGGCGCGGTGCTCATCGTGGCCACGGTTATCGCCGCTACCTATGTGGACGGTCGCGCGGATGCCCCTGTCGCCCCCGCCGCCCCGGCGACTGCCGCTGCGCAGCGCACACCCTCGGCGGTTGCGGTCAGTGGCGGCACGATTGCCCCCGGCGCGCTCGCGCCGGTATCCGTGCCGGCGGTCGCTGCGGTCCCTGGTCCGGCCGCACCACGGGTGGCCTTCGGCTTCCGTGCCGGTTCCCACTACGGGCGCCGCCTCGGTCTGGGATCGTGGGTGCTGGCCCGGACGGGACGCGGCGAGGATTCCCTGGCCGCCTAGGGCCGGAAACGGCGACCATTGATATTCCCGGGCTTCCCGCGCCCCGGCAGGTGCGGCCCTGGCCGTCTGCATTTCAAGGGCCCCCGGCGCGAGATCGGACGCGCTCGGGGCCCTTCCCTATTCAGAAACGATGACCCCAAGGCGCCGGGCGAGGGCAGCGGCCTGGTACACGTTCATCTTCGTGCCGTAGATCTCGGCCATGGTGTCCGATAGCGACACCCCTTCCAGCTGGCAGGTGGTGAAGTCCAGACCGAGCAGCGCTGTGCGGAAGAAGCTCGTGCCGACGAAGCGGTCGTCGTCGAGCAGGACGTAGTGCAGCTCCATCTCGGTCATGTCGGCGCCGGAGAAGTCGCAGCGCGTAGCCTCCACGCCCCACCAGCGGCAGCGATTCTGGGCGCTGTAGGCCAGCGTGCAGTCGGTGAAGGACACCTGCTCTAGGTTCGCCTCCATGAACGATGCGCCGGTCAGCTTGCAGTTCTTGAAGGTGCAGCGGGTGAAGCCGACGTTGTCGAAGGAGGTGTTGGCGAAATCGCAGTCCTCGAACGCCGTATCGGTGAACAAGGCCCCGGTGAAGTCGCAGTCGGCCAGGTGGCAACTGGCGAATCGGGCACCGGCTGCCTCCAGCTCGCAGAACGCTTCGCCGGTTAAGTCGAGGTCGCGCGCGTCGATGGCCTCCAGGGAGGTGTCCGGGCCGCTCAGCAGCTCGTCGGCCTCCAGGGCGTGCAGCTCTTCGGGAATGGTCGGCAGCACGAGGGTCCGTTGGGCCGCCGCGCGATCGAAGGCGGTCTGCACGGTATCGGAAAGCGTGGCCATGGGCATCCTTTCGTCGGGGAGGTGCCGCCATTGTACTACGGGTTGCGGAGCCGGTCGGGAGCCTTCGATGGGAGATCGTGCAGTCGCGCTCGAAGCCCCTTTGTATCTGAAGAGCGGAATCTTGTGCAGTAAACGCCGCGAGATAGACATCGTCAAGCTGGGAAGCGCCGAAGAAAAAGGCTCCTGCTGAAGGCTTCTGAGTCTTCCCAGGTCAGAATTGCCCGGTAAGGCAACCTGGCAGAGAGCTTCAGTCAAGATATCTACCTCGCGGCGTTTGCTGCACAGAAAACCGTTCTTCGGAAACAAAAATGACCAGTGCGGGAATGGCTGGAATAAGATGACTTGAAAGGTCGTCTGCGGATTCCCTGCCGATGCGGCGGTGGAGGAGGCACCGAGCGATCCGGTGACGGAAGGCTAAGTCTCGGTTATACAGGTTTGTTCGGAAAGCGGGTCCTTCGGGACCCGTTTTTTCTCGTGGGACCGGTTCGAGAGCGCAAGACCCGCGATGGTGAGCCCAAGACCCCCGACGATGGGCGCAGTGAGCGGCTCGCCCAGCACGATGACGGAGGCGGTGCCCGTCAGCGCCGGTACGAGACGGGCCGGGTAGGCAGGCTCATGCGTTGCGCAGCTCAAGGGAGCAAAAGGGCGTTGACAAGCCAATTCCAGATAGCGGTTTCGTCGAGGTGATCTTTGTTGGCGACGGTTTGGGACATGCCGGCCATGATGACGTACAGGAACTGCGAGGCGGTTTCGACGTCGAGGTCGGCCGGAAGAGCACCAAGTTTGACACCGTGAGCGAGGACATTTTGGTACGATCGAGAGGTCTTCTGAGCTACCGATGCTCGATGGGCGGCCAGGGCTGGGATACGTGTGGATTGCAGGTCAATCTCGGCCATGACGCGGTGGCGCTCTACATCATCGTGAAAACTAGCGATGGAGCGTTGCCCCAAGGCGATGAGCTGTGCACGGTAGGAAACTGCATCGGTGGTTGCGCACAGGCCGTCGTCGCTTTCAGTGGGAATGTGCATGGCATCGTGAACAGCCAGCAGAATATCTTCCTTCGATTGGAAGTAGTAGTAGATCGAGGGCTTCGTGATGCCGACGGCGTCGCATAATTTCGAGAGAGAGGCCTTGTCGTAGCCATATTCGGCGATGAGATGATACATCGCATCGATGATTTTTTGCCGCGTTGCGTTGTCTGCTGCCATAGCGAGTCCTTCTGGGCTGATCTGCGTCTTTGGCCGGGAAAGTGCCGATTCGCCCCGGCTGCCTCTCTACGATTCCGAAAATTATGAAAAAAAGTATAGCAAAACAACAAGTGAGTTGATATAGTTTACCTACCGATCGGTAGGTAAACAAAAGGGTTTGTCAGTAGGGGCGCTACCGGGAATCGACCGAAGAGGGCGATTTCAAAGGGCGCCGAAACGCGGAAGCGTACGAAAGGACGCCTTATGTATGAGAAGTACCGTTATCCTGGTGAATTCGAAGAACGATCGGACGTGTTCGTGACATGGATGCCTCCCTCTATCGGATCGAATGAGCACGATTGCCGCGTGCCCTGCATCGAGATCATCAAAAATCTCATCGATCACGTGCGCGTACACGTAAATTGCGGGCAAGAGGGCGCCCTTGAGGAGGCGCGTCATCGTTTGAGTGAGGCGGGGATCGATCTTGGCAAGATCGTCTTCACTCAATTCGAGGATACGAACTTCTACGTACGCGACAACGGACCTAATGTCATGATCGACGACGAGGGGAACCGGCTGTTGGTGAATCCCAACTGGAGTTACTACGGCGTATATGATCCTGCCGAGCCGTCCATGCAGCTTGCGCGTCAGGCGGGGTTGCACGAGGGCATCTCATTGGGCATCTACGATGTGGTTAACTCCGATCTCGTGTCCGAGGGCGGCGATCGTGAGTTTAACGGCCGGGGCGTGCTTATCGCCATCGAAGACACCGAGGTGCGCAAGCGCAACCCGGGTCTTACCACCGAAGAGGTGGAGGCGGAGCTCAAGCGCATCTACAACCTTGACAAGGTTATCTGGCTGCCCCAACCTTTGGTGGAAGATGACGACTATCGTCTGGGCCCCCTCGACCACAAGGAAGACGGTACACCGGTATTTGGTATGAGCTTCGCCGCCCATGCGGATGAGATGTGCCGGTTCGTTACTGAGAATAAGGTTCTCCTGGCCGAGGTGACTGACGAGGAAGCGGCCGTGAGCGAGGCCGATCGCGAGTCGAAGCGCCGCCTGGATGTCGCCTTCGATATTCTGAGTCGAGCGACCGATGCCAGCGGCAAGCCGTTCGAGATCGTGCGCATGCCCACATCGGTTCCCATTGAGCTTGTCATGGCGCCGGGGGACGAAGACTACGATCTGTACAAGGGCTTCATTGACGAGATGGGCGGCTGCTTTGCCGACGGCACACCCTGGCCGGAGGGCCCGGTGCACTTCTACGCTGCCACCAGCTACTGCAATTTTCTCATTTGCAACGGAGTCGTGATTGGCCAACGCTACTACCGTGAGGGTATGGATCCCGTTGTGAAAGAGAAAGACGAGCGGGCCCGGCTCGTGCTTCAGGAGTGCTTCCCTGATAGGAAAGTGGTCATGGTCGACAGCTTCGCCCTGAATCTCATGGGCGGCGGTGTCCACTGCTGGACGAAGGACGTGGCCGCACCGACGACAGTTGCCTAGCGGCGCGATGCCCGCTCTGCATAGCTATGGAACTTAAGAGAAGGAGACGAGTAATGAGCAACCCCCTGACCGGCCGCGACATCATCAACATCCGCGATCTCACCCAGAAGGAATGGCGCTACTTGATCGACTTGGCTGCCGAGTTGAAGGCCCAGAAGATCGCCGGCGCTGACCAGCATTGGTTTGGCGGCAAGAATGTGCTCGCTAATTTTGAATGGGGCAGCACGCGCACTCGCTGTGCTTTCGAGACAAGCTGCAATGATCTTGGCATGGGCTTTACCTACCTGTCCAACTCCCACGTGAACGACACCGAGACCATCAAGGATTCCATTCGCGTGTTCAGCGAGATGTACGATCTCATTACCTGGCGCGCCCAAAAGGACGAGGCCTATTTGCGTGAGATCGCCGAATACGCGACCGTTCCCGTAATCAGTGCGGTTTCTCTTGGCGATCACCCTACCCAGATGCTGGCAGACGCGCTTACCATGGAAGAGCAGTGGGGTGGCGCACGATCCTGTAAGGGCAAGAAAATGGCGTTCGTGGGCAACGGCGCCGGGGCTCCGCTGTGGTACGGTCGATTGGCGGCCATGATGGATATGGACTTTGCCGTCATCCAGCCCGATAACATTCGTCACCAGATGTGCAAGACGATGCAGGACGACGTGCGCGAATGCTTCGAGCGTTGGGCACCTGAGCGTGAGTTCGTGGTGACGAGCGATTTGGGCAAGCTGCAGGGTCTGGACGTCATCGTGACCGAGGAATGGCGCTATCTGAATCCAGAGTGCGGCGAGGAGGTACTCGATCCCTCGAAGTACGAGTCCTACATGGGCGACGCCAAGGATCTGCTGCCCTATCGTGTCTCCATGGAGACCATGGAACGCACCGGCAACCCCGACGTCTTCGTCATGCACGAGCTGCCCTCGACCCACAATGCCGATCACGCCACGGGGCAGCGTCTGTTGGCCGAGGCGCCCGATGAGTGGTCCCGCGACATTATTCGCACGGGCTTTGAGATCACCGACGAGTGCTTCGAGGCCAATGCCTCGGTCATTTTCCGCGAGGCAGGTAACCGCCAGCACACCATCAAGGCGATGATGTGCGCCGTGCTGGGTCGCTAAGGAATTTAGGGGAGGGTCGCCTGTGCCAGGGTGTCGGCGATGGTCTGGCACAGGCATTTATAACCGCTAGGGGGAGTCATCCCCGCAGAAGCAAAGGAAGCGTTCTGGTATGGATAAAGTAACTCTGAAGCCTTGTGGCGCTTACGCCTGGGTGCTAGTATTGGCTCTCGGCCTTATGTCCGCAGGCACGACGGGCTCGTATTCAGTTGTCGCCGGGGGCTTTATGACTCCGGTCTGTGAGGATCTGGGTATCGATTACACGGCGTTTTCGTACTACTTCACGGGCACGTTGCTGGGCCTGGCTCTCACGTTGCCCTTTGCCGGCAAAGTGATGGACAAGGTGGTCGGCAATATGCGCCTGGTGGCCATCGCCGCCGTGCTGCTGGCGGCGGGCGCCCTGATGGCGGTGTATACGGAAGCGTGGCAGTTCTGGATCTCGGCGTTCGTCATTGGCGCGGGTATGGCATTTACAACCGGTGTAGCCATGTCCGCGGTCATCGACCAATGGTTCGTGAAGAAGGCGGGTCTGGCCATCGGCCTGGCCTGGGCTGTGAACTCTGTGTATATGCTTGTGATGAGCCCAGTGATGATCAGCATCATCGAGGAGGTGGGTTGGCGCACGGGTTATCTGATCTTGGCAGCGGTCTCGGCCGTGCTCGTGCTGCCTTGCATGCTCTTCGTTATCCGCTATCGCCCGGCTGACCGGGGTATGTTGCCCTACGGCTTCGACGGCGCGGTGACAGCGCAGGTTGCGTCGGCTCCGACGGAGGCGGGCGTTTCGTTCAAGGAGGCCGTCAAGTCGCCAGCGTTCATTGCCTGCGTGCTGTTCCTGTGTCTCGTGCAGCTGACCGTGTGCATGAACCAGCTGTTCCCCACATTCGCGACGGAGGTGGGCTTCGACCCCATTATCGGCGGCTACATGGTGTCGGCGGCTTCGTTTGCCGATATCTTCTTGAATGTGTTCGTGGGGTCTACTTGCGACAAGTTCGGGTCTATGAGGGCCCTGCTTGCATGGATCGGCGTGAGTATCCTGTCTTTCGTCATGCTCATCTTCTCCGTGGGCAATCCAACGCTGGCCATTGCCGCTGCGGGTGTTAACGATGTGATGTACGTGGTGGCCGGTGCGGGTCTTACCTGCCTGGTCATGGAAATCTTCGGCTCAAGGGATTTCGGCCGCATCTTTGCGTGGATCTGCGCCATCGGCTACATCGTCGGCGCCTTCGGCATGCCGGTGATGACGGGGGTTTACGGCCTGACTGGCAGTTTCCAAGCTGTGTTCGGGTTCTGCATCGTGCTGAACGTGGCTATTGCTGCTCTGCTCGTGTTCGCCCGCAAGAGCGGGGCGAAGCTGGTCTGGGAGGATGCGCCCAGCGATTCGGTGACAGAGGCCTAGGGTTCAGGCGCACAGGTTTGTTTTGTAAGCGGGTCCTTCGGGACCCGCTTCTTCGTATGGGGTCGGTTCGAGAGCGCAAGGCCCGCGATGGTGAGCCCAAGACCCCCGACGATGGGCGCAGTGAGCGGCTCGCCCAGCACGATGACGGAGGCGGTGCCCGTCAGCGCCGGCACGAGATAGATGTAGGTGCTCGTGACGACGGCTCCCAAATGCTTTACGGCGAAGTTCCAGGTGACGAAGCAGGAGGCCGAGGCGCCGAGACCGAGGAACAGCAGGTTTCCCGTTACGACGGGCTCGGCCAGGGCGGCTAGGGACGCGGGTCCGGCGACGAGGAGCGCGGGCACCATGAACAGCAGGCCCCAGCCGAAGATGCGCTTGGTGGCGGCCAGGGTCTCGTAGCCGGCCTCGGCGATGCTCCCCACGATGGTGGAATAGATCGCCCACACGACTGCCGCGGCAAAGGAGAGCCCGCAGCCGATGAAGTTGGCCTCGACGCTGTCGGCGAGGGTCGCCTCGCCGCTGGCGGTGCCGACGAGCACGATGCCGGCCATGGCCAGGGCGAACCCGAGAGCGAAGGGCGCCGGGGTGGCGGGGCGCGAGCCCCGGGCGAGCATGATGAGGGCGCAGAACAGGGGAGCTGTGGCCGCGATGGCGCCCACGGCGGTGGCGCTCGTGAAGGTGAGGGCGATGTTCTCGAGCAGGAAGTAGCAGGTCACACCCGCCAGGCCCGCAGCGGCGAACAGGCGCTCGTGGCGGCGGTCGGCCAGGGGCAGACGGCGGGGGCGCAGGCAGCACAGGGCGAGAAAGCCCAGGGTGAAGCGGATGATGAGAATCCACAGCGGCGTGAGGCCGGCGGCGATCAGCACCTTGGTGGCGACGAAGGTGGTGCTCCACACGAGAATGGTGAACAGGGCGAGCAGATGGGCTTTCATAGGTGCGCCTTCTGTCGGCTTGCGATGGGGCCGCTCTTCCCGGTGACTGCACGCTGATAGAAGCCGGGGGTGACGCCGAGGCGCTCCTTGAAGGCGCGCGTGAGGTGCGCCTGATCGGAAAAGCCGGCCTGGAAGGCCGCGTCGGCGCAGCTGGCTCCGCGGGCAAGCAGCTCCCGGGCTCGTTCCACGCGCAGCGAGGCCAGGTAGCGCATGGGCGTGAGGCCGAAAGCGGCGGTGAAGGTTCGCAGGGCGCGGTACTTGTCCAGCCCTGCGGCCTCCGCCAGGGCATCCAGGCGCACGGTCTGGCCCACATGGTCGTGCAGATAGGCGGCCATGGCATGCGCGGCCTCGTCGCGGGGCTTGAGATCCGCAGGGGTAGAGAGGTGGTCGATGAGCAGGTAGAGCGCCTCTTCCACGGCCCCCTCGTCAAGAGGGGTCGCGTCCATGAGCGCGGCGATGTCTTCCATGCAGGCTCGGGCCTCGGCATGTTCTACGAGAGGACCCTCGAAGGGCGGGCAGTCGGGAAAACCCAGGAGCGCTACGCTGTCGTAGACGAGCGGCACGGGGCCCTTCTGGATGCAGCCATGGGCGTCTCCAGCGTTCAGCGCGAGCAGCTGGCCTGCCTCCAGGCGGTAGGCGCGCCGGTTGCACTCCATGAGGCGGCAGCCCTCGCGCACCAGGCCGATGACCGGGTAATCGTGGGCATGGGCCGCGAAGGGTCGGTCGAGGCCGGCAAAGCGGCGAAATTCCAGCGCGCCGCCGAGGGCGCGCCGTACCGATTCCCGTGCGTGTCTGACATCTCGCTCCATGATGGATGCCATGGTAATCCTTCTGCACGGGTGCTTCTTGCATGAAATTGCACTGGTCGAAAGGGGTCGGGGACGGCGGGCGGGGAGACGGCGGGCGCGGCGGTCCCAAAGTTCGGCCGCGCATGCCGATACGAAACCAGGATGGGGCCGCTCTGCTCGGTGGGGTACAATGGAGTTTATCGCGAAAGGAGTGTGGGCACCATGAAGCAGATATGGGACGGTCTCATCGTGGAGCATCCGATTGCCAGTGTGATAGGGGCGCTACTGGTCGTGGTGCTGACCTGCGGATCCGCTGGCTGAAAAGCGCGCGGGAGGGCTCGGGGCGCCCGGCGCCCGTGAGGTTATCGTCGGTATGTTTGCCCTGTCGGCGAACTTGTGGCACAATATTCATTCGCGCGAGTGTCTCGCGCAGCACCAAAGGGTCGCGTGGCGCAGCGGGAGCGCAGGTGCCTTACAAGCACAAGGTCGGGGGTTCAAATCCCTCCGCGACCACCATGCTCATAACAAGAAAACCCCAGTTCATATGGGGTTTTTCTTTTCGATAATCCTCTATTTCTAGCTATATTTTTGGCAGACTTTGGCAGACGAATGCCCAGTGAAGCGCGCCTGCCGGAAAAGTCAAATTATTTCTATGGCAGATTTTGGCAGGCGCAAAATCATGCCTTCTTGGCGTAGGTGCTCCCCTGGTACTCGATGGCGAACCACCCGTCGGAGGTCTTGCCCCACAGATTGCCGCCCTCGGCCTGCGTCTGCGTGACCGTGACGGTCTTCCCCTTCGAGTAGGCCTTGCGCACGGCGTAACGCTTGCCCGCGCCCTCGCGCACGTTCACTCCCGATGGCGTGGTGATCGTGTAGGACGCCCTGGCCTCTGCGGGCTTCTGGGCGCCGAAGGACTCGCCGCGCAGGTAGGCGTTGACCGCCAGGCGCACGGCCTCGTAGTCGTAGCCCCGCGCCTCCAGGTTCCGCCGGCGGTCGGGGTCGTTGCCGTAGTCGCCGTTGACGACCTTCTCCACGAGCGCCCGGTCGATCACCGTGGCGCCTCCCGTCGCCTGGGCTCCGTCGTAGGCGGGGCGGATGCCGCCGCAGATCGTGGAGTAGGCGCGGGCGCGCTCCAGCACCTTGCCGCCGCCCGTGTTGCCCTCGATGGTGCGCACGGTCTTGGATGCGGTGTCGTTGGAGGCGACGATGCCGATGTGGTCGTCGGTGCCGTCGTCCTCCCAATCGAACAGCACGAGGTCGCCCGGCTGGAGCTGCGCCGCCGAGAGCGTCTGGCTGTGGTGGATGCTCGGGCAGTAGGCGCCGGGCATGCCGGCGCACGGGACGCCCGCCCGGGCGAGCACCCACGAGGCGAACATGGCGCAGTAGGCCACGCCGTTGGCGCCGTAGTCGTAGCCGCCGGGGCCGTCCACCTGCGCCTCGTACCAGCGGCCGTACTTGGTGCCGCGCTCGGGGTCGTCGTAGCGGTCGTAGCCGACCTCGGCCCGCGCGATGCGCAGCACGTCGCTAGCGGTCGCCATCGCGGGCCTCCCCGACGAACTCCTCCGTGCTGAACTTCACGGACTTGGCCGCCGCCGCGGCGCATTGCTCCTCGTACTCCTTAAGGCCGTAGGCGCTCGCGTTGGGGGCTGGCCTCTCGTAGGCCAGGGCGCGGGCGCTGTCCCCGTAGCCCTCGGTGGTGGTGTCCACGGGCAGCCCCACGAGCACGAGCACCGCGAAGATGGTGCCGACGAGGGACAGCAGGGCATCCATGACGGGACCGTCGTAGAGGCGCCCCGCCTGGATACTGCCGAGCACCGCGAACAGCCCCCACAGCTGGTCGAGCAGCAGCAGGACGGCGGGGATGACCGCCGCCCAGAACCACTTCTGCCTAATGCGAACCTTCCAGTTGATCATGACTGCTTCTCCTTTCGATGAGGTACTGGTCTATCTCGTTCACCGCGTCTATCACGTCGGTATCCTCGTTCAGGCCCAGCTGGGCCTTGAGCATGGTCTTCACGCTCTTGATGAGCACCGTGCCCTCCTCGCGGTGCTCGGCGATCTGGGCGTCGTGCAGCAGGGCCTTCAGCTTCAGCTCCGCCATGTCGCCCTCCAGCCGCTCGATGGCCCGCTTGTCGTTCGCGAACTGGCGGTCGTACCGTTCGTGCTCGGAGTGGGCCTCCTCGAACATGGCCATGATCTCCTCCCGCAGCGTGCCGTCGCCGGCCAGCGCGGCGTCTACGAGCTTCTTCTGCCGGCTGTCCACGAACCGCTCCTTGAGGGATGCCCCGGCCGTTACCAGCTTCTCGAAGCCGATGACCACGCCGAAGAACGCGGCCACCACCAGGCAGGCCTGGTAAGGGTCTATTTGGGCAATGTCGGGCAAGCGGCCTCCTCTCGTCTCGCCCATAATCTCGGATGTGTCGCACGGAGTCCCAGAGCGCCGCCCTGGGGGTTCGGCGCGAACTCGTCTGGGATTTCCGAAGGGAGAGGAGCGATCTTATGAAGCTGGGCGACTACTACGAGGGCCACTACCGGGGCTACTACGCCTATCTGGCGCCGGGGACGGCGCGGGGCTACGACGGGGACTGGCGCAACCACATAGCCGGCGAGTTCGCCGAGTGGGAGATGGAGGACATACGCGTGCGCCACATAAACGCGTGGCTCGCATCCGACCACTTCGCCGGCATCCCGGGGGCGGCCAGGAGCGCCTACAAGACGCTGCGGCAGGTGCTCCGCTCGGCCATGGGCGACGAGCTGTACAGCGACGAGGTGGTGGACCCCACCACGCGGGGCGTCAGGCTGCCGCCGATGGACACGGGCTACGAGGCCCCGTACCTGCGCCCGGCCGAGGTGCGCGCGCTGGCGCTGGGCCTCGTCGGGTGGGAGTACGAGGCCGCAGCGGCCTGCGGGCTGTGGCTGGGCCTCCGGCGGTCGGAGCAGTGCGGGCTCCAGTGGGGCGACATCGACCTGCGCACTGGCATCGTCCACGTCAGGCGCGGCCTCCAGGTGATCGGCGGAGAGGTCGTCGAGACCAAGGTGAAGACCCACCGCTCGCGGCGCCCGCACATGCTGCCCCGCTCGGGCCGCGGGCGCCTGGCCGAGATCAAGCGCGAGGCGAGGCCCCGCCCCGGGGCCTGGCTGCTGGGGGACGACCCGAACCCCGACCGCTACGCCCGCAGGCTCAGGGCCTGGTGCAAGCGCCGCGGCCTGCCCTACGTGGCCCCGAAGTACTTCAGGCACACGTTCCGTACGCTCCACGCCATGGCGGGCACCGACGAGACCGAGGTGCAGAAGATGCTCGGCCACGAGAGCCTGGCCATGGGCTACCGCTACATGTCCCTGGACGAGGACGTGCTGCGCGAGGACCAGGGGCGCCTGGAGCGGCTGGTGCTGCGGGCGTGACCTCCGGGCTTACATGTCCCAGTGCCCCCACAGGGTGGGCCAGCTGTACCTCAGCTTCGACGCGACGAGCCCCGAGACGATATGGCCGGGAACGAAGTGGACTCGGATAACGGGCAGGTTTCTCCGTGCCGCGGCCGACACGGCCACGGGCGGCTCGGACAGCGTGGCCCTCACGGAGTCCCACCTGCCGCGCCACTCCCACACCGGCCCCAGCCACTCGCACCCGGCCGGCACGCTCGCGGCGTCCGGGGGAGGCTCGCACCGCCACGACCTGCTGTCGGGCATCGACACCTACATCTCCCTCTACAGGGTCGGCGTGAGCGCGTCGTCGTCGGGGAATTGGTTCGGGGCCTTCGACGGCCTGAGCACGACCGAGATGCGCCCCAACGGGTCCTTCCGGACGATCAAGACGACCACGGCCCCCGCCCACACGCACGGCGTGACGGGCTCAACCGGGGCAGCCGGCACGGGCTCCACCGGCACGACCGGCGGCGGCAAGCCGTTCGACAACCGCCCGGCCTACCAGGACGTGCACGCGTGGCGGCGCACCGCCTAGACCCCGATGACCCAGCGCAGGACGTATATGGCGTTGTCGAACCTGCGCCCCGAGGGCGCCGTGCCGGACTTGCCGTTGACGGCCGTCCCCCTGATCTCGCCGTCGAAGATGTAGAGGTACTTCGCCATGCCGTAGCGGTCGCCGGAGTCCTGGTCGAACTCCCAGCCGCAGCCGTTCGCCTTGGCGACCGCCTGCTTGGGCACGAAGTGGGCCGAGAAGTAGTAGTTGCCGGCGGCGCTGCCCGAGTAGGCGGAGAACACCAGGACGATGCCGGTGCGCTGCTCGCTGACCCTGCGGGCCAGCTTCAGCGTCTGGCCCTCCGTCATGTACCAGTCCGGCGACGCGAGCACTCCGCCGCCGTTGACCTTGTAGGCCAGGGCCTCGGCCAGCTTGGCCTCCGTCACGGCCTTCCCGGCCAGCTTCACCGAGGTCACGGCCCCGTCCGCGAGCTTGGCCCCGGCGATGCCCCTGTCGCTTATGCCCTTGGCCGTGAGCATCTGGGACATGTAATCCCCGAGCCGCTTGGCGAGGTCGGCCAGATCGATGGCGTTGCCCTCGATGGTGTGGCTCTCCTCGGTCAGCATGACGGGCGCCTGGGGGTTGATGCCGTTGACGCGAACAGAGCAGATGGGCATCTCGCACACGGTGTCGCCGTCGTTGAGGTCGCCCTCGACGTGGCCCGGGGTGACGGGCGTGCCGGTGGTCTCCTCGCCCTTGTACACCTTGAGCGCGATGGTCTCCTGCGGGGCGGTCTCGATGCGGCACACGAGCAGGTCGGTGCGGTTGTAGCCAGGCACGCCGTTGTCGATGTTGACCTCCTCGTAGTCGCCCTCGACCTCCCACTGGCGCCCGCAGACGGACGCCACGCCGAAGAGCACGCGCAGGGTGTTGGAGTCGGTCATGGTGCAGGCCATCTTGTTGCCGAGCGGCAGCACGTAGCAGCCGCCGCCCAGCGTGCCGGCGTTCCAGTGGGCCGCGTTCGCGGAGGTGACGTGTGCCCTCCCCTGGGCCGATGTGACGAAGTGCGGCATCAGCGCCTCCCCTCGTTCGCGAAGTCGGTCATGTCGCGGTCGTGGGTCTCCATGATGGAGCGGTGCTTGGCCGCGCAGTCGGGGCACAGCGTCATGCGCATGGCCACGCCGTGCGTGTCGGTGTAGGACACGTCGGTCCACTCGGCGTACCGCTTGTCCTCCGGCCTCATGTACTCAACGGGCATGGCCCCGCCCGGGTGCACCGCCTCGGCCCGGTCGCACGCCAGGCGCACGTACCCATCTTCCCTGGCCATTGTCAAACCTCCATCGCTGTCTTCGTCTGGTAGGTGATCGCCCGGCTGGTCACAGTGGCTATCTTCTGGGCCACGTAGGTGACCACGCTCTGGCCGTGCTCCACCGATGTGCCGCCCACTATATCGTCGATGTCGTACCGGCCGTCGTCGGCTCCGGACAGGCCGCACGTGCTCATCTCCGCCTGCATCTCCCTCAGGCGCTTGGCGCCGTCCTCCTCCAGCTCTGCCTCCCCGGCGCTGGAGGACTCGAAGGCCTCCTCGCGGTGGGCCTCCCCGAATATGGTCTGGCGCTTGGACACGTTGCCCTGCTCGTCGGCGTAGAGGTCCACCACCACACGGTCCAGTCCCTCGCCCTCGCCGAGGCAGTGCAGGTGGTTCACGGGGCGCGTTCTCCGCAGCACGAAGTCCACGCGCTCGCCGTCGAGGCCGTCCGAGGTGTAGTCCCCGCGGGGCACCGCCGACAGCACGGCCCTTCGCAGCCCCGCGTCGTAGCGGATGCGCAGCTTGGCGCCCGCGGACCGCAGCATGGCGCGGATGCCGGTGTAGGCGTCCATCTCGGCCGAGGCGCGTGAGAACTTCCAGCCTGCCACCGACAGGCCCGAGGGCCGGCTCTCGGCGGCCATGCGGGACGACAGCCCCAGGCGCTCCACGAGCGCCCCGAGCACGGCGTTCAGGTCGCCGGAGACGGTGTGGTGGAGCTGCCCCGGGTCGGGGACGATCAGCTGCGTGGCCAGGAGGCCGTGCCACGTGCGGCCGGAGAGCGTGACGTAGTCCTTGGAGGTGTCGATCTCCACCCCGTCCACGATGCCGCCGTACTCGGAGCCATCGATCATGAGGTAGCAGTCCTGGGCGATGCCCGGGGAAGACCCGACCTTCAGGGCGAAGGTGTTGTCGGTGCCGATGGTGAAGTCCCCGGCCACCTTGCCCACGTAGCCCTGTTCCCGGCCGTACCTGTCGGCCCATATGACGTCTACCACGGGCTGCACCTCTCCTCGTACATGACCACCTCGACGTTGTAGGATCCCGACCAGCTTGCCACGGAGCGTCCCACGGGGATCTCGGCGAACGGCCGCGCCCCGTCCTCGGTCACGCGGCGGTCGAACAGGCTGCGCTCTGTGCCGTCGGAGTGGCGCACCACGATCTCGCGGTCGCCGTAGCCCCGGATGGCGAGCAGCTGGCCGCGCTCGATGGAGCCGAGCACCTGGTAGCGGTTGCCCGCTATGATGACGTAGGGGTCGGCGCAGGGCCCGGGGATGTAGATGTCGCACTTGGCCGGCAGGCGGAAGGGGTTCTCCAGCACGACCGAGGCCCCCGAGCTGTAGAGGTAGTCGTGGGGGTAGTCGTGCGGGTAGTCCAGGCCGCCCACCACGAGGTCGTCGCGGGACTCCAGCGTGACCGAGGCTGCCCGCACCCACACGGGATCGTCGCTCACGACGCCCAACTCGGCCGTGTACATTCCGTCGAGCTGGTGCCAGTCCGAGGAGGATATGCCGGGTATCCAGCACGACATGGAGCACCCGTTGGCCCACAGCCTCCCCGGCCGGCCCGTGCGCACGTCGTAGGCGGTCACGTCGGCCAGGCGCTTGCGCTCCTCCTCCGGCCCCTCCAGCTCCACGCGCAGGTGCATCTCCCGGATGTCCTCCTCGAACCCCGTGATGCGGCCGCCGATGGAGCGGTGCGCCCTCGACGTGTCGAATATATCGGTCTCGCCGTAGTGCCAGCAGCCGTCCCCGAAGGCGATCTCCTCGCCGATGCTGTTGACGTACCTGATGACGTCGATCACCTAGTAGCCCTCCGAATCCCTCACGGCGCGGGCGAACTCGCGCCTGTTGTACTCCAGCACCATCGGCGAGGCGTAGATGGCCTCCAGCAGCCGCCTTATGGCCCGCAGCTCCGCGAGCACCGCCGACTGGTCGCCCATGCCGCCGGCCTCCGCGATGGCCTCTCCGACGTTTCTCATCGTCCTGGGGTTGCTCAGCGGCAGCACCGTCTCGCGGCCGGCCTCGCCCACGCCGATGACGGCAGGGGAGTTGAACTCGCCGCCCTTGGCGTACCAGTCGATCCCCAGGGAGGGTATCTTGCCCTCCAGGAGGTCGCCGATCTGCCACCCGCTCGGCCTGACCGAGAAGTGGGGCAGCTTGATGTGCGGCAGGTTGATCTTGAAGCCCGTGAAGAAGCCCTTGATGGCCTCGATGATGCCCTTGATCGTGTTCTTGGCCGTCTCGATGGGGTTGGTGATGGCGCTCTTCACGTTGTTGAAGATGCCGGAGACCGTCGACACGAACCCGTTGAACACCCCCGTCGCCGTCGACACGATGGCGTTGGCCGCCCCCGTCACCGCGCTCTTGATGTTGCCCCAGACGGTGGTGACCACCCCGTACACCTTCGACCAGATGGACGACCACGTGTTGAAGAGGCCGGTGATGATCGAGGACACCGTGGAGGCGAGGCCGTTCAGGACGTTGGCCCCGAGCTGGAGGATTCCGTTGACGATGGAGCCGAACACCTCGCCGATGCCGTGCCACACGCCCTCCCAGTCGCCGGCGATGGCGGCGGTCACCGCGTCGATGATCCCCTGGATCACGCCCATCCACATCTGCACGACCCCGCCGACAGTCTCCCACACCGCGGTGAGAACCGCCGATACGACGCCCCAGACGGCCTCCCAGACCACCTGTATCTCGCCGAGCGCGCCGGATATCGCGGCCACGACGACCTCCAGCGTGGGCACGATGGAGGCCATTACGAACTCTGCGACCGCCGCGAGGGCCGGCACTACGTTCTCGATGACGAACGCCGCCACGGCCTGGAGAACGGGCAGGATGTTCTCCGCGAACCAGCGGTAGCCCTCCATGACGGCCGGCACCACGCTGTTCAGCACGAAGTCGGCGAGCTGCTGGAGGGCGGGCACGACGGAGCCGGTCACGAAGTCGGCCAGCTGGAAGAGCACGGGCACCACGTTGTCGGCGACCCACTGCGCCATCTGCTGCACGGCCGGCACCACGTTCTCCAGGACGTACCCGGCGAGCTGCTGGAGGGCGGGCACGACGTTCTCGACCGCCCACGCCGCGAACTCGGAGAGCGCGGGAATCGCCTCCGCCTGGAGGAACACGCCGAACTCGGCTACTGCGGGCACGACCACGCCGGCCAGGAAGCCTGCGAACGCCTCTATAGCCGGCACGACCATGCCGTCCAGGATGCCGGAGGCTCCCTCGGCGGCGGCCGGGAAGACATCCCCGAGCGCGCCGGCGGCCTGCTCCACCACGGGGCCGAACGCGTCCTGCAGGGTCATCGCCAGGGCGTCCACGGCCTCGCGGAACGGCTGCACGTTGTCGTAGGCCCACTTGGCACCCGCCGCCAGCGCGGTGAGCGCCCCGACTACCAGCAGTATGGGGCCGCCCGTGAAGCCCGCGAGCAGCTTTGGCACGGCGGAGAGCGCCGATGCGACCTTCCCGAAGTTCATGGCCGCCACGGCCGCCGCGACCCCTCCCAGGGCCACGGCCACGTAGTCCATGTGCTCCACGAGGAAGGTGAGGCCCGGGACCACGGTGCCCGTGACGAACTGCACGGCGTCGCGCAGCGGCTCCTGCACGCCGTCGTATATCTTCAGCGCCAGCTCCTCGAAGGCCGAGCCCATGCCCGCCAGGTCACCCTGGAGGTTGTCGGTCATGGCCGCGGCGGCGTCCTCGGCCGCCCCGGCGCACCCGTACAGGTCGTCGCGGAAGGAGGACAGCTCGCCCGACCCGGCGTTGAGCATGAGGTTCAGGCCCTTGATGCTGTCGGCCGTGAAGGTGCTCTGCAGGGCGGCGGCCTTCTCGGCGTCGCCCATGCCGTCGGTGGCGGCCTCCACGTCGGCCAGGATGTCGGCGAAGTCGCGGTAGTTGCCCTGGGCGTCCATGACCGCGACGGACTGGCCGCCGATGGCGATGGCGCCGTCCTCCATGCGGGAGGTCATGTCGCGCATCACGGCGTTCAGCGCGGTGCCGGCCTCGCTTCCCTTGAGGCCCTGGTTGGCCATCATGGCGATGGCCGCCGAGGTGGTCTCCACGTCCATGCCGGCGGCGTTGCAGTTCGCCGCGCAGTTCTTGAAGGCCTGCCCCAGGCCGTCCACCGTGGTGTTGGCGTTCGCCTGGGCGTAGGCGAGCACGTCCACCATGCGCCCGGTGTCCTCGGCGGTCATGTTGAACGCGCTGAGGTAGTCGGTCACGAGGTCTGAGGCGGCGGCCAGGTCCAGCTCGCCCGCCTGGGCCAGCGACAGCACCGGCCCCACGCCCGCGAGCATCGCCTGGGTGTCCCAGCCCGCCAGCGCCATGTAGCCCAGGGCGTCGGCGGCCTGGGAGGCGGAGAAGGTGGTGGTGCTGCCCAGCTCTCGGGCCTTGGCCTCAAGGGCCGCCAGATCGTCGCCGGTGGCGCCCGAGAGCGCCGACACCTTGGACATGGAGGACTCGAAGGCCGAGCCGATCTCCACGACCGCCGACGCGGCGTCCCTGATGCCGCCCACGGCGGCGGTCACGGCGGTGGAGGCGAGGTTGGCGAGCGTCGCCTTGAGGACGGTGTAGCCCTCGTTCGACTCGCGCGCGGCCCTGCCTCCGGCCTCGGTGCCCTTCCAGTCCAGGCCGGCGTCTGCCTTCTTCAGGCCCTCGACGGACTTGGTGATCTTCTCGACACCCTGGACGGCGCCCTTGTCGTCCAGGGTGACCTTGAGCGCGATCTGGTTAGCCATTGCGCGCCGCCTTCCTCTTGGCGGCGGCGAGCGCGGCGGCGAACTGGTCGGCGGCGGCGTCGTTCTGCGCCCGCACGGGGTCGGCCGCCGCCGTCTTGAGGGCGAAGTGGCGCTTGCGGGCCTCCAGGGCCTCGCGCTCCTCCCTGTTCCACTTGGTGGGCTTCGGGGGCTTCGCCAGGCGCGCCGAGACGGCCTCCGCGAAGGGGGAGGACTCGGCGGTCTCCATGAGCGAGCCGAGCAGCCCGCACAGGTCGCAGAAGGACAGGCTGCGGCTCGCCCCGGCCCAGTCGAGCCCGTAGGCCGACATGAGGGACGCGCGGATGCGCCCGGCGTCCTGGGCCCAGTCGAAGGCGGCCGCCCCCGCGTCATGGGCGCGGCCGCCGGTTATGTCGATGCCGTAGGCCTCCCACGCGATGTGGGCCGCCATGGCCTGGGGGTCGTCCCCGGCCGCGTCGCGGGCGGCCCACGGGTCGGCGAACATCATGTGGGGGAGCCAGAGGGCCTTCTGCTCGGGCTCGACGGACTCGTCGACGAACAGCTCGATGACGCGCAGCGCCCGCATGGCGCTGTCGCGCACCCAGACGGCCGCGCCGCCCCACTCGTAGGCGGTGACGGTCTCGGCCTCCCCGGAAACCTCGTCTACGTGCTCGCGGCTAGGCGGCTGGGTCAGGCTCGGTCTGCGCATGGCTCTCCTCCGGGAGGTAGTGCGCAGCCTTCTCGTCAACCTGCTCGTTGCGGGACCTCACGATGTCGAGCACCATGCGGAACACCTGGGCCGTCACCGGGGTGCAGTCGGCGTCCGACATGTCGCGCCCGTTGCCGCATGCCCGCAGCAGCCCGTCGTAGGAATCCCCGCCGATGGCCTCGGTCAGCACCTCGCGCAGGATCGCGCCGGTGCGGGCGTTCGACTCGGCGATGGCCTCGGGGTTGCGGGACTCCGCGCCCTTCTTGCGGAGCGCCTCGATGGCGGCCATCTTGTTCTGGGCGTCGATGCACCGGCGGGCGAGCCTGGCCAGGTTGGTGGGCGTCACGTCCACCTCCGCGGCGACGCGCTCGGTCCCGCGCCCCGTGTCGATGTCGATGTCCAGGGGCTCGTAGAGCGACTTCAGCTTGAGTTCCATGGGTTTCTCCCGTTCCTTTCGCGCAGTAAAAGGAAAGGCCGGGGAGGCTGCGCTTCCTCCCCGGCCTCGCGGCTCATGTTCCCGTGGGTGTCGCCTATGCGCCGCCGGTAACCGTCACGCGCACCGTGGCGTTGACGGTGGGCTTGGCGGCGCACTTCACGGTGACCTCCGTCTCGCCGGCCGCCAGGCCGTGCACGTTGCCCTCGGCGTCCACGCGGCACACCTCGCGGCCGGATTCGGCCACGGCGTACAGGCAGAAGCCCGATGCGCCGGAGGGGGCCACCTCGGGGGCGATCTTCGCCACGGCGCCGACTCCGACCTCCACGTCCTCCACCGTCACGCTCTCGGGCAGCTCGGCGCCGGCGGCTTGCGCCACCAGCACGGGATCGCCCTCGCACTTGATGGAGCAGCCGAAGGGCACGTTGTCGGGCGTGTTGCCGTCCGCGCCCGCTCCCTTGATCTCGACGATGGTGCAGGGCCACTCCACGGCCTCGCCGTCGGGGCCGACCTGGCGGACGCGGGTCTTGCGCTCGGCGCCCTTCAGGTAGGTCAGGCCCACGATATAGTCCTGCGCCTTGTCGCCGATGAGGCGGTCGCCTGCCACCGTCCAGCCGCTGGTGACGGCGGTGACGTTGGTGGAGGTGGCCCCGCCCTTGTCCCAGTAGGCCTTGTCCACGGTTGTGTCGGCGCGGTCGTTGGTGAACGACTCCACGCCCGGGCCGAGGAAGGCCCAGTCCTCGGCCCCCGTCGGGTTCGTGTCGATCAGGTACACGAACTGGTAGTTCAATGCGAATCCCAGATCCATTGGTTACCTCTCTTCGTACTCGATTGTCGCGTCGAACGCCCACACCCAGCGCCCCTGCTCGTCCCATCTGAGCTGGCGGGGGGTCTCTGCGGAGTTCGACACGAGGCGGTAGGAGCCGTCGGCCGACTCCAGCGCCCCGCTTCTGTTCAGCGCGCGGGACGCGTCGTCCGCGTCCCGGATGGCGTCCTCCTCCTCCATGCGCTTGACGATGACCGTCAGGCGCAGCGAGGTGGTGCCGCTGCCGTCCCAGTACCGCTTGCCCGGCACGGGCATGCCGCACGTCAGCACGGTGGCCTCGGGGCGGCGGTAGGAGTCGGCCGCGGAGAGGGACACGGGCTTGCCCAGCGCCCCCTCCAGCACGCCCTTGGCCACCTCCACGGCGTCGATTCTCGCGCTCATCGCATCTTCCCTTCGTAGATCGCCGCCACATAGTCCGTCCACTGCGGCAGCCTGTCGCGCGCCCACGCCTCGTCCCAGTGGTCGGTGGTGCCGGCCTCGGTGTGGGCATGGGGCAGGTAGTACTGGGCGGCGGCGTAGGGGGTGGCCCACACGAGCAGGCCGGCCCGGAACTGGCTCGCCAGCTGCCCGGAGGCCCGCAGGGCGCCCTCGTCCATGGGCACGTACGAGCGCATCTCGAACTCGGCGCGCATCGTCGCCTCCTCCAGGACGTCGCCGCGCAGCTTCTCCACGGCCTGGAGGCCCGAGAGATCGACGGCCACGCTCATCCCAGCGCCACCTCCCAGTGGTGCACGCGCCCCATGCCGTCCGGGCAGGGGGCGCAGGACGTGGCCGCCACGGGCGGGGAGCCGTCCACGCTCACGAGCGAGCCGGCCGTCACGGCGAAGGCCCCCTCGGTGCTCACGGCGTCCACGAACAGCGTGCCCTTGGGGCCGTCCCGCAGCTGGTACTCCGTCGCCCGCACATCGTCGGACGCCTCGAAGCGCACGAAGCGCATGGCGCGCTCCTCCCCGTAGCGGCCGCCGAAGCCGCCGTCGTCCAGCGGCTCGCGCACGGTGCACGAGGAGGGGAGCATGCGGCGGGGGATGGGCGGCGTCACAGCGGGACCCCCGCGTAGAGGAGCCCGGTGCCCGCCAGCTCTCTCCTGGCGGCGGCGCGGGCGTCGGAGAGCCACTGGGAGCCGCCGGGCGCGGAGCAGCCGCCGGATGCGGAGAACTTGCCGAGCGTCACGGAGGCCATGCCCTCGCCCACGCCGTGGGAGAACCCGTAGGCGGCGTCCACCGCGACGACGGCCAGCACGGCCCGCTTCCAGGCGGCGATCTCGAAGGGCAGCTCCACGCGGTTGAGCCCCACGAGGTCGGCAACCGTGCCCTCGGCCGCCGGGAGGGCGGCATCGAAGTCGCCCTCCGCGATCTCGCCGTATACACCGCGGTAGTCCTCCAGGGTGACGTTCGGGTGGCTCACGGCTACTCCCCGCCGCCCTGCTCGCTCGGGGCGGGCGCGGCCTTGGGGGCCGCCTTCGGCGCGGGCCTCTTGCCCTTGGGGGCGGCTGCTTTCTGCTCGCCTGGTTCCGTCCCCGTCGGCTCGCTCGGGGCGGGCGCGGCCTTGGGGGCCGCCTTGCGGACGGTCTTGCCGCCCACGGTCATGCCTACAGTGCGCATGCCTCCTCCTTACTCGGCGTGGGTGCCGTAGATGAGATTCTTCTTGTTCTCGTAGACCCACATGTCGTGGAACAGCCGGTACTGCCACTTGTGGGCATCGTCGTCCTGGTTGACGTCGGGCGCGAAGTAGCGCAGCTTCGCCAGGCGCGAGATGGCGGCCACAGCCGACGGGTGCACGACCTGGAAGTTGATGGCCTTGCCGTTCTCGGCCGGCTTGAAGCCACCGGCCTCCTCGCCCTCGGTCACGCCGTCGAGCAGGTCGATGGCGGTTTGGAAGCGCACGGAGGGCACGGTGCGGATGCGCATGTCGTCGATGGTCTCGAAGTTGCCGCTCGGGGACTCCCCCTGCCCGATGCGCCAGGGCTGGGCCTTGCGCAGCAGGGTCTTGTACGCGCTCGTGCAGTACAGGATGCAGCCGGACAGCTGCGCGCCGTTGTCCTGCATGCACTCCTCCGCCTGCAGCAGGTCGTCCATGGCGGCCGCGGGATCGGCGTAGGTCGCGGCGCCCATGTTGCCGGCGTTCTCGGCCATGCGCGCGAAGCGGATGGCGTCGATCTCGGGGATGACGTGCTGGCGCTGGAACTCCGCCATGAGGTTTGCGGTCATGAGCCCCAGGCGCTCGGCGTCGTCCATCTCGTCCACCACGAACTCGCGGTCGCGCTCGAACTCCAGCTGGTAGGGCATCCACTTCAGCTCGGCGCCGCCGCGCACGAAGCCCCTGCCGCGCACGTGGTCGGCCAGGCCGTCCATGGCGATGGTGGCGATGTTGATGACGCCCGCGCCGGTCATCTCCCCCAGGAGGTCCTGGTTCATGTTGAGGTCGGCGGTGCAGGCGCCGGCCGTGATCTGCTGGTCGAGGCGGGTGGTGTACTTCTCGACCATGTTCCCCAGATTGTTCTGTGCCATCTAGGAGGTCCTTTCTCGTCAGACTCCGAAGATCTTGTCCAGCTTCTCGTCCATGGCCTTGGACGCGCCCGCGGGGGGCTTCCCCGTGGAGCCGCTGGGCTTCGGCTTCTCTTCTCCGAACAGGTAGGGGCACTCGGCCTTGAGCTTTTCGACATCGCCGTCGAAGTCGTCCAGGCGTGCCTTGGCGGCCTTCACGTCCACGCACCCGGCGATTTCCAGAGCGTGGGAGGTGTCCTTGTCGGCCATCTCGGCCTTGAGGTCGGCGATGGACTTCTCCAGCTTCTCGCGGCCCTCCTTGGTCTCGGCCGCCTCCGCCAGCTCGGCCTCCAGCTCCGCGATTCTCTTGTCGCGCTCCTCCACGTCGCGCTTGTACTTGTCGCGGTTCACGCCGGGCTGGCCGTGCTTGTCGGTCACGTCCCCGTCGTGGTCGTCGCCAGACTCCTCCTCGCCGCCCTTGTCGCCGCCGGCATCGGCGCCCTTGTCTTCGGCTCCGCCGTCGGCGCCCTTCGCCTCCTCGGGGTCGGCCTTCTTGCCCAAGTCCTCTCCTGCCATTACCTGCTCCTTTCGTTCCCAGGTTTGTTTGCGCGCTTCTCTGCGCCAGTGGGTGGGTTTTTCGCGCTGTCCCAAGCAGAGAGCAGTATCGGCGAGGTGTCGCCGGGAGGGTTCCCGGGCACGAAAAAGCCCCGCCGCAGCGGGGCTTGGCAACGGGGCCGGACGTACCGTCGCCCTGTATCTTTCTGTTCGGTTAGGCCGTTAGAACACCAGCATCGGGTTGTTCAGCTCGGGAGGGAGCGGGTCGTTCTCCCGGATGCGCCTCTGCGCATCCTCCACGAACTCCTCATCCGACATGAGCGCCGGGGGGTAGGGGCGCCCGAATGCCCGCTCGTACTTTTCCACCCACTCTTTGACTGTTTCCCTGTCCATGGCCCGCGCGCTCCTATGTGCCGAGGTGACCTTTTCCTATTGCTTCGATTATATCATAGAACACGTCCACCGATTCGGGGAGGTACCGCTTTAGGGCCTCAAGGCTTCCGGGGTTGCACGTGTGTGCGCTGAACATCTCGGCGAATGCCTCGTGCGAGAGCGAGATGCCCTCGGGGTCCCAGTAGTTCGGATAGCTGTCGATATGCCCCCATCCTGCCCGCACGTCTCCGTCGCTCGCCCCCTCGAATATGTCCGAGATATCGCACCGCTGCGCGTCGGTGAGGGCCATGAGCTCCTTCTCCATCGCCTCGCAGGCCATGCTCCGCCCCGGCGCTCTGGCATACAGCCCGAGGTACTGATCGACCGTGGTCTGCTGCCCCCGGAGAGTCTCCGTGTCGTAACGGGTGAGGCCCATCTCCCTGAACCATTCGGGGTTTCCGAAGTTGGCGACCATATCCCGCAGCTCCGCGTAACGCTCGTCGGGAATGAAGCCGTCCCTGTGGAGCGAGTCGATGTCGTAGGCCCTGGCTGCCTTCCTGTATCGCGCCGTCAGCTCGGCCTCTTTCGCGCTGATCCGAGCTTCGACCTCTCGGCGGATAGTCTGCCCGAAGACGCCGCCCCTATAGGCGGTCGAGGCGTATGCTTCTTCGAACTTCATGCCCCGGAGGGCCTTCGTCATCCAGTCGTCATCGCCTGTTGAGATGTAGTCGATGTGGTGCCCGAACTCGTGGAACCATGTGGTCATCGGCGGCCGCTTCCTGTCTCCGAGCGTCCTGTTGGCGTGAAGTCTCACGCCGACCTCCTCTGGACTGAAGTGTGCGCTCCCCGGAAACTTCTCGTCCAAGAGCCTCAGCCGTCCCTCATATCTCAGATAGGCCTGCGCGACGGGCCCGCGCGCTCGCTCTACGATCCCGGCTATTTTGTCGGTGCACTTTCTGTCGAGCTTGGTATAAACCGGGGCGCTGCGGTCGATTGTCGTTCTGGCCGCGTGTTGGCCCGCATTGGCCTTCGTCGTGCCGTCAAGCTTGGCCTTGAGGCCCGCTATGGCCCCGCGCAGCATCGCCTGCTGCTCGCCGGGGGTGAGGCTCGCGAAATCTGCCACGGTGCCCCCGCGCTTCCGCATCTCGTCGCCGACGGCGGCGGTGACGGCCCTCCGGTCGAGGCCGCGCATGGCCCGTTTAGCGCCGGGGGAGTCCATGAGCTGCGGGAGCGTCCTCTTGGCGCTCTTGGGGGCCTTCCCCTTCGGCATGTCCCCCGCCCACTCGCGGTCGGGCTTGCGGTGCAGCACGGGCTTGCCCGTCCTGCTCTTGGCGTTCGCAGCATCGATGTACGCCCTCATCTTCTCCTGGCGCCTTTGCAGCTGCTGCTTCGCCTTCAGGTACTCGGCCAGGTTCGCGGACGACTTGTCGCGCTCGTAGAGAAGCTGCGCCCCGCGCAGCTCTCGCTTGGCCTCGCGTATCCTGCGCTCGCGGTACCGCTGCCCCTGCTCCAGCTCGTACACCTCCGCGCCGGGGATGCCGCTGGGGTGCTGCGGGTCCGGCTCGTACATTCTGGGCGCTCCGTGGCGGTAGGGCCCGTAGCTGTGACGGCAGTTGACGCCGCCCAGGATGTCGCCCAGATCACCGCTCATGCAGTGCAGGTAGAAGTCGGGGTACCTCACGCCGTCGATGACCTGCTCGCCCTTGAGGCTGTAGCACTGGCCCTGCCACTCCGCGTGGCTCTCACGGGCATCGCTGTGGCTGGACACCTCCACCAGGTCGATGCCCAGCCGCTCCATCCTGGCCATGGACATGCGCTGGGCGTCCTGGGCGATCTGGGTGCGCACGTGGCGGCGCACGGCCACGTCCGCCTTGTTGCGCACGGTCACGCGCCCCGTGGAGGCGTCTTGGTACGCGATGGTGTCGATGCCGTCGCGCTCCAGCTTGCGCACGGCGCGGTGCAGGGCGGACTCCCTGTCCGCATCGCCCGAGTTGACGCGGGTGACGGCCTCGATGGAGGCATTGAGGAACGCCTGCTTGGCCCCCTCGGCCATCTGGATGTTGTCGCGGGCCAGAACCTCTGCCATGCCCCTGACGGTGGCGTCGATCTGCGCAGGCCACATGGGCGAGCCGCCCGCCCTGGCCACGTCGTCCTCGTCGGACGCCTCAAGGCACTCCTCCACGACCTCCAGCACAGCGGCGTCGATGATCGGGCGGAACCCCTCAACCATGCGGCGCAGCTCCCCGGCCTGGGACTGGGCCAGCAGCGCGGCCTCGGTCACGGTGCGGGGCGACTTGCCCCACCCCTCGGCCATGGTGCGCGCCAGGTGGTCGAGCATCCGCGCCTCGATCTCGCGGTAGACGGCGGCGACGCGCTCGCCGGCCTCCTCTATCTGCTCGGGGGACAGCACTAGAAGCCCGGGTCCAGCACGGCCTCGGGGAGAAGGGCCCGGGCCTCTTCCTCGCTCTTGCCGTAGAACTCCACGAGGTACATCCACTTGGGAACCACGCCCGCCGCGATCTCGGCGAGCATGGTCTCCTTCTCGGTCTGCGTGTCGGTGATCACGCTGTCGTCGAACATGACCGACACGGGCCCGAAGTTCTCCTCGATGTCGGCCCCCAGGTGGATGCGGTGGTTGTCCAGCAGCGCGGATACCACGTCCTGGATGCCCCCGCGCAGGGCGTTCTCGTGCTTGCGCACCGTGCGCATCAGCTGGGAGCTGTCGGCCATGACCTCCTTGGCGGTCTTCATGCCGCCCGGCTTGTCGAGGGTGAAGTAGTTCTGCCCGAAGCCGCAGGCATCGCCCATCTCGGCCAGCGCGGCGTTCAGGGCCGCCAGCAGGGGGTCGGTGCGGATGTCCGGGGAGAACACCTCGATGTAGTTCCTGGCCTCCTTGCCCTCCACCTTGCGGTAGAACATGTCCTCCGCGACCCCCGTCGGCACCACCTCGCCGTCTTCCTGGCCCGTGGCGATCATCTCGTCGTCCACGAACAGGCGCACGCCGGTGAGGGCCACTTCCTGGATGAAGGCGTCCCATGCGATGTCCACGGCCTTCAGCTCGTCCACGGCGTCGGCGAAGAGCGAGGGGCCGAACGGGGACAGGTCGTCGTGGACGTTCTCGTTGCCCGTGGTGAAGATTCCGAAGGGCTTGAGGCGGCTCCCCGTGTCGAAGTCGGCGATGATACCGCAGGCGCCTGGGTCGAGCGCCCTCCCGTGGCGCAGCAGCCAGGTGCGCACGTGGTAGGTTCCCGTAGCATCGTCGAGCGTCATGAGCTGCACCTGCTCCGCGTCCCTGCCCGCGTCGGCCACCCTCGTGACGAAGGCGCACTCGTAGACGCCCTGGGAGTCGAAGGTCAGGGGCAGCACCATGCGCGCGTCGTAGCGCGGCAGCGTTATGCGGACGACCCTGCCGTCCCGCACGTCGAACGAGAGCGCCCACGCGGCGGTGCCGAGCGCCGCGCACCCCTCCACGACGCGCTGCCCGGTGGGCCAGAAGTTCGAGCGCGCCAGGTAGCCCTGGAGCCACGCGTTCGCCCCGGCGGCGTCCACCGAGACCTTGGTGTCGTCGGTGAGGATGAGGGAGGCCAGCTCGCGGCACACGCGGCGGGCGGGCTTGAGCGAGTTGCGGCGGCGCTTGCGCTTGAGGCCCTTGGCGTTGACGTAGGGCACGTCGAAGAACGGGTCGGAGCCCGTGTAGAGCGCGCGCCACTCGGCGATCTTCGCGTCCATGGTGCGGCGCGGCTCGTAGCCCTGCTCCCGGATGAGTCTCACGGCCTCGCTCGATATGGTGAACTCGTTCTCGGCCACGGGGCCTCCTCTCTGTCTGCCGCCGCTATTCTCGGCCCTCTGTCGCCGGGCGGTTGCCCCTGCGGGAGCGGGCCTCGCGCATTACGGCGTAGCGCACGGAGTCGATGCCGTGGTCGTCTCCGTCGGGTATGGAGTTCAGCAGCTCGCGCGCCGCGCTGCGCTCGTACTGCTTGCCCCTGACCTCTGCGGCCAGCCTGGGGCAGCGCGCCGGGTCGATGACCCACTCGACGGTCTGGAGGAAGCGGTAGGAGCGGTCGCGCATGCCCCCCTTCTGGGCGGCGCGGGCGCTCACGCCGTGCTCGCGCTGCGCCGATATGGTTCCGGGCTCGGCGTCGTCGGAGCGCACCGGCAGGTCGTGGAACGCGGGCTCCTCCCCCTCCCAGTCGGCCCATGTGAGGGCATCGCGGATGCGCTCGGCCTGCTCCCACGGCTGGAGCTTGTTGCCGGAGTCCTCGTACCAGGTGATGAGCCTGCGCTGCGCCGGCTGCCACTCGGAGATCGTGAAGAACCACGGGTCGGGGTACCAGCCGAAGTCCTGGCCGCAGCGCAGGTTGTCGAAGACCGCCGTCTCCTCGTCGGTCACCTCGCGGAACACCGCGTTGCCGAACACCTCGTCCCCGAGGCCCACGGCGTCCCCCAGGTACTCGTGGGCGTGCGCCCTCGGGTTCGTGCGCTTAAGTTCCTCGGCGTCGGCGATGAACTGCGGGCCGAGCCATTCCGGCGGGGCCTCCAGGTAGGTGCTCTTCCAGTAGCGGGCGTAGTCCGGCAGCCCGGATTCCACGTGCTCGTTGATCCAGCATGTCTTCGAGAGAGGAGGGTTGAAGGTGTAGATGCGCAGGGCGCTTCCGCCGCCGCGCGACACGGACTGGCCGACGCTGCGCAGCTCGGCCAGCCCCCGGAACATGTCGGCCTCCTCGAACCAGGCGATGCCGATGTGGCCGAAGGGCACCTTGATTGACTTGATCTTCTTGGGGTTGTCGCATCCGCGGAACAGGACGAGCTGCCCCGTGGACCTCTTGACGATGCGCAGCGTGGACTCGGGCAGCTCGTACTCGTCCTCCAGGCCCAGGGCGTTGATGGCCCACACGACCTGAGCGTAGGCCCCGTCGCGCAGGTTCGCCTTCTGCTTCATGAACACGGCCGCGTGCTCCATGGGGTGCTGCTCTATCCAGTTGACCACTTCCAGCGAGGCATGGGACGACTTGAGCGAGCCGCGCCCGCCGCCCTCCCATACCTCGGTCACGCGTCCCGAGGCTATGGCGCGGTGCGGCTCAAGGAAGCTGGGTCCGATGAGGAGGCCGAAGTCCGCTGCGAAGGCGGGGCGCTCCTCGTCGGCCCGCTCCTCGGGAAGCCACCGCATGAGCTTGTCGGCCCCGCTGATGGCCACGCCCGCGGCGTCCTTGAAGGAGTCGGGATCGCTCGCGCCTTTTGCCAGGTCGGCGGCATCGCGGCACACGTCGGCGAGGATGCCCAGCACCTCGGCTCGGTCGATGACGGCCTCTTTGGCGGCATCCTGTCTAAGCTCGGCGAGCCTATCCAAAATCTCACCATTGCGCTCCAGCTCGTAGGCCTTGGTGTCAACGGTGGAATCCTTCCACTTCGCGGCCGACGGGTACGCCTCGCGGTACGCCTGGCGCTGCGACAGCCCGCGCGTGCGGGCCAGGCAGTACGCCTCCTGCTTGGGGGTCAGCACTAGAACCGCTCGCGGTGCGGCGTGACGCTCTTGCACCACGGGCACCACATGGTCTTGATGTGGTCGCGCTTGCGCTTGCGGCCGCTCTGGCGGCGCACGGGGAACCTGCCGCGGCACTTGCAGCACTCCATCTGGCTCAGGGGCACGGGGCACCTCCTCTCTCTCGCGCATATGGTGGGGGAGGTGTCGCCGGAGAGCAGAGGGGCCGCCCCGCAGGACGGCCCGTCAGATAGGAGGGTGCGCGGGGAGGGGAGCGCCGACCGCGGCCCCGCGCACCGCTATGGTCGGCTATGTGTCGCCTCGGCGCGGTCGGTGCCTGCGCCGTAGTGCTCGATCAGGTCAGTCATCCACGCTCACCCCCAACGCTTCGAGTTTAGCTGCGAAATAATCAGCATTCTCTTCGCTCACCTGCGTCCAGTCATACGCGTGGATCGCCAGGCATCGATGCATCTCCCGCGCCAACTGTTCCAGCAGCTGGCAGCGTTGCTCAAGAGTCGGCTCCGTGCGCGGCGTCCACAACGAGCAGCAGTCGGCGAACGTCGTGCCGTCATCGTCTGGCTCATCGTTTTCGTCGAGCATTACGTGGCCGAACCGATTGCACCTAGGTGCCATGTACAGCTCTTCGCATGTGCCGCACGTCCTGTGCTGCTTGCTCTGCCGCGTGCTGCAATCGCTCATGATTCCCTCCTCTCCATGCTGTTCATCGGACAGAACCCCATCGTCTCCGTTCCCGATGCGGCCAGCACGGCAACGGCGCAGTAAAAGCCGCTGCCGTCGTGCTCCATCAGCCATGCACATTCGGGGTCGCACTCGTCATCGGTTCTGATCTCCGCCGGCACGTTCAGCTTCCACGGACACTTCATCACGCGCCCCTCTCCATGAGGGCGGTGAGGCGTCTATGCACGTCCCACAGCTCGCCCTCGGTCTCGGGTTCCAGGCCGTCGTGGTCTTCGAGGATGCTCTGGAAGCGTTCCATGGCCTTCTCCAAGCTGTCGGGCTCGGGCCGTTCCACGCGCTGCGAGAACGTCCCAACGACGCGGTTGCCGTCATCCATGTGCATGATCCAGTTCCCCCGGCCGCGGTCGCTCACCTCCACGTTGGTGAAGGAGACGGTGCCGTAGCGCGTCTCGCTGCCCTCGCGCACTGGCTCCCCGTCGGGGAATCGGGGAACGGGGACGTACTGGCGCTCGATCTCGTCGGCCAAGGCAAGGGCCTCGTAATCGCGAAGGGAGGCGATCATCTTGTTTCCGCACTCGAAGTCGCCTATGATGTCCTTGGTGGCGTGCTCGCGCAGCCGCTCGTGCAGCAGCTTATCGCTCATCGTAGTACCCTCTCTTCCGGTTCTTCTCGATGACGAGCGATCGGAGCATCTCCAACGTCTCGTCGCTGTGGCCCTTCATGCGCAGGTAGTTCTCGGCGCTGTGGATGACGTCCATGGCCTCGAAGTCGTCCTCGTAGCAGGTGCTGCCCTGCGCGGACGCCTCCGCGAGTTCCTGCGCCTCATCGCAGACTTTCTCCGCCTGCTGGTCGCTCGACCACTCTCCCAACCTCGCCATCGCTGGGAACCTGTAGAACTCGCTCATCTCTCTACCTCATTCACGATATTCCGACCGTCTGAAAGCTCGTATATCTCGATATGCAGCTCCGGGGCCTTCTCGTGCCACAGCTCCCAGTAGAGCTGGCACACGACCACGCCGCAGGCCGCCAGCGTAAACTGCTCGAAAACCGGCTCGCCGTCGATGCATCCGCCGACGAAGATCAGCGCCCAGAGCACGGAGAACACGGCCCACACGCCGAACATGACCTTACGCAGCTCGTTATTCCTCATAGACACCTCCTAACCTCGCTCCACGAGAGCGCGCACACGACCGCCAGGGGCGCCAGCACCGCCGCCAGGGCGGCGCGGGCTAGCATGCCTCCTCCTCGCCGAACATGAAGTCGGCTATCTTGGAGATCTCCCTTGCGGCGTCGCGGAGGCCCCTCTCGGTCCAGTCGGGGTCGTGGATGGCCTCCACCCTCTCCAGCTTCTCGGCGCGCATCCTGACAACCTCGGGGCCTTGCCTCCAACCGCCGTCGCAGAAGTAGAAGGCCCGCCACTCGGCTATCTCTCTCCGCGCCTCTTTCAGCTCCCGCTCGAGGCTCGCGATGCGCCAGCCGTTGCGGTCGGGGCCGTCCTTCAGGCCCTTCTCGTAGCCCCGTTGCTCGGCCTCGCGCACCAGGCGGTTGCTCGGAGAGCAGGCGTACAGGTGGCGCACCAGGCTGGCGAAGAACCTGCGGCTCACGTCGCCCCTGCTGCCCTCGATGGAGACGGGCCTGCGCCGGCACTTCAGCGCCAGGTCACCGTCCTGTTTCCGATAGGCCTCGTACAGCCCCCAGGTCTTGGGGATCATCTCGCCCATGCCGTTGATGACCTCCCTGGGGGCTGCCAGAGAGTAGAAGTCCAGGTCGCCGAAGAACACGTCGTGCTTGTGGGGATTCTCGAGCTCGTGCTTGAGATCGGACTTGCTGACCTTGATCTCTATGCCCTCGATCAGGAAGCCGTCGGACTCCCAGCACGAGCACACCACCATGTCCAGGCGGCGGCCCGCCCACCCCGTTCTGTCCGCCACCTCCTCGGCGATCGCGTAGCGGGCGCCGTCGCCGAACCGCTTGCGCAGCAGATCGCGCATCTCCGATGTCTTGATTCCCTCGGCCATCTACCCCACCACCTTCGCGTCGCAGCCGGGGCAGCGGTCTGGCAGCGGGTCGTCCAAGCTATGCACCTCGGTGTAGAAGCACTCGTCGCACTCGACGCCATCCACAGCCTCTTCGTCGTAGAGGAGGACATGGTTCATACGGCACGTGCGCTCGGCGCGGGTGTTCCACTTCTCAACGGCCTTCTCTTCTCCGGCGGCGAACCCTCCGGACGCGCCGCAGCCGCCATTGTGAACGTCGCACACCACGCACGAGAAAAGCTCGCACGAGCATTCGTCGAAGTTTGCACATGACTCAAGCTCAACGCAGTTCGACATCCCTGGTGCCGTCGCGCTCCCGCAATGCGGGCACGGCTTCAGCTCATCATTCATCAGTTACCACCTCCTCTCGTCAAGCCACTCGCCTGCCTCGCACCGAAGGCGGCCGACGTAGTACGCGCCGCCGCGCCTCGGGAACTGGGGGCCGACCCGCTCGGGCATGGCCCCCACCGTGCAGCCGCCGCGCTCGGCGGCATGGACGCAGTTGCGGCGGCAGAAGTTGCGGCGCGACTGCGCCATCGCCTCGATCATCGCCCATCCTCCTCAACGCGCCGGCTCGGAGAGAACGGGCATACGTCGTAGACGCAGCTCGCGCACGGGTCGCACTCGGCGCACGGCCAGCAGAGCCGGCACGGCTTGACCTCCTTGTCGTAGTGGCAGTAGGCCATATCGGTTCCGCTGCCGCACTGGTTTCCTTTCCCGCTCATCGCTCCTCCTTTCGCTCTCCCAAAACCGCCACCATGGACGGAAACGGAGCGTTCCAGTCGCTGCCGCCGAATCTGAGCCGGCCCCTCACGAACCGAAGCTCGGCTTTCCCGTACAGGTGGTCGTGGAACCACCTCGTGTCCGTTCTCGCCGGGACGAGCAACACGACGGTGGTACCGGGCTTGCGGGCCTCCGCAGCCGCCTTGGCGACCCATCGGCCGATCTGTCGGCCGTAGGGAGGGTTGCACCAGACGGTTCGCCCTCCCCAGTCGCTGGACAGCCCGTCGGCCTCCTCGTCGAAGAACTCGCGGCACTTGGCGTTCTCCGCGCTGGCGGCCGCATCGAGATCGAAGCCGAACTCATCGTTGAGAGCGTCGAAGAAGTCCTGCGGCGTCTCCCAGTCGTGGCGCTCCGACGAGTAGGCCACGCCCCCGCTTCCGCACATCCCGCTCATCGCTCCTCCTCTATCCACTCGTCCACGGTCTTGCACGGGATGCCGCACGCCTCGGCCACGGCCTTCTCTAGGCGCGCGCCCTCGGACTGCTCCCAGCCTTCGAGGAGGGCCACGCCGTCGTACCGTTTGGCCATCCCTCCGCGCGGGTACGAGTAGCCCCTGGTTGTGATCAAGTTGATCGATTCGGTCATCGCGTCCTCGTGCGCGGTGCCGGCTTTGATGGTGTCGTGGGGGATGTCCACGATGTACTCGCGCCGCAGCCTGTCGCGCGCCGCCTGGAACGCCGCATGGTTGTCGTTCTCGATGCCCGTTACGGGGCCGATGATGTAGAGCCTGGCCATGGCTACTCGCCTCCTTTGCGGGCGTCAAGCTCGCGCTGGCGACGCAGCAGGTCGAGTAGCTGGGCCTGCTGGCAGTTGCGGGCATCGAACCGACCCCGGGGTGTTTTGCCGTCGGTTTCCGCGGGGCAGCATTCGCAGCTCGCGTCTCTGCATCCCCAGTACTCGAGGGTGGACTTCTGAGCATCCTCGTCGATGCGCTCCTGGGAGTCGGGCGGGGTGTGCGTGAGCCATGAGGCGGGGCACCAGGCGCCCTCCTCCATCAGATCGACGCGGTTCGGGTAAAAGCGGCTGGGCAGCGCCTTAACCGTCAGGCGGTCGTTCGCGCCGATGCCGCACAGGGCGTATGGGCCGGCCTCTGCCATGGTGTCCGAATCTCCCGCGTGTCTCGCCCCCTCGTCGGTCATCCACACTGTTTCGCCCTCGCGCATGGGCAGGCCGTCGGCGGCGAGGACGGGCGGGGTGTGGGTGTGGTCGATCGCCGCCCTCCACTCGTTGTCGTCGCCCCACAGCACCAAGGTTTCGCTCATATCGTCCCCGGGGCACATGGGCGCGATGCGGGCGATCTCGAAGCCCTTGCCGGTGTCCACCCGGTACACCGTCTCGCCGACCTTCGCCGGCAGACCGTCGGCAAGCAGCACCTCGGGGGAGGGG
The DNA here is from genome assembly GCF_041223505.1 of Adlercreutzia muris. Lineage (NCBI taxonomy): Bacteria > Bacillati > Actinomycetota > Coriobacteriia > Eggerthellales > Eggerthellaceae > Adlercreutzia > Adlercreutzia muris. Next base: position 196,589 of record NZ_JBCLQK010000002.1, read on the forward strand.
CGCTTGACGTGCTCGCCGCACACGGAAGCGCCGTCGTTCTTTCCCGCCCATCTGTAGTACACGTAACTGCCATCTTCCGTGAATCTAAACGACGTTACCCGGCTCGTCTGCCATGAGTTGTGCGTCTTCACCTCGTCGCCGAACTGCACCGGCTCGCCGTCATCGTAGCGCGGGCGAGGGATGAAGCAGCGTTCAATCCATCGATCGAATCGCTCGCCTTCGTGGCGGCTGGTGTAGCCGTGCATTTCGATACACGACTCGACGAGTTCCGCAAGGTGATTACTGCGGGCAGCCTCGATCTCGGCGTCGATCTTGTCGGCGAGTGCCAGGATGTTGCGCCTATCCCTGTCGAAGCCGGTCTCTTCGTAAGCCATGCCGCTGAGAGCCGACACCAGTTTATGGACGGCAATGTGGTTCCCGTGCTCGTCATCCTCTCCGTTCGCGGCCCACCGCAGCAGCTCGCCGGCGGTCATGTCCTTGGGGTCTTTACCAGTCATTCTCGTATCCTTCCTCCCGCAGCATGTCGATGCGGGGGTCGTCGTATTCGTCGTCCCATTCGGGGTCTTCGTCCGGCTCGTTCCACGGGGCGCGGGGGTCTCCCGCCCATGTGTTGTCGGGGTAGTTGCTCACAGGCGCCTCCATCCGTCCATGCCCAGGGCCGTCAGGTAGTCGCGCGGCTCGTCCAGCAGCAGGTACTCCCAGTGGCCGCCCTCCCAGGGGCAGGGGAGGCCGCCCAGCGGCTCCTCCAGGCCGCGCACCTCGGCCCAGCGGAAGTGCAGCCGGTTGTGGTGCGCCAGGCCGTGGCAGTAAGGCCTCCCGTCGGCATCGAGCAGGTTGCTGCCGAAGCCGCACAGCGTGATCGTGGGCTTGGGCACCTCCCTGCCGTTGGCGTCGAACAGCCTGCCCGCGCCCCGCCTCACGACGTGGTGTTGCTCGAGCGGGGAGGTGCGCCCGCAGACGGGGCAGCGGGGGAGCCTGACGCTCGGCCTCCCCATCATCGGCCGGTACATCTCCGGCAGCGTGTCCTTGGTCAGCACGACTTCCTCCAATCCTCGCCGCCCATCTCGACGGCCTCGGTCATCTCCTTGAGGCGCGACGCTATGGCCACGCCGGCCCCGCCCTGGCTCACCCGCGCCGCCACGTTGCCGCGCGGGAAGTTGCTCGTGACGAGCACTGGGCGCGGGTGAGCTAGCGTCTGGGAGTTGTACCTGTCGTTGAACAGGTCGAACAGCTTCTCGGCCGCCCTGGGGGTCGCGGCCCCCTCCTTGCCCAGGTCGTCCACCACCAGCAGGTCGCACGCTGCCAGCGATTCCAGCAGCCCTCGCTGGTCCTGCCCGAACTCGCGCAGCTCGTCCAGCAGCTTCGTGGCCACCGCGAAGCGCACGCCCATGCCGTTGCGCAGGCAGATGAGCGCCGCGGCGCACGCCAGGGTGGTCTTGCCCGTCCCGTTGGGGCCGTGCAGGTACAGCCCGTCGCCGGCGGCGATGCGCTCGGCGAGCCTCGGCGCCCAGGGGTGGGACGCCCCGCGGTAGCGCGGCGGGATGCCGCTCGCCTCCAGCCTCCGCTCCCAGGACGCGGCTCGGGCGGCGTTGTCGGCCCGCTCGCGCTCGGCCTCCCACTCGGCCCTGGCCGCTGCGGCGCCGTCGCAGCCGCACGGCTCCCATCCGGCGAACACCTCCCGGCCGCAGAGCCTCGCCGCGAGGGGCGCGAGGGGCCGCCCGCAGTGGGGGCAGGGCATCGGCTCAGTCGTACTCGGCATAGCGCCCCACCTCCTCCCGGTGGGCTAGGAGCTGGCCCATGTACTGCTCGAAGTGGTCGGGCGAGAACAGCGTGTTCGGGGTGAGGTTCCGCGAGAACCTGGTGCCCTTGGCGGCGTCCTCGGCCCGCCACTCGTCCCGCTTGAACTCGATCATGCCCCGCACCTGGGCGGCATCGAAGCGTCCGGAGCACCGCTCGAGCTCGCGGCGGCACCTCGCCGGCATCGTCGTGTACGCCTGGCCCGTGGCCTCGGCCAGGGCGGCGAGGCAGAGGGATGGGAAGTCCCCCGCCGGCGCCGCGTCGAAATCGGCGGGGGGACTATAGGGGGGTATCCCTATATCTTCCTTTACTTCTTCCTTTGCTGGCGTTTGGCTGTCCCTTTGGCTAGCGTCTGGCTCTGCTTCGGCTGGCGTTTGGCTAGCGTCTGGCTCGGGAGCAGATTCACCACCTCCCCTGGGGTTTCTCGCATTCTCCCGCTGCTTACGGGAGTTCTCCAGCGAGTAGCGGATTCCCTCGAAGCCGACCTCGGCCGCCTCGGTCTTGAACTCCGGCTCGACGCCCTTGTAGTAGAACTCCACGACGGCGCAGTAGAACTCCTGCCGCGCCCTCTTCGAGCGCATCTTGTCGCCCGTCCTGAAGTACCCGTCCAGAAAGTTCACGGCCGCCTCCTAGAACGGGATGTCGTCTTCGGCGAGGGGCAGCTCCTCCGCGATCTCGTACTCGGGTGCGGCAGCCCCCAGGGCGTCCACGATGGCCACGGCGGAGGCGACGTCTGCCGCGTCGTACTCCTCGGGTGGCTTGGAGATGGTCTCCCGCACCTTGGCCATGGCGTCCTTCACGGGGATGCCGCGCTCGTCGCGGGCGCGGATGAGGGCGAGCTTGTACTCGTCGATGGGGCGGGGCCGCGGCGGCGCGGCTGGTGCCTGCGGCTTGGGCTGCTGGGCCTGGAAGGCCTGGGGCATGTCCTCGATGTCCTGCGTGAAGATGTCCGAGGCCGCCGTGGTCGACTTCACCGCGTCAACGTTCGCGCGCTTCTTGGCGATCTTGAGCACCGTGTTCCAGGTGTCCGCGATGTCGGGGTTCTCCTCTTTCACCTTGCTCCCGTTGACCCACTTGCTGCGGTAGCGGTACTTGCTCTCCATGGTCGAGCAGGTGCCCACGCCCTCGCCCATGACCTCGCCGGTGTCCCGGCTCGTGAGGGTGCACTTCACCTCGTACTCGCGGTGGCCGCCGGCCATGTCGTACCGCTTCACCTCGTAGGTCGGCACCAGGTGGAACATGAAGGAGATCTTCTCGGCCCCCGGCTGCAGCAGCGTCGGCTTCTTCCCGCATCCGGGGACGGTGCCGTAGTGCTCCCCGGGCTTCAGCACCTCCTTCATGAGGTACTGGATCTGGTTGACCTGCTGGCGCACTTCAAGGGCGCCCTGCTGCTCGGCCCTGACGATCTCGCTACTCACCGTCTCCCCCTTCCAGCAGCGCGGCGATGCCGCCGGTGCCGAGCTTTGCCGTGAGCGCCGGCAGCACCTTCTCGGGCGCGCAGCCGCGCACCGAGGCCCCCTTGGCGCGGGAGGGCGTCCACTCCAGCCAGTCGATCAGCTCGGCGCTCTGGGCCTCCACCACGGCGTCTCCCACGCGGCTGAACCGCTTCTGCCAGTCCTTCACGAGGACGGAGGGCACCTTCGACCAGTCCACCAGCCCCATCTCGATGGCGGCCTCCAGGGCCTCGCGCTCGTGCCCCGGCTTGACGGCGGGCGCGGCCTTGGTGAAGCTCATGCCCACCTCGCCGACCTTCTCCCCGCCGACCATGATGGCGCGGCGGTCGGTGCCGTCCTCGGCGAAGCGGTCCATGAGGCCGTCCTGGGCCTCCGCCTTGGCCTCGTCCAGCCGGGGCTTGACGGCCTTGGCCATGGCGTTGAGGAGCGCCAGGCGCTCGTCTGCGGTGAGGCTACTCATCTCCGTCCTCCTTCCCCAGCGCGTCGGCGCACATCCGGTACAGGCGCTGCTCGGCCTCGGGCGGCTCGTAGCCCTTGAGCTCCAGCGCATCGGTCAGCTTGACGAACATCTGGCACGCCTCCGGGTCGAGGTTGTGTAGGTCTCCCACCCACGGCGCGCACTCGGTGAGGGCGCAGTAGGCCGCCACCGTCACCTCGGGGCCGGTGGGGATGTCGGCTCCGTAGGCCTCGGCGAAGTCGATCACGTCGTCGGCGTAGACGGCAAGCTCGCTCCCCTTAGGCAACAGCCCCACGAGGTACCCCGGCTCGATCCCGGCGAGGTTCCCCGCCAGCCACTCCCCGCGGCTCTCGCGCGTCTCCCGCAACTGCGCGCGGGCCGCGTCGAGCTCGGCCTTGGCGCGCTCGACGGCCGGATCGGCCTCCGGTTCGGGGGCGTAGACGTAGCCGTAGGTATCCCACTGCATGTAGGCGACGCTGCCCTCCGGCCACTCGCGGCGCTTGACCTCATCCGCCGTGCTGACAGAGGAGACGTATCGCAGGCCCGACATGTCTGTGTCCGAGTCCGCCACAGGGATCCCGGCCCACGCCAGGGCCTCCAGGAGGGCGGCCTTCCTCTCCTCGGCATCGCGCTTGGCGCGCATCTGGGAGAGCGCCCCGCGCCACGTGGACGCGCTGGCCGCGGTCAGGGCCCCCACCAGCTCGGCGTCGCCGGCCTCCTCGGCCTCGCCCACGGCCTCGTACCACTCCAGCGGCATCTGGTCCACGGCCTCGCCGGCGTGCGGGGCTCCCCTGCGGATGCGCCCGACGCGGGCCTTCTCGAGGCCGGTGACCTCGCTCACGTACTGGTCGTCGCCGAACAGCAGCAGCTGGCGGGTGAACTCGGCCAGCTCGCCGTCCTCGTAGGTCTTCTTGACGTTGGTGCGCACCGCCGTCTCCAGCAGCTTCTTCTCGATGGCCTCCTCCACGGTGTCGTCCAGCACCACGGCGCGGAAGAACTTCAGGCCCAGGTGGCGCATGGCCTCAACGCGTGAGTTGCCGGCGGCGATGTAGTAGATGCCGCCGTCCTGCACGAGGACGGGCATCTCGTCGGGCTGGAGGGTGGACTTGTCGAAGGACTCGGCCAGGCGGGCCACGTAGTCGCGGTTGGCCTTCAGGGCGTAGTCCCGCCGGGCGAAGTCGTTGCCGTGCTCGTCCTTGAGCGGGAACACGTCCTCGATGGGCACCTTCTCGTTGATGTGCATTCTCTCTCCTATCTGATCTGGTTAAACTGGAAACTACGAACTCATTTCAGCTTTTTGGCGATGCGCTCCTTGCGCTTCTGCGCCGCCTTGACCTGGCGGCGCAGGTTGCGGGCCAGCCAGTCCTCGATGGCGATCTCGCGGGCCTCCTCGGCCCTGGCCCGCTCGTAGGCCGTGAGGCCCGAGAGCGGCGGGGGAGAGGGCATGGGGTCCCACGCGCTCTCCGTCTCGGCCTCGGTCTCGCCGTAGACGGCCCTATCCCCGGGCGGCAGCTGGGCGAGCAGGTCGGATATGCGGTGGTGCACCTTCGCCAGCTGGCGCCGGCGGCGGCACGGCTCGCAGATGCCCTCCGACCCCATGCGGCTGCGCAGCGCCCCGCAGGCGGGGCACGTGGACAGCCGGCTGCGGAAGCACCGCAGGGTGATGTCCTCGCCGGACTTCCTCATGAGGTACACCTGGCTCTCGACGGCCCGCGCGCCGCGCTTGAGGACGCGGGACAGCTCGCGGCGGGGCAGCCTCCCGGCGTTCTCCCGCAGGTACCGCAGGTCGGCCACCGTCCACTCGCGCTGCTTCGCTCCCTTCCTCGTCATGCCCCGTCGTCCACCTCCACGATGATCCTGGGATTCCTCCCGTCGTACAGAAAGCGATCCTCGAAGCCGGCGACGTACTGCGGGGTGTCGTTTCCGATCACGCCCGCGGCCACCAGGCCGTCCAGGACGAACTTCTTGGCGAACGCCACGTTGTCGATGTCGCGGCGCCTGTTGCGCTCGACCCATGTGAAGCGCACGGTGACGGGGCGGGTGAAGCGCGGCATCCGCGCGGTCCTGGCGGCCCACGCGGCGGCGTCCGTGCACTCCCGCTTCATGGCGTTGGCGGCGTACAGGCTGCCGCGCTCTGCCCTGATGTAGTCGTTGAGGGACGGCATGCGGCCCTCGATGGTCATGGACGCCCTCATGCCGCCCGCCCCCTCTGCCTCGCCGCGGCCTCCCACGTGGGGGCGCGGAAGAACGTGTTGGCGGCCACGTCGCGGTGCCACATGGCCTCGAAGTCGATGCCCTCGTCCAGTTCCGGGGTGAGGCGCGGGAAGATCACGTCGGCGAGCGCGGGGCGGAACATCAGCAGGTAGCGCGAGAGCACCGACCACAGGTTGTTGTCCATGCGGAACTCCCGGCACAGGCTCATCTCCATGCCCTGCTGCGAGGCCAGCACGAACAGGTCCCCCCGGCGGATGCGGGGCCAGCCCGACCGCGCGGCCTCCTCGCAGAGGCCCACCAGCCGCAGCCACTTGCGCGGGTAGTCCCCGGCGATCCAGGCCAGGGCGTGCTCCACGCGCCGCTCGGGCGCCATGGGCGCGCCGTCGTAGAGGGCCGTCTCGATCCCGTCAGCGTTGCGCATGGGCCGCCCCCGATGCTCCCAGGCCCACGCTGTAGGCCGTGTCCCACAGGGCGATGGAGTAGCCCCACACCGCAAGGACCAGCGCCAGGCACGCGAGGAACGGCGCGGCCGCGCGGGCCAGGGCCTTGATGCGAAGTCCCGCGATGCGGTACACTTCCGGCGTCGCGTAAGGGCGACGATGCACCTTCCGGCGCGGCTGACGTTGGTAGCGGCGCCGCGCCGGCATCTCGATCTTCCTCATACGCACTCCCTCCTCTCCAGGTAGGCCGGCAGCGCCGCCACGCGCACCAGCCGCTTCCTCCCGCACTGCATCTGCGGCAGCGGGTCGCGCTGGTCGTGCGCCCACTCCCGCATCTTGTCCCGCGACACCCCGGCGATCTCGGCCGCCCTGTCGATGGTGGCGTACAGGGGCAGCTCGGCCGGCACGGGCCACTCGGCGATCATGGCTCCCTCCACTCGACGCGGGCCCCGCCCCCGTACACGCGGACGTAGAACCCGTGGTCGGTCAGCGCGTCTATGACGCGGCTGCCGCAGCTCGTGACCGTCACGGTCTGGCGCTCGGCCCCGACGTGCCCCACGAGCACGTCGCATGGGCGCGGCCGCTCGCCCTCGGGCGGCTCCTCCCGCTGGGCCTCGGCCATGACCTCCATGGCCTCGGTGACTTTCTCAGGTGACATCTCTTCTCCTATCTGATCTGGTGAAACTGGAAACTACGAACTCGTTTGGGAAATTGGCGCCCCCGCCGGGACTCGAACCCGGACGCCCGGCTTAGGAGGCCGGCGCTCTGTCCGTTGAGCTACGGGGGCGGCTGGCCTACAGCGACAGCTGCCTGTAGATGTCGGCCATCATGGCCGGCAGCGAGTCCATGGCCACGCAGGCGCGGCGATGGCCGCAGGCCACGTACTCGCGGTCGCCCTCGCGCACATACTCCATGGGCGTCTCGCGCAGGTAGTCGTAGCGTTCGGCCCCGCATTCGACCAGGGCGTCGTTCAGGCGGCGCACGAACAGCGCCTTGTCCTCCACGGGGAATCCGGTCTCGGGCATATCTCGGTCACCTCCTTTCTAGCTGAAGAGAGCCGATGGCCGCTGGTGTCTGAGAGCCGAGCATCTTGGAGACGGCGCGTCCTTGCGCTATCCTCTTGGCGTTCCCATTGCGGAGCCAAAGTGAACACTTTCGACGGAAAGGAGGCCTTGCTTTGGCGGATGTTTTGAGGACGCGGTCCCTGCGCAGGTGGTGCGCCGCACGGGTGGCTCCGTAAGAGGCACGGCTGTCTGCCGGCGCGCAACCGCCGGCACTGCGCTAGCAGGGCAAGAGGCCAGGGCGGGCGGCTTCGGCGCGTTGCGGCGCTGCGGCCGCCCGTTTCGGTGCCCGTCTCCAAGATGCTCGGTTCTCAAGGTGCCGGGGCCGCTAGGCGATGGTCTTGCGCTCGTCGCGCCTCGTCGCTCCCCGCTGCTCGTCGGTCGCCTTGGCCGCCGGCTGCTCGGTGCTGAACAGCTCTTCGATCTGGAGCAGCAGCGCGTGTGCCAGGACAAGGCCGATGTTGTTCGGCTCCCTCCTTCGCGCCTCGCGCACGAATTCGCCGAGGTCGTCCAAGTCGGCGAGGTTGAAGCGTCTACCGTCGGGATGATCGAGCGAGATCAGGATCGGTTCTTCTTCCATGGGCCTTCTTTCTGGTAGAGACTTGCCGGCGCTTCTGCTACGCCGCCTCCGGCGCGTTCCTGGGGCCGGATGCGTGCTCGTGCACCATGTCCGCGTAGGCGGCCAGCTGCTCCTCGTAGGTCGGCTTGTCGCCGTCGGATTGCAATAGGTACTCCATCTTGACTGTCGGCAGGAACTTTTCGTGGATAGCCTTCGCCTCGTCAATGGTCATGGACACCTTCTCGCTTAACTTCAACCCGAAGTTGTTCTCGCTCATACCCAGGTAGGCAGCCACCTCACGCTGCGTGAAGCCGAATCGCTTCAACTCTGCCCTCATGTTTGACAGGCTCATTTCTCACCTCCTTACCAAAATTAGTAAGCATCCTATACCAGCTTTGGTAATCTTGCAATAGAATATTGACTACTTTTTTTCAAATCTAGTAATATCGACCACGAAGATTGAGAATAGGAGGTGAATGATGGCCGTTCTTGAAGAGGAACTCCGAGAATTGATAAGAACAAACTTTGGGAGCGTTCCGAAGTTTGCGGAAGCGATCGAAGAGCCGTCAACGTCCATCTATGGCGCATTAAGCCGTGGTATGAAAAACACTCGCACGGAACTAACCGATAAGATTTACCGAGGGCTTGGTGTAGATATGAACTCGGTAAGCCTGTCTGGGTTTAAGGGGTTGAAGCTTTTAAGTCCAACTAGCTGCGACTTTGTTGACGTGCCCCTCTACGGCTCCATCGCCGCCGGCACTCCCATCGAGATGATCGAGGTGGATGGCACCCATCCCGTCCCCTCAAAGGTGTGCGACAGGTACCCCAACGCCTTTCTGCTGAAGGTCGAGGGGGACTCTATGAACCGCGTGCTGCCCGACGGGTGCTACGCGCTCGTCGACCCCTGCGAGACGGTGGAGGACAACGGCAAGCCCTACGCGGTGTGCGTGAACGGCTACGACGCCACAATAAAGCGGGTGCGAAAGCTCAACAACGGCTTCGAGCTGGTGCCGGACTCCACCGACCCCACCTACACCCCGAAGACGTACAACTACAACGAGCCGGGCACTGAGACCGTCACCGTTATAGGCGAGGTCGTGTACTACGTGCTGCCGTTCGATTGGGGGTTCTGATGGACGGCAACTTCAGCCCCTCGGCCTCGGGAGAGGCCAACATCTTCAAGAACGAGAAACACTACCACTCGGCGGAGGGCGGAGAGACCCCGAAAGGGATCATAAGGCGCATTAGGGAGGCCATCGACCCTTCCGGCGCGGCGTCGGTCTACGTGGATGCGGCGCAGACGGTCTCGCGGGGACTGGTAGGCATCGCCGAGGATCTGAAGAAGGCAGGGACTCCTGCGGCCTACGCGCCGGCGCAGGCCTACGAGATATACAGAGGGGCGCAGAAGCTCACAAATGTTGGGAAGGCCTTCGACTACGCGGAGGCCGAGCTTGGGAACAAAACGTCCCTCACGGAGCCCGGAAGCGGCTTCGTGAACAACTTCGTTTCCTCTGTCGAGAACGTGAGCGACGAGGAAATCCTGGCTCTTTTCGGGAAGATACTCGCCGGCGAGCTGGAGCGTCCCGGCTCGATCTCGAAGAAAACGATGAGCATCCTTGATGACATGTCTAGGAGGGAGGCTGCGGCCTTCCAGAAGCTGTGCGAGCGCGCTATCGAGGCGCGGGTCTCGGACGACGAGACGAGGCTGGTGTCGTTCGTGTGGTCGAACGAGATGGATGACATCGCCATCCCGCGCGAGGAGGAAGAGGCCCTGGACACCTTGGGGCTGACGAGGATGCACTTCGGCGGCTACGTCTACGGCGAGCTTCCGTTCCAGCAGGACGGTACTTTGGAGTTCTCCATGGGCGGCAGGCGCTACCTCGTGTGTAAAGGGGAGGGGTCGCTGCACATCAGCTATCCCGAGTTCACGGTGTACGGGCGTGAGCTGGCGATGGTCTGTGGCATCGGCTGCGATCCCGAGTTTCAGAGGGCCCTGCTAGACTGGTTCGAGTACTGGGGCGCAACTGTCGAGGAAATGGAGTAGCCGGGCGTGATCGTGTGGTACCAGCCGGCGAGGGAGATGGAGTAGGGAGGTCAGACGAGAGCGATGAGCCTGGGGGCGACAAGCGCGAGCATGGCGGCTCCCGCCGCGAAGAGCGTGACGGCCGACAGCAGCAGAAGCTTATCCATCGCGCTTTTCCTCCGACAGCACGAGAAAAGCCCTGCCGTCGAACACCGCCTCGGCATCGGATGACGGCAGGTAGGTGACCACCGGCACGACCCCCGCCAGCTCGCCGCGCTCGCACAGGTCGTTCATGTCGGGGTCGCACGGCAGGCGCCAGTCGATGCCCAGGGCCACTGCCTGGTCGTAGATGTGGCCCACCACGCGGTGGCGGGGAGTTGTGTTTCCTGCGCTCGTCATGGGTGCATAGTAGAAGGGATGTCGCATGGAGTTCGAGCCGTTGGACGAGGATCTTGAGGAGTACCTTCGCTCCATCTTGGACGGGGCGGACGCGAGCGGCGCTGCCATGGTCGATGTCTTCGACGTTCCCGAGTACTGGGAGTTGAAGCGCCAGGGCTATTTCGCGGACGCCAGCGAGTATATGGACTGCTCCGCATCGGTGCGCCTGTCCTACGGGGCGCTCAGGTACTTCGAGCGCAAGGAGAAATGGGAGGCCTCCCGCATCGCCGCGGCGGCGGGGGATGCCGGCAAGTCGCTCGGCGAGAAGATCGTGGACAAGGCGGTTGACGCCGCCGTGACGTTCGCGGCGCGATCGGCCGGGATGTAGCGGCAACGAAATATGTAGACAAGGCGAGCCCCGCTGAATCTTGGCGGATGGCGCGGGGCTCGGAAAAGTACCGACCGAATTAACGGAAGGCGGGTGCAATTGTACCATGTCCGTGAGGAAGCTGGACAGCGGCCTCTGGGTGGCCGACGTCACCATGGGCCGGCGCCTCGACGGCTCGCGCGACAGGCGCACCAGGCAGTGCCGCACCAAGGCCGAGGCCGAGCGGGCGGAGCGCGCGTGGCTCGTGGAGAAGGAGCGGGCCCGCGGCAAGTCTTACGGCCGCATAACCCTGGCGGAGTTCGTCGAGGACTTCTTCTGGCCGCAGAAGACGCGCCTGAAGGGATCCACGGTGAAGGGCTACAAGCGCGACCTCGGCCTCCGCATACTGCCGGCGCTCGGCGGCATGGCCATGGAGGACATAGGGCGGCTGCAGATACAGCGCATGCTCATGTCGTGCCCCACGAGGAAGACCGCCACAAACGCCCGGGAGACGCTGTCCTCGGTCATGTCCCTGGCCGTGGAGATGGGCGTCATCCCCGTCAACCCCGCCGGGTTCCGCTACGAGTACCCCGCCGCCTCCCATCGCGACCCCGAGGCCCTGGGCGCGTGGCTCACCAGCTTCGAGAAGATAGGCCGCGTGGTGGACTGGGTGCGCCGGGACTGGGCGGGCACGCCCGAGGAGCGCATGGTGGTGCTCGGGCTGTTGTTCGGGCTGCGCAAGGGCGAGGTGCTGGGCCTGGACGCCGCCGATATCGACGTCGCCGGCCGCAGGATAGGCATCCGCCGTGCGTACACCGAGGGCGAACACGGGCCGGAGCTGGGGCCGCCGAAGACCCCCAAGGCGGTGCGCGACGTGCCCATGATGCGCAGGGCGCGGGAGATCGTGGAGGAGTGGGAGCTTCCCGACGGCCCCGTGGTGCGGGGCCTGGACGGAGGGCGCATGAACCCGTCCACCGCCCGGGGGAGGCTCCAGAAGGTGTTCAACGAGGGCGCGAGGTTCGACGACGGGACGCCTGTGCCGCGCATGACGCAGTTCTCCATGCGCCACAGCTTCGGCACGAGCTGCATCACCGCCGGCATCGAGGTGTCCAAGCTGTCGCGGTGGATGGGGCACGTGGACGTGACTACGACGCTCAACCGCTACGTGAAGCACCGGATAGCCGACCTCTACGAGGACGCCGACATCATCGATGCGGCGCTCGGCTAGGCCGTGGAGGGCTTGTGAAGTTGGCAGACATGGCAGACTGAAACGGAGTTTCCCCAGTTGGGAAGCTAGTTGAAGGTGGGTTCAAATCCCTCCGCGACCACCAGAGGAATCAGGAGAGCCCCAGCCATGGGGCTCTTTTCATGTCCGAGCGCCTTCCGAGCGGTTCAGCCGCGACGCTGGGACGGTTTGCGGACGGTCGCCCGCGACGCTGGAGCGCTTTGGGGGCGGTTTCGGGCGATGCGGGGTCGGTGCGCGGCGGGTATCAAGTGCGAATTTGCCACGTCATTTCTACGGTTTTGGGAATGCATAATGCTGGTGTTTCCAAATGGCGGGAGATGACATGAGAATGAGCAAGACAACTATAGCGGGCATTGCATGCGGCGTCGTCTGCGCGCTGTGCGTGGGCCTGTACTTGGCAAGCGTTCGAGGCGAGGTCGACGAGGCCCGGGCTGCGGCCCTCGAGCGCTACGGTGGCGACCAGATAGAAGTGTGCGTCGCGAAGCGGGATTTGGCCGCCGGCGAGGTGGTGGACGGAAACGCCATCGTCACGAAGCTGTGGGTGGCCGATCTTCTGCCCGACGGCGCCGTGACCGATGCCGCTCAGATCGTGGGGAAGCGTCTGGGGTCGAGCATCGTGAAGGGCGAGGTCATCACCGTGCGCCGTACCGAGGCTGCGGCTGCCTCCCTGAGCGTTCCCACGGGGAAGGCCGCCATCAGCGTGCCTGCCCGGGCGGTGCAGGCCGTTGGTGGCTCGGTGGAGGCGGGCATGACCGTCGACGTGTACGCGACGGGGCCGGTGTCCACGACGAAGCTTGTGGCTGGCGCTCTCGTGCTGGCCACAAGCGCGGCAGCCGAGGGCTCTGCGGCTGCTGCCGAGTGGGTCACCCTGGCTGTCGATCCCGAGCGGGTCCAGGAGATCGTGGCCGCGGCCCAGAATCTCGAACTGTACTTCGCCTTGCCGGCCATCGGCGACGGTACCGAGGCGACGGCCGCCGATGGCGAGGCCGCGGATCTCGGGGTGCCGGCGGGGCAGGCCGCCCCCGCTGCCTCAGAGAACGGGGCAAGCGCCGTCGCTGATGATGCGGCGACGGCGGCCTCCTCGGATGGCTCGTCGGCTGGGATCGACGGGGAGGTGGCCCGATGAGCGCGCCGCTTTGCATCCTGTGCGCCTGCGGCACCGACCTTGCCGAGCCTCAGCGCCTGGGTCTGGCGGCGGGAACGCCCCTGGAGGCGCCGTGGCTCAAGACGTACCGTAGCGCTGCGGAGGCGCGCGCCGCTCTCGGCCGCGAGGATGCCGTGGCGGAGGTCTGGGTCGCATCGAGCGAGGAGGTGCAGGCAGTCAATCTCGCCGCGGCCCTTAAGGGCGATCATCCGCAGTACGCGGTGTTCCTCGTGGGCGACCAATCCGGTTCGACCCGCTCTCGGGCCAACGCCGCAGGGCTCGACGGCGTGCTGGGTCCCGGCGAGTTTGCGGCTCGCTTTGAGGCCGCTGCCCGGAAGGGCGTCGCACCCGACGGTTCGCAGATGGTTGGGCGGTGTGCGGAGAGCTGTCACGAGGCCGCCGTTTCGGCCGCTGGGGGAGACGGCGCGCGTCCGGACGGGGGATTCGACGCCTCTGGGGCCACCTCGCGCGGCGGCTCTCCCTCCGGGGGCGCTCCAGGGCGCCCGACGGGCTTCCTTCTCACCGTGGTGAGCGGCAGCGGTGGGGCCGGCAAGAGCACGGTGGCGGTGCTGGCGGCCCATCTGGCTGCGCGGCGCGGCCTGCGCACGGCGCTGCTCGACGGCGATCTCCAGTTCGGCGATCTGCACGAGCTGGCCGGCCCGTGCCCGGCGTTGTCCATCGAGGAGGCTGCGGCCGACCCTGCGGCACTGGCCGCTCTGGCCGACGAGGCCCTTGTGCTCGTCTCGGCCCCGCGCAACCTAGAGCGGGCCGAGGCGGTCGGTGACCTTTTCGAGACGGTGGTAGCGCAGCTGGCGGCCCGCTTCGATCTGGTGGTTGTCAACACGGGCGGCAGCTGGAGCGATCTCCATGCCCATCTGCTCGAGCAGAGCGCGGCCTCGGTGTTCCTCGTGGACCAACGGGCGTCCTCGGTGCGGGCCTGCCGCCATGCTCTCGATCTGTGCCTGCGCTGCGGCATCGCCACAGGGTCGTTCCTGCTGGCCGTGAACCGCTGCGGCCGCCACGCACCCTTCACGTCCATCGACGTGTCAAGTGCTCTGCACGGTGCCCACGTGGCCGAGCTGGCCGACGGCGGTCCCGAGGTGGAGGAGCTGCTCGGCGCGGGTCTCGCCTCAACTTTGGCCGCCTCGGGCAACGGACTGTGCGCGAGTGTCGAGGCTATGCTCGACGAGCTGCTTCCCACGGCGGCCCGCGGTGTTCCGGCCGCGGCCCAGGAGAGCGTCATGGCCCGTTTCGGTCTGGCCAGGTCCCGGGTCCGCGAGCCGCGGCGCTCGCGGAGGGGCCGTGCTTCCCGCCGGCGCGACGCGGCCGCTCCGGCGGCCTCCGAAGCCGTGAAGCGATAGGCGGTGATCCCATGGCATTTCTTGAAAGGGTCCAATCTATCGAGGAGGCCCAGCGCCGAGAGGACGATGGCCGTGCAGCACGGAGCATGGAGGCTCTGCGGGCCGCCGTCGGTGAGATCGTGCCCCTGGATCGGGTGGCGGTCATCGTGGGGGAGAGTCCCGAGCGGGCCCGCAACGAGATACGGGCGGCCTGCCGCCGGCTCGCCACGCGGGAGCCCTGGCGCGACCTCGATGCCGCGGTGTTCCGGGGGCTTGTGGACGGCCTCATCGACACGGTGTTCGGGCTTGGGCCCCTCGACGCTCTCATCCGGGACGAGTCGGTGACCGAGATCATGGTCAACGGGTCCCGCAGCGTGTTCGTCGAGCGCGACGGCCGCCTGATCCCCTCTGAGGTGTCCTTCGAGAGCGACGAGCAGGTGCGGGCTCTCATCGATCGCATCCTCGGTCCGCTTGGCCGGCGCATCGACGAATCGTCGCCACTGGTCAGCGCCCGGCTACCCCAAGGCCATCGGGTCCATGCCGTCGTGCCGCCCTTGTCCATCGACGGCCCCTGCCTCACGATCCGCTCCTTCACGCGTCGGGCCATGACGTTGGGCGACTTGCGCGCTCGTGGCTCTTTCGACGGCTCCGTGGAGCGCTTCCTCGTCTGGGCGGTGCTCGCACGGAAGTCCCTGGCGGTGGCCGGCGGCACGGGGAGCGGCAAGACGACGCTGCTGAATGCCCTGTCCCACCATATTTCCCACGAGGAGCGCGTCATCACCATCGAGGACGCCGCGGAGCTGAAGTTCGATGGCCATCCCCATGTGGTGAGGCTTGAGGCGCGGCCGCCCAATGCAGAGGGCACGGGCGAGGTCACCATCCGTGAATTGGTGGTCAACGCCCTGCGCATGCGTCCCGATCGCATCATCGTGGGGGAATGCCGCTCCGAGGAGGCCATCGACATGCTTCAGGCCATGAACACGGGGCACGAGGGTTCGCTCACCACGCTTCATGCGAACTCGCCCCGCGAGGCGGTGGATCGCCTTGTGACCATGGTGCGCTTCGGGGTCGATCTGCCCCTCGACGCTATCGAGGCCCAGATCGGCAACGCCTTCGATCTCGTGGTGCAGACGGCCCGGCGTCCCGGCGGCGAGCGATGCGTATCGGAGATCGCCTCCATGGCCTTCGACTTCGAGCGGCGCCGGTGCATGCTGACGCCGCTCTACCGGCGGGAGGCGGGCCAGTCTGAGGGCCGCTGGCTTGGTTGGCCGCCCTGGATCGAGGAGCTTGTCTGGACGGGCATTGCCGATAAGAAGGAGGTGAAGGCATGGATCCGCTCACTGGATATACGGTTGTCGGCGTAGCAGCCTCGGGTGCGGCGGGATTTCTGCTCGGGCGCGACTGGCTCGGGCGCAGGGATCGGCGCCTGCGGGCCCGGGCGCTGCTCGCTGCCGACGGCGCGGGGTCTGCTTCGTGGCTGGAATGGCGGCTTCGCCACGGCGTCTTGCCGTTCAGGCCCGTGGCCCGAGGGCTCTTGCGCCATGGAGCGCCGGCCCGGTGGGCCGACGGCGCGGTGATCCTCTGCCGAGCCCACGGTATCGACGCTGCGCCAGAGGCGGTGGCATCGTGCGCCTTGGCCTTTGCCACGGGATCTGTGGTCCTGGGGTGGGTTCTGACCGGTTCCCCGGTTTTCGGGGCGGCCGTGGCCGGAGGCGCCGCCGTCGTTGCGGGCGGTGTCGCCCGGGCCGATGCCGAACGGCGCCAGAATGCCCTGCGCGACGAGGTGCCCGATGCCCTCCGATCGCTCGGAGTGTGCTTCCGGGCCGGGCTCTCGCTCATGCAGACCCTGCGGCAGACAGGCACCGAGATGAAGGGCCCGCTGGGGGCACTGTTCCTCTCCTCGGCGCGCATTTTGGAGACCGGCGGCGTGGCAAGCGAGGCCCTTGCGGTCTTCCGTCGTCGCAGCGACGTGTCCGAGCTGGCCTTCGTGGCCGTCGCCCTCGATGTGCAGCACACTTGTGGTGGCAGCCTCGCCCCGGTGCTCGACGCCGCTCGGGAATCGGTGGAAGGGGAAATCGAGCTGGCGCGCTCACTGCGGGTCCAGACGGCCCAGGCGAAGCTTTCGGCTCGCATCGTCACGGCGATGCCCTTCGTGCTCGCCGCGCTGTTCTCCCTCATGAGCCCGGGCTTTTTGGGGCCGTTCGTGGAAAGCGTCCCCGGCATGGCCCTACTGGCCATGGCCCTGGCCATGCAGGCGGCCGGGGTGCTCATGGTTCAACGGATGCTCGATGTTGACGGGAGGTGAGGTTCGTGGATTGGGTCAACGGAGTCTACGGGGCCGGTGCGCTGCTCTCGGCCGGAGCGGCCGGTTGGTGCCTGTGGCGGTGCGGGTGCGTCTGGCAGCGCCGAGCCCGCCATCGGGCCGCTGTCCGTCCGGACGGCAGCCAATCTCTGCGTCGCGAGGGGCGGAGGAAGGCCGAGTCCGTGGACGAGCGCATCGTCGCCTATGCGGCCTATCTGTCGCAGCGCATGGACAGCCCGCTTGCTGTGCCCTGGACGCCGGCGTTCCTGCGCGATCGCCCCAGCACCCAGAGCGCCGCGACTGCCGGCATGGCGGGACGGTTGACCGATGGGGGCTGCTGGGAGGCCCGGGTGCGGCTGGCCGTCGGGGGTCTGCTGGCAGGATTGCTGGCTGGCGGAGCGATCTCGGTCGAGCTGGGCTGCTGCCTGGCAGCCACCGGAGCGCTGACGGGGTGGCAGGCGCTGCCCTGGGCCCTGCGCCACCGCGCTCGGTGCCGGGCGGAGGCCATGGAGCGCGATCTCTCCGAGATGCTCGATGTGGTGGCTCTCGGCATGCGCAGCGGCATGTCCTTCGATCGCAGCCTCGAGCTGTACACGGGGCATTTCAGCACGATGCTCGCCGACGCGCTTGCCGATGCCCACCGCCAGTGGTCCTGCGGCCTGGCATCGCGCGACGAGGCCCTGCGCGCCGTCGCCGCCTCCTATGACTCGCCGCTCTTCGAGCGGGTGGTGGAGAACGTCGTCCGCTCCCTGCGGTTCGGCGCCACGTTGGCTGACAACTTGGAGGACGCGGCGCGGGAGGCCCGCAGCGGGTACAAGGCCCGCAAGCAGGAGCAGGTGGCGAAGGCCCCGGTGAAGATGATGGTGCCCACGGGCGTACTCATCTTGCCGGCCATGCTCATACTCGTGCTCGGCCCCGTGCTGCTGGAACTGGCGGGAGGCTTCTGATGGGCCCCCGCGACAACAAACGACATGATGGTAAACGACATACCGAGAGAAGGGACATGACCGATGAAGCTTTGGAAGACCGCGACGTGTCGCATAAGGCGTCTCAAGAAAACGGTGGACGAGGAAACGCGGGCCCTGTGCGCGAGCCTGCACGGAAAGCTGGCGAGCACTCGGGGCCAGGGCACCACGGAGTACGCCATCCTCGTCGGCGTACAGATGAGTGGATGATAGCTAATTCAAACCACGAAGATGCACGGTCAGCTTTATCTGGCGGTTCTTTCTTGCCTGGTCGATTTCCTCATACTCAATTTTCTCAACGAAACGCTTTAGGGCGTTGTTCTTCAACTCCGCATCGACGCTCTCATCCCTCAACAGCATCAGGGCTTCGCGGGTCGTGAATGCTATCTCGTCTGGGTCAACCATCTTGGCGGTCAGCTCATCGTGCTTCTCCCGTAACTGCTTCACAAGAACGTCCGACGCCTCTCTTCGGTCTTTGAACTCATAGACCGTTATCGCATCGGCGTTGAACAGCTCTATGAGCTTGTCCAGCTTCCGCGACTCGTCGGCCAGGGTTCGCTCGATGGCCTCAATCTCGGATGGGTCGGTTCCGCACTGGACGCTGCCAGTCTCCAGCTCCGTGGCAACCTCCTCCAGGGCATCGCATAGGCAGTTCATCACGTAGTCAAGGCGAATGCTCTTGCACTGGCATTCGGTGTAATAGGCATGGTGCAAGCGGTCATAGGGCTTCCGCTGCTTGTTCCTGACCGTCTGCCTGATGAGTGCACGCCCGCACTTACCGCACACAATGAGTCCAGCGAGCGGGTTCTTGATGCCCAAATTGCGCTTCACGGGAACGCCCTCGAAAGCTCGTTTGTTTGCAAGCTCCCAGGCTTCTTCGGTCACAAGCGGCTCGTGTTTGCCCTTGACTAGGACGTACTTGCCCTCTTCGCTAACGGTGGTCTTCTTGACGAACTTCAATCCGTCGCGTGACACCACGCGCTGCCTTCGATAGCCGTACCTGACCATGCCTTTGTACACAGGGTTGGAGAGTATGGTGCTTATGCGCGATGATACCCACAAGCACCCAAATCGCGTCGGTATGCCAGAATCATTCAGATGCCTTGCGATTGCGCCCTTGTTGAGGCCGTCGCAAGCCAGCTTGAATATCAAGTGAACGATTGGTGTCTCCTTGGCGTTGGGGGTCAGGGCAGATTTGTAGGGCACCTTGTCGTAGCCGTAAGGCGGCTTTGAGCCCTGGTAGTTCCCGTCCTTCGCGGAGCGTATGTTGCCGCCGTGCAGGCGTTCGCGGATATGCTCGAACTCGATGTTGGAGACGAACATCTGGAGCTTTAGCTGCTGGGCGTCGTCGGGGTTGTTTGGGTCGTAGTCCCTGTTGGGAGTTACTACCAACGTGTTGGTATATTTGAGCGATGACAGGATGAGGCCGTATTCCATCGGGTCGCCTCGTCCAAGGCGGTCTACTGCGTGAACGATGACGCCCAGGCAGTAGGGGTCGGCGATGTGGTCAAGCACCTTCTTGAACTCGGTGCGCTCCTCTATGCTCTCGCCGCAAACAAGCTCGCGGTATATCTTTGCGATTGGGTAGTGCTTGCGCTGGGCAAGCTCTGTCAGGGTCTTCTCGTGTATCGCAAGCGTCTCGAATTGGCCGTACTTCTCCTTCTCGGCATCTGCACGGGACTTGCGTAGATACATGATGTAGTAGCCCTCTTGGCGGCGTGCCATGATAAAATGCTCCTAACAACTGGAAGCGAAAGGCGAGTGCTCGCATTCGCGTTCCTATGGTGGAATAGCTTTCGGTTTGTCTGCGAAGCCTCGCGCAGGGTTGCCGCCCTTATGCGCGGGGCTTTTTACTTCAATAGGTCGTCAACGGCGTTGCCAAGCTGCACCTCCTCGCTGTGCCTCTCCCAAGTTCCATCACCCATCATGTCCTTAGACAGGACGGCGAGGCCCACGTTCGCAAGCTCCGCGTAGACCTGCTCCAGGGGAGTCTCATGCGTGATGCCCGTGGCGGGGTCTGTCATCAGCAGGCTCTTGACGGTCTCGATGGCGTCAACGTGTTTGTCGGAAAGCTCTATCTCGAATCGGAGCGTTTTGGGCATGATGGCTCCTACTTGTAGGTCACGAGAACGTGATAGCCGATAGCCTTGCTGCTGACGCCTTGTCCAGGGTCGCACTCGAACTTTACGTCAAGCACTTGCAGACCAGCGGCCTGCATGGCAGAAAGGATTTCGTTTGCCTGGGTGTTGAACTTGGCGTCGCCACCCATTGCCATGGTATTCCCTGCGCTCCCGAAGCACACGAACATGGCCACGTGAATGTAGCCGTCCTGTTCTGGAATCTGCTTCAAGATGTCCTTGGCTGTGTCCTGCGCCACGTTGGCGCGAACCGACTTCATAAAACCCATGGTTTTCCTTTCCCTAGAACCTGTAGTTAAACGGCGCGAAAGTCCATATCACCTTGCCAAGTACCGACACGTCCCTGCCCTCGTCCTTGCTGTAGTCGAACGTGATTGGCTGAATCGTGGGGTCATAGGAGTTGGGCAACAGGCGTATGCCATCTTCTAACACCTCGATGGCTTTTACTGTTGCAGTCTCGTTGTCGATGCTCACGGCATATGGGTCGTGGTCATTGGTCGGCTCGGTTTCGTTAAAGTCAACGACGACGAAGAAGCCATCATAGATGCCTCCGGCGTTGAAGGAGTTGCCTTTTATTTGGAGGACTCCCAAGCGGTGCCCTGGATGCTCGTTGACTATCTTCGACGGCACCAAGTAAGTGTCTTCGGTATCAATCATTTCAATGGGCGTTCCCGCTGCAATGAGACCATAGAAGGGTATTTCTATCCAATTCTCCCTACGTGAGTCAATGTGAGAATCATGGTCGGGATTGAGGAAATCTGACAAGCGCAGATTGTAGACAGAGGCAATCTTAGCAATTCGTTCTATATCTGGGGCGTTACTGCCTTTCATCCAGTTATATACAGCCTGCTTCGTTGCTCCAATTTTATCTGCAAAAGCCTTGGGGCTTCCTTCATGTTCGACCAGAGCGATTATCTTTTGCTGCACGTTTTTCCGAACTTCTGCCATGTCTACCTCCTTTCTCTTTCCAGTGTAGCTAAAAATGCTTAAAAAGTAAAGAAATCCTGATTGACAGTACAGAAATAATGTACTATTGTGGGTAAAGTAAACCTATACCGAAGGGAGGTGCAGTAAAGATGGTTTACCAAAGGATTCGGGAATATCTCGAAGAAAACGGCATCACGCAGGCGTTTATCGCAAAGAAGACTGGCATGACCAAGCAGGCGTTGTCCGATTCTCTTCGCGGTGAACGCAATCTCACCGCAGAGGAATACTTCTCGATTTGTCACGCACTGAACGTTGATGTCAACACATTCGACCTGGCAAAGGCTGGATAAAGAAAGGAGGTGCCACGTGGCAGAGAAGAAGCATCGTCTGGTGTTGACGAGCGATGAGCTGGCAGCAGTCAAGGACGCTCTTTTGAAGTTCGTTCTTGATGGTTGCGAGAAGCCCTACCTCTACTCCAACAGCCAGATGGAGACGGTGCCGACCGCAGCCGATGTTCTGCTCACCCATTTCGGGGGATGACATGAATGCGGCACCACCTGATTCGGTCGTCTTCGAGAAAGGCACACGCGAAGTCAGGTGCAAGAACGGAATCGTCACCGTGATTGCCCCCAGGGACATCACATTGGGCGAGATACACAACGGACTAGAAAGGATGGTAAGGAATGCAGCAGAGAAACGCACCGCCGCTCAATGCGCAGGGTAGGCAGATTGTCATGCCCCCGCAAAAGGCAACGCGCCCCCAGTTGGTTGGTCGCCGCAGGGACGCGCATAAGCCTGTGAGACGTAGGAAGCCCGCTCACGCCAAAGATTATACCAGCGCGAAGGACTGCGCAAAAGTGGCCGCAGTCGTCTTCGCAGGTTTTCTCCTCATGTACGCAGTCACCTGGATTTACGGTCATTTTCGTTGGGGATGGTCGCTGTGAAGCCGATTCCCTCCCCGCATACTAGGACGAGCTTGACCAAGACGGGAGAGCGCATCAACAACGGGCGCAGGCTCATCGAGCGCACCGCCCGATGGATGGAAGGCAACAAGTCGGCCTTCTTCGCAATCTACCGCTACGTGAAGACCATGCAATCGGAAGAGAACTCTGGCCGCGTCCGCGACAGGGTTGCCGCATGGTGCGTCGATAACCTCATCAAGGTCGGCGACGACGATTTCAGGTTCAGCAACGACTTCTGGGCTGGCATCAGCCGATACCTCGTTATTTATGACGACTCGCTGCTGGAGGCCCCAATCATCTTCCGCGATTCAGACATCGACTGCTACGGGCTGCTGCCTGTCAGCTATCTCCCGACGACACACCGAAAGGACGTTTAACCATGTTCAACACAATCAAGCCGCAGGACGCGACGGAGGGCTGCAAGAAGATGCTCACCACCGAGGGCGTCAGCCTCGTCGCAGATGCGCTTGGCGAGGTGAAAGACCCCATCGACTTCGCTTTCATGCAAGGGCTCCTCGCTGGCCTCAACTTCCCGACCATCCCCAATAGCGCGGACGTGTACGGCTCCGACATCCCCGACTACGCCTGCAACGCGCTCGTCAACGTCAGGAAGGAGATTATGCGCCAGGCCATCGCCGACGGCCACGTGAACGTGACCATCATCGATCTCGGCCGCAAGGACGACGCCGATGACGAGCCCGATGCTGCGGAGGGGGATGCCGAATGAAGGAATGGAGGCACGCGGGCCTCGACTGCGGGTTGATCAACGGCAGGCACGGCAGCACGAAGGGCTACGTGGCCGTGCGCCAGGGTCACCCGCTCCACGGGAAGACGGAGGAGCAGATCGCAGTCGAATGTGGCCCCAAGCTCCCCCGTGCCAAGTATGCGGGAGACCTGCACGAGGATGGCAGATGGTGGCTCGGGTTCACCATCGCCCCCGCGAGGGTCAGCCCTCCCGAAGACGAATGCCGCCAGGAAATCGACTTCATTGCCGACCGAATGGCGTTGATCGGGAGTGACCAACGATGAGCATTCAATCAAATCTCATGCTGCTCTCGATGTCCGCGAAGTTCAAGGTCACCAGCGCGAGCGAGAACACCTACCAGGTTGCGTTTCGGAACGACCATGACGATTACACCCTGCAAGCCGTATACGAGGACGGCAAGTGGAGCTACTTCATGAGAGGCATCTACAACAGCGGCATCGACTACGCAGAAATCGACATCGACAAGCTGAACGAACTCATTGCGTTCGCCAAATCGCTGGAAGGCGGTGACAACAAGTGAGTCTGAATACCATGAAAATCAACGAGCTGCGCGAATACGCCAAGGGGCGCGGAATCGACATCAAGGGCCTCCGCTCCAAGGACGACATCAAGGCGGCTATCGAAGCTGCCGAGGCTGTTGCAGACGAGCATGAGGACGAGTCCGTTGTTGTCGAGGCAGAAATCATCGAGGACGAGCCTGTTAAGGCCGGGGAGCTTGCCGTGAGTTTTAGCCCTGGCGTCCTCTCCGCGAACTTCTCCGCGCTCGAAGCCTACGTTGACGGCATCATAGAGACCTACAAGGACTGGGAGCCCTCTGCCGACAGCCAGGAGGACGTGAAGCAATGCGCTACGCATCGCAAGTACCTCAACGGACTCGCCAAGCAGATTGACGAGCGGCGCAAGGCCGTGAAGAACGAGTACCTGCGGCCCCTCAACTCATTCGAGGCAGACTGCAACCGCATCCGAGACAAGGTGAAGGATGTGTCCACGCGCCTCAACGATGTGGAGAAGGAAGCTGACGAGGCCCGCAAGACGCAGAAGGAAGATGAGCTGCGCGAGCATTACGAGAGCTATGCGGGTCTTCTGGCGGAGGTCGTTCCCTACGACAAGATTGCCGACCCCAAGTGGCTCAACAAGACGCCGACCCTGGAGAAGGCGAAAATCGAGCTTGAAGAGAAGGTGGACAAGGTAGCCGCCGACTGGGAGACGTTGAAGCGTCTCAACCTGGAGTTCTTCGAGCAGGCCGAAATCCAGTTCTTCAACACGCTCGACCTCGGACAGGCAACTGCCTACGCCGACAAGCTGGCAGAGGACGCCCGCAAGATTGAGGCCATGAAGGCAGAAATGGGCCAGTATGCCGAGCCTGCCGATGACGAGGTTCCCATCGATGCCTACGACGATGCGCCTGTGAATCCCGTTGAAGATGGCGGTTATGAGCCGTTCGACCCCATGACGATGGAGCAGGAGCATAGGCCGATGCAGCCGATTCCAGCGCAGCAAGAGCCCATGCAGCCCATCGCCGCCCCTCAACCTATGCCTGTGGTCGATTCTGGCAGCGTGTCGCAACAGATAGCGGCAATCATGGCTACTTATCCCGAATCGAAGCAGCAGAACGTCCTGGAGGCCCTACGCGCCTCGCAGCAGCCGATAAACCAGGCCGTCAAACCCTACGTGATGATTATTGACGGCGCGACAGTCGAGCAATGCAAGGCAATCGGCAAGCTCTGCGGCCTCGTAGGTGTGACTGGAACCTTCAAGCAAGGCGTCCTCCAGGAAGTGGCGCAGCGCGTCGCCCAGGAGGAAGCGGCCCAGAGGCAGGTGTTCCAGTATGGAGCCTAACGACAGCATCCTGCAAAAGCTCCTGGACATCCAGAGCAAGTTGAAGGTGGAGAAGGGCACCTATAACAAGTTCGGCAAGTTCTACTACCGCTCGAAAGAGGACATCCTGGAAGCTGCGAAGCCGATGTGCCACGAGCGCGGCTTGACGCTTATCTGCGATGACGAGGTGCGCTGCCTGGACAACGGATGGGTGTACGTGACCACCACTGTGACCCTCACGGATGTTCTCACTGGGGAGTGCGTGACCGCAAAGGCGTCGGCACGCGAGCCAGACTCCAAGCCGAAGATGGACAGCTCGCAGGTATCTGGAAGCGCGGCCTCCTATGCGGGAAAGCGTGCGCTCGGCAACCTCTTCGCCCTCGACGATACCAAGGACGCCGACGGCTACGAGGAAAACCCCAACACCAAGAAGAACCGCCAGCAGGGAAGCCCTCCAGCATCGGGACAGCCCTTCGTAGGTGCTTGCACGGCCTGTGGAATCCAGTACCAGTTCCAAAGCCCAGAGCAGGCGGCTAACTGCGTCTGCCAGTGCGGGAACCGAGTGTTCGAGGCCGTCTGATGAGAGGGACGCTTTACGAGTGCATAGCTTACCTGACCGAATGCGACCCACAGAAGCAGTACGAGGTCAAGGAGGTCAAGAAGAGGCGCAGCCTGACGCAGAACGCCTACTACTGGGCAATGCTCAACAAGCTGGCGCGAAAGCTGCACATGGGCGACACCGAGGTGCATCTGAATATGCTCCGCGAATACGGAGTGTGTGAGGTGATGAGCCTAAGCATGAGCGTCCCAGCAGGCGACTACTTCAAGTATTTCGACGATTTGGGAGTTGACTTCATAGACGGCGAGGAACGGCGCACGTTGAAGGTCTACAAAGGCTCCTCCCGCATGGACTCATCAGAGTTCAGCCGCCTCATAGAGGGGATGCGCGAGGAGTGCGAAGCGCAGGGAATCGACGTTGCAACACCCGAAGAGATAGCACGTATGAGCTTTATCGAGCCAGAAAGGAACGACTATGGCTGCGGATATTAACCGAGTGACAATCAGCGGGAACATGACCCGCGACCCCGAAGTGCGGTCAACCGCTTCGGGTATGACCGTTTTGAGCTTTGGTGTCGCCGTGAACGGCAGCGTCAAGAACAACCAGACGGGGGAGTGGGAAGACCGCGCAAACTTCGTTGACTGCACCATGTTCGGCAAGCGTGCAGAGAGCGTCAGCCAGTACCTATCGAAGGGCACGAAGGTTTTCATCGACGGCTCTCTTCGGTTCTCCCAGTGGGAGGACAAGAACGGAAACAAGCGCAGCAAGCTGGAGGTCATCGTTGATGACATCGTGTTCACGGGCAACCGAAACAACGACCAGCAGGGCGGCTATCAGCAACCGCAGCAGTATAGCGGCCAGTATCAGCAGCCCCAGCCCTACCAGGAGCCGCAGCAGTACGCTCCTCCCCAGCAGTATGCGCCTCCGCAGCAGGCGCAACCCTATCAGCAGCAGGGCGGCTACCAACAGCCAATGCAGTACGCCCCGCAGCCTTCCCAGCCCGTTCAGCAGCAGATGCCAGTCGTTGACGCAAGCACGAGCGTATACGACGAAGACATCCCGTTCTAAGGAGGTTCCGAATGAGCGAACCCATGGATAAGCAGCAAATCGAGACCATACTAGACCTTCACCGCAAGTGGCTCTACGACGAGCCAGGTGGCGAACGTGCCAATCTGCGGGGTGCCAATCTGTGGGGTGCCAATCTGGAGGGTGCCAATCTGCGGGATGCCAATCTGCGGGGTGCCAATCTGCGGGGTGCCAATCTGTGGGGTGCCAATCTGGAGGGTGCCAATCTGGAGGGTGCCAATCTGCGGGGTGCCAATCTGTGGGTTGCCAATCTGGAGGGTGCCAATCTGCGGGATGCCAATCTGTGGGGTGCCAATCTGTGGGGTGCCAATCTGTGGGGTGCCAATCTGGAGGGTGCCCTTAACGCAAGTCTGGTCTTCGCCCAGACTTGCGTGTGTCCTCAAAAGGGAGCGTTTATCGGCTTCAAGAAGGCCTATTACGGTGATTGCGGTGAGCCCTGCATCGTCGAGCTGGAGATTCCTGCCGATGCCAAGCGCAGCAACGCGTCTGGGCGCAAGTGCCGCGCCTCTAAGGCTCGCGTGGTCGAAATCACCGACCTTGAAGGGAGTCCAATTGATGGCGCACAGCGCGTTTTCTCTGGACACGACAATAGCTTTACATACAGCAACGGCGTGACCGTTGAGCCCACGGAGCCGTTCGATGAAGACCGTTGGGATGAGTGCGCTCCTGGCATCCACTTCTTCATTACGCGTGAAGAGGCGGTGGCTTGGTAATGTTCACTCCATTTACATGGTTCACGCAGTTCACGGAGATATACGTGACCATTGAGGATTTGGAGCAGCGTGCCGCGTTCGCTTTGGCCGTCATCGACTATGGCGCACGCGGCATCGAGCCTGACCTTCCATATCCTCTAAGTACGTTCTTCGCCAGCATCAGGGGCGACATCGACAACTCTGTGAAATCGCGTACCCAGAACACAGGTGGGAGACCTAGGAAACAGCAAGTTTCCCAGACTACGATATTCGACGAAACGAATGGTTCCGACACTACGGAAACAGGTGGTTTCGACGAATCTGAACAGGGGGTTTCTAATCCTAATGCGCGAGACGGAAACCCCGCCCTATATAGTCCTAATCTTAGTCCTAGTCTTAGTCCTAAACCTAAACCTAGTCCTAAAGGTAATGGGGCGGGCAAGCCGCCATACGATGCCATTATCGCCTACCTGAACGAGAAAGCTGGCACGGGATTCAAGGCCTCTGCCAAGGCGACGCAATCACTAATCAACGGCAGATGGCGCGAGGGCTACACGCTCGAAGACTTCAGGGCCGTCATCGACGCGAGGGTATCCGCCTGGAAGAACAACCCCGAAATGAGCGAGTACCTTCGGCCCAGCACCCTCTTCTCCGCCTCTAAATTCGAGGGCTATCTGGAGGCCGCGAAGAAGAAGGGAAAGGCGGTGAGCAACTATGCCAAGTACGACGGATAACGCCCATGTCTGCGAATTCTGCGGCAGGCCCCTTGAGTTCAAAGAGCTTCCAAAGCCCTTTGTGGCTAAAGGAAGGGACGATGGCAGAAAAGGCAAGCCGTTCGGCTTCTACCTTGATTGCCAGTGCGCGGATTCGGTGAGGCACCGCCAGGAGATCGAGAGAGCCGAGGAGGCGAGTCGCAGGGAGGAGGAGCGAGAGGATTTCTACAGGCGTCTGGAGCGAGCTGGCGTGAAGAAGCGTTACGAGAAGGCCGCCCACGAGCTTGAGCCAGAGAACACGCAGAAGGTTCTCGAAGGGAAGTCCCTCTACATATGCGGAGAGTTCGGAACGGGCAAAACGCACCTTGCGAGCGCGATAGCCCGAAAGCTGATCTGGAGGCGCAAGCGCGTGAGGATGCTCACTGGCATCGACATCACCATGATGCTCCAGGCAACCTACGGCTCGTCGGAGAGCGAGGCGGATGTTCTCGCAAGGCTCGCTAATGTGCCCATCCTGATTATCGACGACATGGGAAAGGAGCCGCCGAGCGATTGGGTTCTGTCGCGCCTCTTCGCGGTCATCAACGCCCGCTACGACAAAATGCTTCCTACCATCATCACGACCAACTACGAGAAGAGCGCGTTGGTCGAGCGCATGGGCAAGCACGGAGACCACGACACGGCCGAGGCAATGGTCTCGCGCATCTGCGAAATGTGCGAGCTTATCAAGCTGACTGGCGAGGACAGGAGGCTGTCATGAGCTTCACGCCCCCCGCCTCCCAACTGCGCGGCCTCTCCCTCGATGTCGCTGATCTTTACGGAAAGCCTCATATCGGTGCGCACTACGAGGGCAAATCGATCAAGTCTCACAAGAGGGACGGCGATTCCGCGTGCCTCGTCTGCGGAAAGGTCGTCCAGAGCGTTCATCACGTCCCCCCGCTGTCGAAGGGCCATGAATTCACGTTGAGGACTCCCAACGGCGTCTTCGAGCTAAGGCCGTCGCTGTTCGCCCTATGCGGAAGCGGGACGACTGGATGCCACAACGACTTCCACGGCGGAGCCAGGTTCGTCCCCGAATGGGTATGGCACACCGACGCCGATGCGGAGGCTTGGTGGAGAGGCGAAATACTCCGGAGATTCAAGCCGCACAGCCCGATGCTCTACGCTTTCGGGTTCTGGCGCATCCATGACAGGAAGACGGGAAAGCACATCGAGGTGAACAGGATATGAGGAAGAGAGAATTAACGGCAGAATTAACGGCTCGCCTCGAAGCCGCAAATCAGACCATCGAATTGCTGCGAGCGAAGCTGTGCGGCGACGATCACGAATACGTGAAGGTCGGGGAGAGCGTCTTGAATGCTGGCAACCATGTTGAAATCGAAACCGTCTTTGTTTGCACGCGGTGCGGGAAACGGAAAGTTGGGAGGTGGTAGAAAGATGAACCCTGGGAAACGCTTCGAGCAGAAGTTCATGGATTCTTTCGAACCCCATGCCTACGTGCTGCGCATCCCAGACAACGTGTATATGTGCGGAAACCGCTTGATGGGAAACGAGAGCGAGGCTGATTTTCTGGTGGTGACGGGCACCGACGCGTATCTGATCGAGTGCAAAGCGACGTGCGGGGAATCGTTACAGTTTCGCAGCGTCAAGGAACATCAGGAGGTATCGCTCGTTGAGTTCGACGACATAGGCGAGCGGTCGCATGGATTCTTGGCCGTGGAGTTCTACGACAAGGAGGGCTATCACAAGCCCCACCGTATGTTCCTGTTGCCTATCGGCGAGTGGATGCGCTATAAGGCCGATTCTGGCCGAAAGTCCATGCCCATCAAGGCGTTCGAGGAAATGGGCGTCGAGCTTGCCTACAAGAAAGGGGCCTATGCGTTCGAAGGGAGGTGGTTCAGATGAGGATGAAGATGACACGCGAGCAGAAGGTTGCGCATCGCTTCCTCTCATCGTTCGACATGGTTGACAGCCGCCTCTCCTCAAGCCTCATCGCGCTGGAGCGGGCCGAATCGGCGCGAAGTTCAATCACTGGCTCCATCGAGGGCATGGGCCTAAGCGGTAGCCAGGGCGACAAGATGTGCAATGCGCTTGTGCGCATTGAAGAGTCCGTTGACGACATCAGGAGCCTGTCCGACGTCTATGCAGCCCAGTTCAAAGAAATAGAGGACTTCATCAGCGATGTTCAGCGCATCGATCAGCAGGCTGGCAAAGTGCTTCGACATATCTACATAGACCGCATTTCCGTGAAGGAGGTCGCCGACGAGGACGATATGCAATGCACTAAGAAGACCGTCTACGAGCATTTGAAGCGGGGCCTTGAGATAGCTTTCGCGCTTCTTGCAAAGGAGGTCGAGCCATGTCTATGAGCGACTACGAGATTCGATGCGACCCTGCTGCCGAATGGGACTGGCACTGCGAACGCCAGGAGCAGGCCTACAAGGCTTTTATTGCCGACAAGACCTGTGAGGACTGCGGAAACTGCGATGTTCCAGATGACAGGTTCAAGAACCCTGAGCTGATCGGCTATTGCCGAGTTTGGGGAGAGTTCGTGAGTCTGGACGACACTCCCAAGGAGATAGATTGTGAGAGGTTCTACGAATGAAGATAAACGTTACCAACTTGATCGACGAGTGCCCTCCCTGCAAGGACGCTGCGGTTACCATCGAGCATGACATCAAGACGAACGACCATGGCGAAGAGAAATACGTGAACTTGGTCATGGACTGCGAGCATTCGGGAGTCTGCGCCAAGAAGGGCTGCAACGCCTATAGCGCCATCGCATCCAAGGTTGCCGTATCGCCTATTGAGATCATGGGCCTTGAGGACGCCTTGAGAGGTGCCGTCGAAATGGCGCATATCTCGCGCCCAGGCGAGGAAGAGGAGACCCTTCGGGCCCTCTCCTGTCTGATTCCCGCAGGAATCGGCGTTCATGATGCACAACTCATCGCGCGGAAGCTTGCCTGCTACGGAAATGTTGATACCTGGCTTGACGCCAGAGACGAGAAAAAGGAGTTCGAACATGGCGAAGAATAAGCGCAAGAAGAGCCAAATTTGCAGCAACGGCAACATGATGGTCTATTGCCACTACGATAAGGAGTTGAAGCAGGTTCGAGATTGCTACCCCTGTGCCGAGTGCGACCCTTGCGCGTCGTGCCGAAAGGACGTTTGCCCATTCGCGAAGGAGGTGCGGTAATGCAGAAGGCGAGGAGCTTCTTCACCGCGCTCATTGCAGTGATTCTCTACATCGCAGTGGTCGCTGTCATTGTCCTGCTCTCCGCCGCCCTGTGCAGCTTCCTCCTGAACGTGATCGCGAGGTGCTGGACATGGGCGTAGAGAAATGCGATGCGGCCATCATGCGCACCCTTCTCCGCGACAAGTTCAGCGACACGAGGAGGTATGCGCTTGCCGAGGAGGTTGGCGACAGGACGGGGTATCAGCATCGTCGGCTTGATATGGTCGTCGTTGACGTTTTTCGCTCGAATGGCTACAGCCTTGAGGGCATCGAGATAAAGGTGAGCAAAGCGGATTTGAGGCGAGAGCTTCAGGACTCGTCCAAGCACAACACCTTCTTCGATGATCTTGACTACTACAGCCTCGCGGCTCCGAGCGACATCATAGACAAAGACCTTATCCCGAAGCACTGGGGCATATATGCTGCCAAGTTCAAAGATGGGGAATGGACGCTTAGGACGGTCAGGAAGCCTTGCAGCCTGCATGACATCGGAAGCCCTGGAATAAGCCGCCCGTTCTTCGCCTGCTTGGCGCGTGCGCTGTCCTGCCAGTCCCCGACGGAAAAGATGCTCCACAGCGAACGACAGAAGGGCATACAGGAGGGAATCGAGAAGCAGAAGAGACACGCCGATTATCTGCTCCGCGAGGCAGAGAGCAACTTCGAGGAGCTGAAAGCGTATCGGAAGCTTTTAGAAGGGTGCAACTTGTGGGGTGCTGATTCCATCGAAAGGGGAATCGAGCGATTCAAGGCGTTCGACGAGGCCAGACTTAATTGGCTTCCATCGAGTCTCGATGATCTGATAAAAACTGCCACGAGGGTGAGGGACAGCTTGCCAGAGGCGTTGAGAAAGTGAAGAAAGACCCCGCGCAAAGCGGGGTCTTTTCCTTGCAGGTCTATAGGGCCTTTCCGAGGCTCCTGAACAACTGTATGAAATCGTCGTCTCTCATAACCTCATCCGAGAGGAACACTCGGAAGAAGGCATCTTTTCCGTCCTCGTGCGATGCGCAGATGGTCTTCACCGGCTTCCCCATCAGGTAGGCAAGGACGAATGAAGGGCTGTCGAAATCGTACGTTTCCTTGCGGTACAGGGTTTCGCCGTTCGGGGCTACGATTTCTAGTCCTCCATAGAAGTATACCCCCGAGGCTTGCAGGTCTTTGAGCGTTGCCATCATGCAGCCTCCTGGCTCTTGATCATCCATCGCAGGGCAGAGAGGGCATTCGGTGTGAGCTGGCGTTGCCAAGTGCCGTTCTTCGGTGACCATCGGAACCCGTTCCTCTTCAAGACGGCTCTGATGTCATCGTCTGGCTTGCCGTCGAACATGAGCTGTAGCCGCATCAGCTCGACGTTCTCAATCACCATCACGGACTCGCCCATGAACTCTACCTGGCGTTTGGTCGTCTCCCTGCTCTTCTGGGCCTCAAGCTGATCGATTCGCTTCTTGACGGAGCGGATGTTCTGGTTGTTGTTGGAGAGGGAATATGGCGCGAACGGTGCCCGACGCCCCTCCTTGCGAGCCTTGGCGTTCTCCGCCTTCATGGCCTCCTGCCTCTTGGTCAATGTATCAAGCTTGGCGCGTAGCTTCTCGATGGCGTTGTCGTCGTCGCTCTTGATGGTCTCTGCCGAGGTGCCGATCTTGCGTATGCGCTCTTTGAGCGTTTCGATCTTCTCGATCTCCTTGTAGTGGCTGTCCCACGCCTGGTTCTGCTTTCTCTTCTTGGCCACGGGGAAGTTTCCGCCACCAGAAATGAGGATGCTCGGGCACATGGAGTCGATGCGATACTTCTTGTTGTACCACTCGGCCAGTTTCCTTGCGTAGCGGTCGGCCAGCTTATAGGCCTCCTCTGCCCTCTCTGGATTTCGCTTCGCCGCTTCATCTGCGATGCTCCATGCCTCATCGACCTCGCCCTGGTAGTCCGATGCGTCGCTGCGGAACGCGCCCATGTGGTTCATGTTCCAGGCCGTTCGGGCCCGCTCTTCGCTCAGTGGATAGTACGTCTTTTCCATAGAGGGGCCTCCTAGCAGTAAGTCGGGATGGAGTCGTTTTCGCGGATGGGCATGACGACCATCCGCGCCAGTGTTTGCAGGTGCTTGATGTCGCACCAGAATAGGGCTGGCTTCGTGGGGCTTTGCAGGCATATGCGCATGGTATACGCTTGCTTCCCCGCTATGGTGCTGACCAGTTTGCAGGCCTTTTTCAGATACTTGGGGTTCACGGCGACGGCCTCGGTGGTCGTTGGCTCGTGCTCGTCGGGGATGAGCTTTTGCCATTCCGGGAAGCTTCCCTCAACGTCGCGCAACTTTATGATCGCCCTGTGGTATTCCTTGCTCTGCTCAAGGTATTCCGTGGATTCTGCATGGTTGCGCTTGCCAGCGTAAGCCATCATGGTCTCCGTGTCGATGATCAGATAATCGTCCGATTCCTTCAGCTGGTCTGCGAGCGCGCTGGCATCGACGGTAAGCGATGCCTCGCCGTTTCCCTGTCTTTTGCCCTCGATGACGGCAAGCCCATAGGCGTCGGTCGCAACGAGGCGGTACGCGCCTGGGATGAGTTCGATCTTGATGGCTGTGATGATGCGCCTGGGGGAATTCTTGCTAGCCCAGGGGGCGATGGCTCTTACAGCCTTGGGGTTGATAGTTGCTCTCATGGCTCCTCCTAGCAAACGTTCAGCTCGACGATGGAGCTGTCTTCGGGGCTGTTGTGGCTCGACATGATGATGTGCTTATCCAACGCCTCATCGACGGTGACATCGCCCT
Source organism: Adlercreutzia muris (assembly GCF_041223505.1). NCBI lineage: Bacteria > Bacillati > Actinomycetota > Coriobacteriia > Eggerthellales > Eggerthellaceae > Adlercreutzia > Adlercreutzia muris. The sequence continues at coordinate 229,987 of NZ_JBCLQK010000002.1, forward strand.
TGCCGAGTTCCTTCACCTTCGCTATGGTCACGTCGGGGTTGCTGTTGATGTATTCGCGTACTGTCATGGTTCATTCCTCATAAATATGGGGGCTATCGTCAGATAACCCCCCGTTTCGTCATTGATGTAACCTCTGGTTTTGCTAGGCCAGTTGGTAGGCTGGCTTGCCTCCCTCGACCCTGCGCGACCTTACGGCGTCGCGCCCTGCCGCTCTTCCCGCCTCTCGGCTGTGCTCGCTGCCAAAGATCGCCCGCTGGCGACGAGGCTGTTTCAGGCTCATGTTGTTGTAGTAGTCATCGACATCCTTGGGACAGACGAGCATAAGGGCTTGGCATTGTTTTGCCAACTCGTCCTCGACGCCCTGCGTGAAGCCCCGAACGAAGTTCTCGTAGGCGTCCTTGTCTGTGTAGTAACGGTTCTCGTGCTCCTTACCGAGTTTGTTGCCGACGGCGTAAAGGTGCTCGAATACCATCAACGCCGCCTTGGCGTCGCATTCGTAGCCGATGAATGTGATAAAGGTCTTGCGCCTGCTGCTCGTTTCTGTGAAGCGTTGCCGCTGGATTGCTTTGCATCGGAAGTTCTCGGCTACCGTCGCGGCTAGGAAGCCCCGCCATGCCCGCGAATAGCTCTTCTCGGTCGTGGCCTCTATGACCTCCTGCTTGCATTCCTCGCCAAGCTCCCAATCCTCAACGTCGTTCTCGGCGATGAGCTTCTGGGCCTTGAGGGCGAAGGCCACTGCCTCCGCCTCCGTCGCCCCGTTCTCCACCGAATGGGAGAGCAGCTTCTTGATGCGCTCGATGATTTGCTCGCGGTTGCTCATTTCTGGTCTCCTATCTCTATGCAACTTTGGACAGTTCGCAAGGCTCGAAATAGATGTCACGCTCGATGATCTGGATACCTGCCCGTCTGTTCATCTGCTCGAACTCTTCGAGGCTGAAATAGCCAAGCTCGGAGCAGCAACCTTTGACAAGGCCGAAGGCCTGTTTGGTCTCGGGGTCGTATTCGGTCATATACCATTCCCACCCCGTAAGGCCTCCTATAAGGCTGAAATATCGGGCCTGTGCCATTGCCTGCTTTCCCTGGCCGTCCGTTTCGTAGAGTTTCGGAGTCTTCCGCTCTAGCTCTTTGGTCACTAGCTTTTGCATCGTGAAACCCTCCTATATAGGCTCTGTGCTGTTCCTCTTCTGTTTTCAAAGTTCGATCTGTACCGCTTTTCGGTACATGTATACATTAACATAATATGTAAATGTATAAGTGTACATAGGTAAATCTTCACATTTACTACATATGTTTACATTTACATTGAGGTACAATGAGGGTATGGACGTTTTAGACGCGATACAGAAGATGCTCAACGAATCGGGCGAAAGTCAGAATGCTCTTGCAGAGCATCTTGGGCGCACGCGCCAATCCATCAGCAATATGTTCAGGACGAAATCCGATGTTCGTGTTGACACGCTTGCCAGAATGGCCGAATTCATGGGTTATAAGCTAATCCTGAAATCCAAGGATGACATGATAGAGATAGTTCCCAGAAATGACGACGGGAAGTAAAATAGCCCCCGTTTCCGAGGGCTATTTCTAGTGCGTCAATTCTTCTCTCAATGCTTCGCTGGCTTCTCTGATCGACTTCGATGTCATGTTCAAAGCTTTACCGCTAGCCTGCGCTAGGTTGGTTCCGTCGTCCATGAGGCTATGGAGAAGCATATACATGACGAACGTCAGGTGGGCATGGTCAAGATTGTCGAAGTACTGCCACGCTTTAAGTTTCGTCGAATCTTCCTGCGCGTTAAGAAACTCGTCCATCTCTCGCTCCTTGTTCTAAGGGGCTGCACCAAAATTACTTTTGATACAGCCCCATTTCTGATTACGCTGCTTTCGGCATTTCTGACAAGTCCCAACCTGCCTTGCGGGAGTCAACGAATTCGCCTGTCTCCTCGTTGAGGAAGAAGTAGCGATACTCGCCGAAATAGCATTTCACTTTCAAGGTGCTTGCCTGCTTGTTCGCCTCCACAAGATCATCTTTGAGCTTCTTGACGGCAGACACCAGGGTGATGAAATCGAGGCTCATGGCCTCTCCCGTGTCCACTTGGTAAAGCCAGCAGTCGCAAGCCTGCAACACCTCCGCATCGCTGAAGGCCCTCGGGATGGCCGTCACCTCCTCGTGGTTCATGTAGAGGGCCCATTTTCCCGTCTCGCTGTTCCTGTCGTATCGCTTGGTGGCCATGAACTCGTTGACCACTCGCAGGGCATCGGCCATATCCTTTGACTCCCGCTTGCTCTTGGAAATGAGGCCGTACTTCCGCATTCCCTCAACAATCGCAAGAACCGTGTAATCAGATGTGACAAAGCTAGTAGACATGATGTGTCCTTTCCTTGGCTTTCGCTTTCCGTATGGTGTTGTCAAAGTTCGATCTGTACCGCTTTTCGGTACATGTATACATTAACATAGTATGTAAATGTATAAGTGTACATAGGTAAATCTTCACATTTACTACATATATGCAACTTTTTCGGGAAGGTAACAAAATGTAAAAAGAAATCTGCTATAGTGTAAGAAAGCAATTCAGGCCCGAAGAGGGCTTTTATTTTGCCGAATAGGTAAATATATATATTTACAATCTCCCATGAACCTGCTACCATCTTCCTAGGAGGTTTGCCGATGCCGACAGTCATAAAAGGACAGCCAACAAGCCAAGAGGTTTTGCAGACCCTTGCCGACTTACACGAGCCCGTGGCCCTAGGCTTCTCGTGCGGCAAGGACTCGATAGCCACATGGATAGCCATGCGCGAGTACGGCATAGAGGTCGTTCCCGTGTACTTCTGGCTAGTCCCGGACTTGCAGTTCATCGACGACGAGCTTGCGTACTTCGAGGAGGTCTTCGAGACGCGCATCCACCGTTACCCCAACCCGTCGTTCTACCGCCTCATAAACTCATGCGTAGACCAGCCTCCAGAGCGGTTGCGTGTCATCGAGGCGGCGCACCTCCCCACGCCAGACTACCCCCAGACATGGGATTTGATAACCGATGAGCTTGGCCTTCCTCGCGAGACCTGGAAGGCGGACGGCGTTAGAGCGGCCGACTCCCTCAACCGCCGCAGCTCATTTGTCCAGCACGGCGTCATGAAGCCGCACAGCCGCAAGGTGAGCCCCATAGCCGACTGGCTCAAGCAGGAGGTCATGGACGCCATAGACGGAGCGGGCATCAAGCTCCCGATAGACTATGAGATATTCGGACGCTCCTTCGACGGCATAGACTGCCGATTCACCGAGCCCATGCGCAAGCACCTCCCCGATGACTACGAGAGGTTGCGCCAGTGGTTCCCGCTCATGGAGACCGACCTTATACGGAAGGGGGCAGACCCCGATGGCTTTTAGCTTCGAGAAGAAAAAGAAGAAGGGCGCGGGCTCCAGCCTCGACGACAAGGAAATGGCGAAGCGCATCAAGCAGGAGGAGGCGCGTTACAAGGACGCCGTTGACTCCGAGATATGGTCGTGCCTCTGCTTCAAGACTGAGGAAGACCGAGACGCCTTCCTCGCTAAGACGGGCCTCCCTCGCCGCCGCTTCATTACGGGCGACGAGCTAAGGGAGGCGACAAGGGGCTTCGTTCCAGACGTCAGGAAGCGGGGATTCGCCAGGCATCCGAAGTCCATGGCCAAGACACCCGACCCCCTGGCTGGCGTCGATTACTCCCAGAGCCTGGAGCAGACCTGCATTGACGAGGCCATGGCACTCAAAGCCGCCATGATGTCAGTCAAGCGTCCAGACCCCTGCAACGAGGCCACGGACAGCGACATATGGATATGCGTGGTGTACCCGAACAGGGCCGAGTCCGAGAAGTACCTTGACGACATGAACCTGCGCAAGCACGGGGACAAGTACATCGACGCGAGCGCATGGCTGAAGGAGCTTGCATGATGTTCTGCAAAGAATGCTTCGAGATGTGTCCGCATTACGAGGAGGAGCGATGCTAAGGGCGATGGCGCAGTCGAGGCGCAACTTCTGCCGCCGTAACTGCAAGCTGTGGGATGGCCGCTGCACGGTCGGTGCGGCACCAAGGTGGAAGAGTAAGACCCCGCGAAATGGCGGCGCGTACTTCGTCGGATGGCTCGAATGCGAGCGTGGCGAGAAGCTGGGTGAAAGGCGGTGGTGATGAGAGGACACTTGCGTTTCATGCGTGCCGCCGAATAGCCTGAGCCACATACCAATTCACAGAAAGCGTCCTTTCGGGGGCGTTTTCGTATATAAGGACAAATGTTCGATAGGAAGGAGGACGCCATGCGTGAGCGTATCGCAGGCGCGGCCCGTCGGGTCGCAGGTGCCGTTCGCGGTGCCGCTGGGCGAGTCCGCGCTGCTTTCGGCGCGGGCCGTCGATCTGGCTCCTAGCCAGAGGTGAGACGACAGAAGGGAGGAGCGATGGCCAAGAAAGAGAAGCCAGACCTTCCATCGGAGTTCGACTTCTGCCCCGCCACCAGACGGTGGTTCGAGACCTGGCGTTCCTCCCGAGTCACAGACCACTGGGACGACCGCCAATGGCAGTACATGTTCGATACGGCGATTGTCCACTCGCTCGTATGGGGCAGCTTCGACTTCCACTGGCTGGGCGAGCTTCGTACGAGGGAGACCCAGATGGGTCTCGTATACGACGACTAGGGCTGCGGCAACGCAGCTCTTTCTATAGGAGGGCGCATGGTCACGCGCGAAGAAATGGTGCAGATCGCACTCAGGCACTCCCATAGAAGCGTGGGCCGAGCCTTCTGCAAGGCCCTGGGGGTGCTTCATCTGATCAGGAGACCGAGAGAAGCGGTCGCCTGCGAGAGGGAACGCCTGGACGGCCTTATGGAGTGCTTCATGAACAAGGTGAACCCCAATGACATCCGATTCCGAAGGGAGGTGTGAGAGCGTGGCGAACGAGAAGAACTTGAAGACGCCAACCGCGAAAGAAGCACGAGAGCGGGGCAAAAAGGGCGGGCAGGCGTCGGCCAAGAAGCGCAAGGAGCGCAAGCAGATGCAGGAGATCGCGAAAATCGTCCTGGATATGCCCGTGGAGCCTGGAGAGGTCACGGATTTGGAGGGCATCACATTCGAGGACTACCCCGATGTGAACCTGACCATCGGCGAGCTTTCCGTGCTCGCTATTGCGAAGAAGGCCAAGAAGGGCGATGTAGCCGCCCTCACCTTCCTGCGCGACACCGCTGGGGAGAAGCCAGCCGAGAAGGTTGAGGTCAGCGGGGACGTGGCAGCGGCCACAGAGGACATCAAGGAGATGATTGCGGCCGCAAAGAAGAAGGGCAATGGCTGATGAGCGTCAAGACCTCATCGACTTCATCTACGACTGCCCCAAGGACATAGCGGTATCGATCGGATACGACAAGCTGACCGAACTCCACAACGAATGGATTAAGGATATGGTCTTCGGAGAGGGAGACCGAACGCTGCAAGCGCATCGAGGCTCGTTCAAGACCACGTGCCTGTCAATCGCCTTCGCGTTCATCCTGGTGCTGTTCCCATGGGAGCGCATCATCTTCCTGCGAAAGACCGACACGGATGTTGCGGAGGTTCTTTCGGCAACGGTGTCAGTCCTCAACTCCGCGTACTTCCAGTCGATTGTGCAGCAGCTCTACGGGGTGGAGCTTGTGATGGAGAGGTCTACGCAAAGCGAGGTCTCCACCAACCTTCGCCAGGGCGTGTCTGGGGCGAGCCAGCTCCTGGGCCTTGGCTGCGGCGGCTCCCTGACGGGCAAGCACGCCGACCGCATCTTCACCGACGACATCATCAACGTCAAAGACCGCGTTTCCGCTGCCGAGCGGAACCGAATCAAGCTCATCTACCAGGAGTTGCAGAACATCCGAAACAGAGGCGGGCGCATCTTCAACACTGGCACTCCCTGGCACAAGGACGATGCGTTCCAACTGATGCCCAACATCGTGCGGTACGACTGCTACAGCACGGGGCTCATCACGCGAGATGAGCTTGCGGCCATCGAGGCATCCATGAGCGTTTCGCTCTTCGCCGCCAACTACAAGTTGAAGCACATCGCCGACGAGGAGGCAATGTTCAAGGAGCCCCGCTACTTCAACGACCCGAAGCTTCTCCATGACGGCATCGGACACATCGACGCCGCCTATGGAGGCGCGGACGGCACGGCATTCACCGCCCTGGCCTTCCGTGACGGCACCTGGTACGCCTTCGTGAGGCTATGGCCTGGGAGGCACGTTGACGACTGCCTGGACGAAATCCTGAAGCTCTGCAAGGAGCTTCGCATCGGAACCATCTACAGCGAGAAGAACGCCGACAAGGGCTATCTGCGCAAGGCCATCATCAAGAGGGGCCACCCTGCGAGGGGCTACACCGAGGACACAAACAAGTACATGAAGGTTACCACGGAGCTTCGCCCGCGATGGGCGGACATTCGATTCCTGGACTCCGACGCCTACCCGCTCGATGCGGATGCCGTCAACGAAATTCTTGACTACAACGAGAACGCCGCGCACGACGACATGGCCGACTCCCTGGCCTCAGCGCTGCGGCAGTACAGCAACCAACCGAGCATCAAGGGATTCAGAGAGGGGGTTTAGCATGAGCCACGAGTTCCATTCCTTCTACTACGATCAGATGGGCGATGAGCCCGTCACGGACGATTTCGTGGTGCCCGTGGGCACTGAGCTGACCGAGAAGCTGTTGCAGGAGCTTATCGACGAGCATAAGGACAAGCACCTTCCGCGACTCCAATACCTTGCCGCTGCATACAAGACGCACTATGAGATTTTCGGTCGCGACAAGAAGCCGGACTACAAGCCCGACAACCGCCTTGCGGCAGACATGGCCTACGACATCACAGAGACATTCGAGGGCTACTTCATCGGCATCCCCGTTGACATCAAGATCGACGGCGAAAGCGGCGATGCCCAGAAGGCCGAGTACTTGAAGACCTACTACCGCCGAAACCACCAGGAGGACACGGACGCGGAGCTGTCCAAGATGGCGTCCAAGTTCGGATACTCCTATGAAATGTTCTACCAGGACGACGAGGGCAAGCCCCGCAGCGTCGCGGTGTCGCCCCTGACATCGTTCATGGTCTACGACGATTCGGTGTTGAAGCGTCCGCTCTTCTTCGTGCGCTACAGCTACGACGAGGAGGGGCGCATAGTGGGGAGCTATTCGGACTCTCAGTACGTCATCAAGTTCGATGACAAGAGCGGAGCAATGGAGTTCGTTGACATCGACGAGCATTACTTCCATGCGGTGCCCGCCGTCTGCTTCATGCAGAACATCGAGAAGCGCGGCCTGTATGAGGGCGTGCTCAACCTCATCGAGGCATACAACCGAGTGCTTTCGGAGAAGGCCAACGACGTGGAGTATTTCAGCGATGCCTACATGGTCATCGAGGGAATGGAGCTGCCAGACGACTTCAAGAAGGATTTGAAGGAATACAAGCTCATCAACCTCTACAACAACAACGGCGAGGTTCCCACCAAGGCGTACTTCATGCCGAAGCCCGACGCCGACGGCGAGCAGGAGAACCTTATCAACCGTCTGGAAATGCTCATCTTCAAGATGGCCATGGTGCCCGACATCACGGACGAGTCGTTCAGCACGGCGTCTGGCACGGCCCTGAAGATGCGGCTGATGCCTATGAGCAATCTGGCCCGCAACAAGGAGCGCAAGTTCGTCTACGGCATCCAGGAGCGTTTGAAGCTGCTCGCCAACTACCCAGACAAGCCCTTCACTGGCGACGACTGGGAGCGCGTTGAGATCGTCATGCACCGCAATATGCCAGAAGACCTCGCGTCAGAGGCGGACGTTGCCAGTCGCCTCTCGGGCATCGTGTCCGAGGAGACGCAGCTTTCAGTGCTTTCCTGCGTCGATGACGCCAAGAGCGAGATCGAGCGCAAGAACGCGGAAAAGGAGGCCCGCGTCCAGGTGGTGACCGACGGTCTGCCGACCAACCGTACGGAGAAGAAGCGCGAGCCGACTATGTACGAGATCACCTCAATCCTCAGCCAGAGGAAGAGGGGGCAGCTGACCCGAAACAACGCCATCGAAATGATGAAGCGCATCGGCGTCGATGAAGATGACGCCATCAGGTACCTGAACGACAAGGATGAAGGAGAATAACTATGTTCGCCACCTACAACGCAACTGCGCCAGGGAAGACGCTAAACATCCGAGAGGCACCTGGCGGTGCCGTCATCGACAAGCTTGCCGACGGTAAGACCGTTCCCGTTGATGTCATCGAGCGCGGCTGGTGCAAGCTGGATGACGGCTATGCAGATGCCCGCTTCCTGACCATCACCGCCGAGCCGCCCGCTGACGAGTCCGAAGCCGACGACGACAACGCCACGGCTGAAACGGGGGGTTCAGAGAATACCAAAACGGGGGGTTCCGACGAGAACGCCGACAACGACACGGCGAACGACGGAAACACCGATGTCGAAGACGGTAACGACGACAACCAGACTGCCGAGCCGCCCGCTGACGAGTCCGACGAGCTTTACAAGATGACAAACCCGCAGCTATATGACCTTGCGAAGAACAGCGGCATCAATGTCAAGGCTGGCATGAACAAGAATGCACTCGTTGCCGCCATCCTGGCAGGGGCAAATGACTAGGGACGCCGACTACTGGGCGGCGCGTCGCGCTGAGCTTCTTGGGCAGATGGAGAGCGACGAGGCCGCGTTGCAGGCCAAGCTGTCCAAGCTCTACGAGAACCAGGTTGTCCAACTGGAGCGCGAGATAGCGGCCTATTACCAGGAGTACGGCGAGAAGAACGTAATCGAGTACCGAAAGCTCATGGTGAGCCTGTCCGATAAGGACAAAGCGATGCTCATCGAGCGCATGGACGAGTTCGCTGAGAAATATCCGCAGTATGCCCACCTGATGCCCGTGCGCGAGAGCATCTACAAGCTCAACGAGCTGGAGGGCATCCAGACCTCGATCAGATTGCAGCAGTTGGAGATAGGGGCGATAGAGCAGAGCGAGCTTGACGCCCATTTCAGGAAGCAGGCGCAGAGGGCGGCGAATCTTGCCGCCGAGGAGCTTGGCTTCGGCTCAAACTTCTACGGAATCGACGCCACCGTGGTGACCGATACTGTGGGAGCGGCCTGGGCCAAGGGGAAAGCGTTCAGCCAGACCATCTGGGACAACCGCGAGAAGCTTGCGGCGTACCTCAATGACGACTTCGCGCAGCTCGTAGCTCGCGGCGTCTCATACGACAAGGTTGCCAAGTCCATGGGGGAGAGGTTCGCTTCTGTCGCGAGCAACGACATCAGGCGGCTCATCTACACCGAGGGCACGTTCCTGTTCAACGAGGCGCAGGCGCAGGTGCACCAGACCGATTTCGATTACTACGCGCTATCCTGCGCCGACTCCCGCGCCTGCCAGATATGCAAGGACTTGCAAGCCGAGCAGCATTTGAATCCCGCGAGGTTCGAAGACCGCGCACCTGGCATCAACTTCCCGCCCATGCACCCATGGTGCCGATGCTCCTACACGGTAGAGGTCGGAGACTGGGAGGCGTGGATTGACCGTTATGTTGAACAGCGCGGCGGCGACAGGGCATCTATCCGAGACCCCTACAGGAAGGCCAAGGACGATGCGGGCGTGGTCAACCTTAAACTGCACCTGGAGCGCGACAAGAGCGTGTTCGAGGATGCTCTCGCCACCGCTAAGAGGAACAACAAGAACGGCGGCTCGGTCGATTGGCACGCGGCCTCCGAAATGGCCGATTGGGACACCTACCTGTCGGACGACATGATGGTGGGCGTCGCAGTCAAGGAGGACGCGGACATCACCTGCGTTTTCAAGAACGACAAGAGCAAGTACAGGGGGGCCGTAACCGACCTGATTCTGATGGCTCGTGAACGCGGCGGTGTGAAGATGGACTGCTACGGAAAGTTCCTCGTGAACAGCTACGAGAAATGCGGCTACGAGGTCGTTGCCCGTGTCCCCTTCAATGCCGAGTACGTTGACGACCCTCTGCTTCTGCTGGAGCAGCCAGACGTGTACTTTTTGAAGAAGACAAGCGATTCTATCGATGAAGTCATCCGCAAGATCGCCTCCAAGACGTACCACCAGTCCACGCAGGCCGAGCTGGATTCCCTTCCCACATTCGATTACGATGAGGCCTGGAAATATAGGGACAACCTGCTAAAATAGGGGGTGCAATGGAAACAGCAAGGGACATAATGGACAGGCTCAAGAAGAGCTACGCCGACTACCCCGAAGCGTTGGAGCTTATCGACAACAGCTACGAGGAGATAGTCACGATGCCCGACCAGGAGAGGGCGCAGCGGCTCGCCATGAACGCTGAAAGCACCCTGGCCGCTTACTACTAGGCATCGCAACAACGCATCTGCGAAGGCATCCTGCAGGATGCCTTTTCTTTTTGGAGGAGCTAATGAGAAACATCGTCTACATCGGACGCGCTGGCTGCACGTCCTGTACGCGCCTGCGGATGGAGTCAATAGAGCCGTTGAAGGAACTATATCCAGAGAACGTCGAGGTTCACAGCGGATACGACGGAAAGATCGCCGAGATCAACGCCCGCCAGACCATCGACAAGATACCCCTTATCGTCGTCGAGAAGGACGGTGTTGAGGAGTTCCGCTATCACGGGTGGATGAGCCTCAACGACTTGGAGGACATCATCTTGTGCAAGAGGGAAACGCTCACGCTTGAGGAGGTGTTCAAATGAAGTTCATCGACGTCTACGAGCGGTTGCCGAGTCTTTACGTCCGCCTTGTCCACAGCAAGAAGAAGCTTCGCAGGGCACTTCGCCATCTAGGCATGAACGACGAGGCCACCGACGCCGATGCCACGACCTTCTATAAGGAAGGCGATGCGACGTTCATTGTCTACATGAACAAGAATGCCCTGCATCATGACGCCACAGAGGACATAGGCCTTCTTGCCCATGAGGCAACCCATGTGGCGCAGGGCTACTTCCGCGCAATAGGCGAGGAGTTTCCCAGCGATGAGTTCTACGCCTACACCGTTCAGGCCGTAACTCAAGAACTATGCCTGTCTCATTTCGAGTGGAAGAAGAGGCGGATTGCGAAAAATCTTAGCTGACGGCTAAGAGGCGTTTGGAACCAAGTCACCTGCGGGTGGCTTTTTTCATGCCCTGGTTCAGGGCCGTCCGAGCGTTGATGACGTTAAAAGCCACGGTCGAGCAGGCATGGAGCTCGTAAAAAGCACATGGTTCGGGCAGGCGTGGAACCCGTAAAAAGCTACGGACGTGCAGGCATGAGCCACGGTTAAACCTTATGGAAAGGAAGGAAGCCCGATGGACGAAGAGCAGAAGAAGCAGCAGGAGGCCGCAGAGGCGGCAGAGGCCGCGAAGAAGGCGGCAGAAGACGCGGCGAAGAAGGACAACAGCGATGGTGACGCTGGCTCCAACGACGGAAATGACAAGGGCGGAGCCAAGGATGGTAAGACCGACGCCGAGGTTGACGCCATTGTGGAAAAGCGTCTTGCCCGCGAGCGGGCAAAGATGGAGCGTGAGATTCGCCAGCAAATCGCGAACGAGGCCGAAACCAAGCAGACCGAGGCCGAGAAGCTGAAGAGCATGACCGCACTTCAAAGAGCCGAATATGAGGCGGATAAGCTCAAAAAGGAGCTTAAGGAGAAACAAAGCCAGATCGATCTGTCCGAGCAGACCGCAATCGCTCGCAATGAGCTTGCGTCTGCTGGCATCGTCCTCGGCGACAAGCTGCTAGCTATGTTCGTGAGCCCTGAAGCGGAGAAGACCAGCACGGCCATCGACGAGCTGAAGGAACTCTGGCCGAAGGCGGTCAACGACGCGGTTCAAAAGGAGCTGAAGCGCGACATTCCCGATGCCGCCAAGGCCCCTGGCCAGAAATCGTTCGGTGCGTCCTTCGCGGAGCAGTACACCAAGTCAAAGAACGGAGGGAAGGAATAATGCCTTTCAACAAAGTAGCCGAATACGGCGAGAGCGAGAACATCCTTGATTCTGCGGTCGGCCTGGTCGTGAAGACCCGACAGGCCACGCAGGCTATGGCAACCACCGGCGACGATGGCCGCAAGGTCATCAAGGCTGGAAGCCTCTACACCAATCCCGAAGACGCCAGCGACATCGGCGTTGTCTTCACGGACTACGACATGACCGACTACCCCGCTTACCCCATCGCGGTCGTCGTCGAGGGCCGTCTGAAGAAGGACAAGCTGGCGAGCGCGGCGCAGGCCAAGGCCACCGAGCTTGGCGCAATCGGCGTCCGTCTCGTTTAATCAAAAGGAGGAACATCACAATGCCTACGCTTTCCAATCTCATCGACAACAAGCAGCTCCTGGAATTCTCCCAGCATTTCGGCGTGCAGCGCAGCTACATGGGTAGCCGCCTCTTCCCCGACCAGAAGACGCAGTACATCGAGCAGGAGTACACTCGCGTCTGCGAGAACGGCAACCTGCCGATGATCGCCAAGGTTCATGCTCTCGATACCGAGGCGTATATCGGTAGCCGCGTGCCGTTCGAAAAGGTGAGCATCGAGGAGCTTCTTATCAAGGAGAAGATCAACCTCTCTGAGAGCGTCGCCCGTCTCACCCGTGGCATGGGCATGGAGAACGACGCCCTGCGCCGCTACATCTTCGATGATGTGGCCCGTATGTCGGAGCGTGTTGTCACCCGCGCAGAGCTTGCCAAGATGGATGCAATCTCCAAGGGCAAGTACATCATCACGGAGAATGGTCTGAATCTTTCCGTTGACTACGACGTTCCTGCGGAGAACTACGTGTCCTCCGACTGGAGCGACCCCGCCGCCGACATCCTTGGCGACATCCGCAAGTGGCGTCTCATCGCCATCGCAAAGGGCATGGCCCCTACTATTGCCATCACGTCCGAGGCTGTTCTTACGAACATCATGGGCAACGCTGGCATCCAGAAGGCCATCAAGGGCACCAGCGGTGTCGGCATCCTGCCCACGCTCGATGAAATCAACGCCCTTTTCGGCTCCCAGTTCGGTGGCCTGCGCATCACGACCAACGACGAGAAGTACGGCACCATGGAGACCGTTGACGGCAAGGTTAAGGTCAATCAGAACCGCTTCTTCCCCGAGGATAAGTTCGTGATGACTGCTGCGGGCACCGACGGAACCCTTGGCATCGGTCTGTGGGGCGTCACCCCCGAAGAGCTGGAGCAGGGCGGCGCGTTCGACACCAAGCGCGAGCAGCAGTTCGTCACCTGCACCACCTGGGACACGCCTGACCCCGTCGCCACCTGGACGAAGGCTTCTGGCCTGTTCGTTCCCGTTCTCCCGAACGTCTACGGTCACATCATCGCCACTGTCGGCGGCGATGTCGATGCAGCCAACACTACCGAGGGCTAATGAAGCCTTCGGCTCTCGTCGGGCGCGTCAAGCTGCGCTACCTCGAAGATGAGGATGTGCCCAGCGATGACGTAATCGGCGAAATGCTGCAAACGGTCATCGACCGAATCACCATCCGCATGGAGACCACGGCGGAGCTGCCAGATACGGCTGGCTCCATCGTGGTCGATGCGGCCATGAAGGCTCTAAGGCTGCGAGGCTTCGAGGGCAGCACGTCGGAATCGGCGTCGGATGGAGGTTCCATGTCCAACTCGTTCATCGACGACATCTTGAAGGAGTATTCCGAAGAGCTTGCGTCCTTGAAGCGAACCATGAACCGCAGCGGCATTAAGTTCTTCAAGTGAGGTGAGGACAATGCGTTGGTACAGGGCACTCACCTACAAGCGCGTACAGGTTGGAATCGACGAGACGCGCAATCCCGTGTTCGAGCTGCAAGATACTGGCGAATCAATCCTTGTCAGAACTGCGCTTTACGCACCTACCCACGACGCTACCGACGGCAACCAGTTCGACATGGTTCAACGGACGTTTCTGACCAAATCCAGGCCAGAGCTTCTTCAAGATGTCGTCGCCATCAAGGTTCGGGGCGTCCTCTACGAGGTCGAGAACATGACCCAGGAGGCAACGCCTACAGCCGTGAGGGTTAAGAGGTGCAAAGATGGCCTTTGAGATTATCGACGTTGACGGTCTGGCTAAGGAGCTAGACCGTCTTTCGCATCTGCGCTTTGAAGCGGTCGTCCTAAAGAACATGACGCAAATCTACAACAGGGGGAAGAGCGGCGGCACTCCAGTCGATACTGGCGAGCTTCGCATTTCCCTGACCCAGACGGGGGACATCGTTGGGTACACGAAGGACTATGCGCCCCATGTTGAGTACGGGCACCGCACCAGGGGCGGTGGCTATGTCCAGGGTCAGCACTTCTTGAAGAAGAACGTGGACACGCAGCGTCCAATCTTCGAGGAAGACCTACGAAGAGAGCTAAGGAGGTTTTGATGTACAGGAGACTAAGCATCGCGCAATTCCTCGGCTCGCTTATCGGCTTCATCGAGGAGCGTACTGGCGTCAAGTGCTACGACGACCCAGATAACAAGCCGTCGCCGCTCTACAGCGTCCAGTTAGTGCGCACGCAGCCACAGAACACCAAGACGATGTACATAGACACCTACGAGGTGTGGGTGCATTGCATATCCGAGGCGGTACAGCCCCACTCGAACGCCCCAGTTCTGAATCTTGTTCAGACGTTGGAGGAAGCACTGTCAACCGATTTGCCGCTCCCCGAGCCGTTCAAGCTCTACAGGCAGGAGTACGAAGGTCTCCAGACCTTGAAGAGGGATGAATCTGGAGAAGGCCACGCGGTTCTCGCGTATCGCTTCTTCATTTGCTACGGCTACCGCTGCAAATAACCACTGAAACAGAATAGGAGGGCAAAATGCCTAACGAGAACGAGGGGGGTACCCCCGCTACGACTCCTGCTGCCAACGACCAGCTCTATGGCTGTGATTTCGACATCGAAACGGCCAAGGCTCTCAATGGCAAGTCCATCGTTGCGATGGTGACCAATCAGACTGGCACCAAGATGGTCGCAATCGCGGGCCAGCAGGGTCTTTCCTACAACATGAGTTCCGAGACCACGGAAGCCGCAACCAAGGACGGCTCTAACGGAGGTTGGGCGTTGAAGTTCCATGGCTCCAAATCCTGGGACGCATCCATTGACGGCCTTTACAGCCCCGACGACGAGGCAACCAAGATTGTCGCCAAGGCTCTCGCCAACGACGAATACCTGTGCTTGAAGATTTGCGAGCGCACGGTTTCGGAGGATGGCAAGACCATCACCTACAAGCCCCTTCGCATGGGCATCGCAATCGTCACCTCTGACAACTTCGAGGCACCCAATGACGACAACGCAACCTACTCGATGGACTTCGAGGGCAGCGGCAAGCCGTGGCTCTACGAGACGGCCACCGAGGATGAAATCAAGGCAGCGACGTTCAGCGTTCCCGCCGAGTAGACCAGATAGGAGACACCATGCCTTTTTTCAAGGAAACCGAGGAGCTTGACGAGAGCGTTGAGGTCTTCGATGCCGTTGAGGAGTTCGATGAGGAGGCCGAGGCCCCCACTGGAGACTTCACGATTAACGGCAAGAGCTACATCATCGGCTTCACCAAGAACCGCCTCGAAATGTACGAGCGTTCCAACAAGCCTATTATGGCCTCGTTCATCCAGAACGGCGGTGCCTTCTCCATTTCGGAGTTGAAGAGCCTGCTCGCCTATGGCCTCCGTCTCGAAGACGGGCCTTTCGTGAACCCACGAAAGGGCGTCGATATGGCATCTGACCTCATCGAAAAGAACGGCTACCTTGCCGTCTACGAGCGCGTGACAGAAGCCCTGGAGCGCGATTGCGGTTTTTTATTCAAGGGGGCAAACAGCGAAGCCTAGAGCGTTATGCAGCCCTCCAGTCGCTAACTGACTACGACTACTACAACACGGTAGAGAAGCTGCCAGAAGAAAAGCAGAAGGCGAGGTTCTTTCAGAACGAAATGGACTTCGCCTTTTTTGCTGCCCAGCTTGGGTGGTCTCGTAGCGATTGGGAACAGACGACCGCTGTGGAACGGATGTTTATTCGCAAGGAACTGGAGAAGAAGACGGTCGAGCAATCGAACCTGCTCGTGAACGTCGTGCAGGTGGCCGTGTCAAACGTGCACAACAAGCGCAAGAGAAAGCTGTGGGTGAGGAAGCGCAAGAAGGCCGCTCTCCCCATCTCCAGGAAGGAGATCGGCGCAATTCAGGAACAGCTCAAGAAACAGGCCCCGTGGACGCCTTGGCAGCGAAAGGAGGTGACCAATGGCTGATTACACCCTTAGCGCTAAGGGCACTTACGATGGCTCCAACTTCGATTCTGGAGTAGAGGGCTCGAAGGCGAAGATGGAGTCCTTCATGGAAAAGGCCAAATCCATCGGAAGCAAGGTCGAGAGCTTCGCCAAAGGTGCCGTTGGCGTCATCGGCGGCATCGGCGGCGCTATCGGCTCGATTGCCGCGCAAGGCGGTATGTCCCGAGCATTGAACCTAGAGCAAGCAAAAACGATGTTCAAAGGCCTCAAGCTCGAATGGGATGACTACTACAAGTCGATTGACAACGCCGTAACTGGGACGGCCTTTTCCCTCGATTCGGCAGCTCTGGTTGCGGCGAACCTCGCGGCATCGGGCATTGCGGCTGGCGCTGATATGGACAGGGCCTTGAGGGGAGTCGTCGGCACAGCTGCCACATTCGGAGGCGAGCTTGGAGACATTGGCAGTATTTTCCAGAAGGTCGCCGCACAAGGCAAGGTTTCGGGCGAGACCTTGCAGCAGTTTGCAGATCGCGGAGTGAACGTTACCTCGGTTCTTGCCCAGTCGTTGAACAAGACGCAAGAGGAAATCAAGGATATGGTCAAGAAGGGCCAAATCGACTTCGATACGTTCAGCACCGCCATGGAGGCCGCTTTCGGCGACTCAGCCCAAGCGGCGAACGAGACCTTCACGGGCTCCATGAGCAACATGAAGAGCGCGCTGAACCGCATCGGAGCTAAGTTCGCCGAGCCTATCAGGGCGAACGCCATCCCGGTGTTCAACTCCCTGCGAAAGGCGTTGAACGCGGCATCTGGTCGCCTCGACCCGCTGGTCGATAAGTTCACCGAGCTTGCAGACCGACTATCTGGAAGCCTCGCGCCGAAGATAGACGCCTTCACGGCGGCTCTTGAGAGGGGCGATTCGATCATGTCTGCCCTGGAGGAGACCTTCGGCGGCTTCGGCTCCAAGGTAGCTGTGGTGATCGGAGCCATCGCTGGCGTTGGAGCTGCCGCTGGGGCGTTGAGTTCCGTCGCGGCGGTCGTCCCTGGCCTAGGCACGCTCGCTGGCATTCTGTCTGGCGGAGCGGCTTCGGCAAAACTGTTCAGCGGCGCGCTGGGCGTGTTGAAGACGGCCATCGGCGTCATCTCTAGCCCAGCTTTGGCGGTAATCGCCGTAGTCGCTGCCCTGGCGGCTGCGTTCGCCCATCTTATGGCGACGAACGACGAGTTCAGAAACGGAATCATGGCGCAGGTGTCGGCCATCGGCGGGTCTCTCGTGCCTATTCTCCAATCCCTGCTCTCGCAGCTCATGGCGACGGCCAGTTACCTCGTCGCGCTGCTGCTTCCAGTGCTAGAATCAATCGTCCAGGCGGTTCTGCCTCCCCTGTTGAGCATCATCCAATCGCTGCTCCCCGTCATAGATGCGGTCGCATCTGCGATTTTGGGAGTGGTGACAGCAATCGCGCCCCTGGTGGTCGCTATCGCCGAAACACTCATCCCGATTGTCGGCCAGGTGCTTGAGTTCGTCGCTTCCGTTGTGGCGCAGGTCGTTCCTCTGGCCGTCAACGCCGTAAACGCTATTTCCGACACGATTCAAAGCTACGTCCCCCAAATCAGGGAGATCATCGAGATAGCGCTGACGGCCATCCAGCAGATTTTCAATGCTGTCTGGCCCTCGATTCAGACGCTGGTAACCACTGTGGTCTCGGTCATCGCCGACTTCGTGAAGACGTATTGGCCGCAGATTCAGGCGGTGATCGCCTCTGCCATGGACGCGATCATGGCCATCGTGAACGCCGTGTGGCCGTTCATCCAATCGGTCATCACGAACGTCATGAGCATCATCCAGAACGTCATTTCGGTCGTCACGGCTGCAATCAGCGGAGACTGGGAGGGCGTATGGACTGGGGTTTCCAACCTGCTTCAAAGCATCTGGGACGGCATGGGCAACATCGTATCGGCTGGCATCGACATGATCAGCAATTTCATTTCCACCGTGCCAGATAAGATTCTCAGCTTCTTCTCGAACGCTGGCAATCTGCTGTGGGACGCTGGCAGTCAGATTATCGGAGGATTGCTCGACGGTCTTAAGGCCGCTTGTGGCGGTGTATGGGACTTCGTTTCTGGCATCGGCGAGAAGATCGCCTCACTCAAGGGCCCCAAGGAATACGACATGAAACTTCTCATTCCGAACGGCGGCTGGATTATGGACTCCCTTACGGTCGGTCTCCAGTTGGGGGAGCAGGACGTTATCAAGACGATTTCTGGTGTTGCTGGGAACATTAAGAAGGCCATCGGCCAGGAGACGGCTGAAATCGACGTTGCTGCTGGCGTAAACCCCTGGGACGTGAATGTGACCTACAGAATTGCCGACAACGACAAGAACCACTGGTCTACAGCATTGCTGCTGGAAGACTTGATCGATGAGGTAGAGGACTTGAAAGGCTCGCTCGGTGACATCATTGCCGACAACGCGCCCGTCGTCGTTGAGACGGAGAGACAGGCAGCTAGGAGATACAGGAGGGCATATGCGTGATACCAAGATGCGCTATGTGAATCATCGTGGCGATGCATTCGAGTTTGGGGAGAACGCCGGGGCCTATCTGTGCGATTTCGAAGAGCTGCTTTGCTACGAGCACCCAATCAAGCCAAAAGATGCCAACCTGACCGTTGCATTCGATGGAACCGTCCCCGAAAGCCGGGGGCGGTTCTTTCAGATCGTGGAGGCGGATTCGCTGGCCGGGAAGGATGGAGAGCTTTGGCTTGGCGACTACTTCATCAAGGGCAGGGTGATTGGGGGAGACACTACGCTTCACTACGGCGCAGGCGAAATGACCAAGGTTGTCAAGTTCTCGATGCAGAAGCCTATCTGGACGCGCAGCGTCACCAAGCTGTACAAGAGCACGCAGACGAAGGCACTCATCATAAACGAGGGGTTCTTCGAGTCGCCCGTGATGATTGAGGCGTTCGGCTCAGCCGATGGGTTCTCTGTGTCAATCGGGGAAAACAACTATGATGTAGCGCAAAGTATTCCAGATGGCTCCAGGCTCGTGGTAGACGGTCTTGCCAAGACCGTCGAGCTTGTAGGTTCCGACGGCAGCGTTCAAAACGCTCTGTCGAAGCGAGAGGGCAAGCAGATCAAGGACTCTGGGCACTACGTGTTCCAGAAGATTCCCCCTGGCGTAAGCGAGCTTACGTGGCGACACAGCCAGAGAATCCGCATCACCATCTTCGAGCAGGTATCAGAGCCGAGGTGGGAGTGATGGGTGATTTTGTTCTGGCGGACACCGCGTTCAAAGACCTCTCAATCCTCGATGATTTCGATCTAGACCTGGCCTACGGCAAGGACGAAAACGACTTCACGTTGACGGTGCCCCTCGGCCGCAAGATTCCCTACGGAACCTACGTCTTCTACGACGAGAGCGATTGGGGCGGCACCATCGACACCATGGAAAGGGTGGGCGGCAAGACCGCGCAGCTCCGCTACGGAGGCAGAACATGGCAGGGAATCCTCGATAAGACGCTCCTGTGCCCCGACAGCGGCAATGACTACCTCTCCTACTCTGGAGACCTCAACGACATCATAGCCTCCGTAATCGACCGCCAGGGCAAAGGGGCGGTGTTCGTCGCGTCTTCCGAGAAATCGGGGGTCGTCGCCTCTGGGAACTTCGACCGCCACGTAAGCGCGTTCGCAGGGCTGTCAAAACTCTGCCGAGCCCATGGCCGCAAGCTCTCGTTCAGGAAGATGAGCGGCGGCAAGGTCGAGGTCTCCGCGCAGGAGGCCGTTACCCATGAGCTTGATTCCGACCACTACGAGTTCGACATCAAGGAGAGCGGTCGTTTCGTCAACCACCTCATCTGCCTTGGAAGCGGCGACTTGAAAGACCGCATCGTGGTTCACCTCTACGCGGACGCCGAAAGGAAAATCTCTCAGGCGCAGACCTTCGTCGGCGTCGATGAGATTGCCGAGTCCTACGACTACAGCAACGCAGGACGAGAAGAGCTGATCGCCAAGGGCACGGAGAAGCTACAGGAATATCTTGACAGCGACACCTGCGAGCTGACGGTTGGCGAGGCAATGGGGTACGACATAGGGGATTCCGTTCATGCCGTGAACGTCGATGAGGGCATCGAGATCACGGCGACCATCGAGAAGGTGATTGTCTCCGCCGACGAGGAGGGCGAGGACGTTTCCTATGAGATAGGCAACATTCGGATGGGAGGATAGATGAACTTCAACTTGGCGGTCGTTGACCGCACAACCGCCTTCGTGGGCGACAACAGGGCCGTTGAGCATTGCGTTCGCGGCGACACGATAGAGGTCGAGTTCGATACCGAGTGGAACGACGTTGAGAACAGGGTGGCCGTCTTCGTCAACCGTGCCGACGGCACGAGGAAAACCGTTGTCATGCGCGATGACCCCATCGTGATTCCCTGGGAGGTGCTACGAACCGACGGGGAAATGTACGTGACCTTCATCGGGTATATCGGAGACCTGACCGAGAACGGCATCAGGCTAGTCACGAAGCTCATGGACAAGCCGTTCACGGTGCAGCGCGCCGAGATCATCGACGTGCTTGTTCCAGAGGCCACGGAAGACGTTCTGCACCTGGTTCTCGGTGCGGTTCCGCTTATTAACGATGCGCGGGACAAGGCACTGTCCGCAGCCGCCCGAGCCGAGTCTGCGGCAGACCTTATCGGCTCATCCGCAGTCACGAGGACGGAGTTCAGCAATGCCATTGACGAGATTGCCGCCGTCCTCGCGAACTACATGGGCCGCATCTGGTACCTGAACAAGATCCTCTACGTCCCGTCCGAGCTGACGGAGATCGACATTGACACATTGAGAGTGAGCGGGGTCTACGACCCAGACACCATGACGCTTTGGATTGGAGAAACCAATGGCTGAACTTGTTAAAATCGGCATTCTTGGAGAAACGGATGCCTTTGAGGTTGAGGACACGTCGGCACGCTCTACGGCAACCGCCGCTAACAGCAAGGCTGAGGAGGCGTTGGCGAAGTTCCCCGTTTCGATCTTTAACGGCGGTACTGGCGGTAACACGCTGGAAATCGCCCGCGAAAACCTGGAAGTCTCTTATGACCTCCAGGTGATGCTGGGCATCTACGAGGGGCGAGACCTGATGGAGGTCTTTGCCGACGAGATTTCCGACTACACCGACGAGGCCGAGTGGTTCAACGCTCGCGTCATCGCTGGGAACTTCACGGGCATCCGTCCGTTTGACTACTTCGACATCCACCTTACGGACGGCAAGGTGTTCCGATACCGAGTCGGGGCAATCGACCCGTATCTGCACACGACTGACCAAGAGGTAGTCAAGCATCACATCATCATGGTTCCCGACCAGGTTTGGCCCGACAGCGTTCAGTGGAACACCACGAACACCAACCAGGGCACATCGACGACCAAATGCCCGTACCTGGCGTCGAACCTCCACCGATGGGAAGTCAACACGTTCTACCCGTTGATGCCGCAGAAGTGGAAGAACGTCATGGCAGAGCATCGACTTTTGCTTGAGGAGCGTTACAGCACCGCTGGGGCGCAGACCAACAGCGCGAGTTGGTCTTGGCAGAGCGTAGGAAAAGTCTTCTCTCTGTCGGAAATCGAGGTGTACGGATTCCTGGGATGGTCTAAAATCAATAACGCATACGCCGCAGGTATGGATTGCCATTTTCCCATCTTCAAGACCACGGCTAACCGCATCCGCAGGAACCACAGCGATGCTCGCTACAGCTGGTGGCTGCGCTCCGTGGGCGCGGGGTCTTCCTCGTGGGTGTGCACTGTCAGCGGCAGCGGCTATTGCGGCTACACTGACGCCTCGCACGCGGGTGTTCGCGCTCTGCCCTGCTTCCGAGTGGGCGTGTAAACGCCCACTCATACGCTACACTTTGGAAACGCTGCCGCTTACTGCGGCAGCGTAGGTCGCAAGAAAGGAAAGCTGGTCTGGATGAGCGGGGTCTACGAGAGGTACAGGAGCCTATCGGACAAGGAGTTCTTCAAGAACGCCATAAGCATAAGGGTCGAGATAACGAGGCTGATGGCCTCTGACAAGGTGGTGCCCAAGGCCTACAGGCTGATGAGCGCGGTACCCACGGTGGCGACGGCCAGAGAGTTGGTGAACAACATCGAGACGGCTAACGCCTTCTACCCCAACACCGCCCACGGGGTGTTGCAGAGAAAGCACTACCTCACTTTGGCGATTGCGAACTGTTACCACCTCGTACAGGACTTGCAGACGTTGAAGGACATCGGCCTGCCCATCAATCTCAACCGTTTCGAGAACATTGCAGAGATGCTCGAAAAGGAGATAGCACTGCTTCGGGCCACAAAGAATGGTGCAAGGCTCACCAAGGATACCGTCGGGGAGCGAATCTCGCAGCTAGAGCTGGAACTTGCCGAACTGAAGCGTCTAAATGAGCTATCCTGAACGGCGCAGGTTGCGGTTTGTATCTCGCTACAACTGGTGGCTGCGCTCCGTGGGCGCGGGGTCTTCCTCGTGGGTGTGCAATGTCAACAACAACGGCAATTGCAACTACAATGACGCCTCGCACGCGGGTGTTCGCGCTCTGCCCTGATTCCACTCAAGGCCAGACCTAGTAAGCCAAATGCTGAACGCCGAGCCATTTGGAAGGAAGCCGCGACCTTCGGCGGGATGCCGTAAATAAGCACCCTGCGGACGACTGCGGACGCTTCTTGCATGGCATGGCCCAGAGTGTCGGGCCGTGTTTCATGCAGTCGTACCAAGCGGCTAGGTGGACACTCGTTGAAAGCCGTGCAGGGTGCCTTCCTTTCATGGTTGAGAGGGGGGATGATGAACTCTGAAGAGCGCAGAGCCGCAAGGCGCAAGCGGCGCGAAGAGAAGCGTGCTAGGAAGAAGCGCGAGCGATGCAAAAACAGCACGCTCGATACCGTTGCAGACCTCAACGCCCTCTACAAGGCGCAGCGCGAGGCAGCGAGGGGCGTTGCATGGAAGTCAAGCACGCAGCGCTATCAAATCCACTGGCTCATCAACATCATCAAGGCCAAGAGAGACCTCCTTGAGGGAAACGAAGTATGCAAGGGATTCCACGAGTTCGACATCTTTGAGAGAGGCAAGAGACGCCATATCTCTTCGGTGCATTTCTCCGAAAGGGTAATCCAAAAATCGTTCACACAGAACGCCCTGATGCCCTCGGTGAGGCCCACGCTCATCTACGACAATGCGGCAAACATCAAGGACAAGGGAACCGCGTTCGCCGTTAAGAGGACTAAGAAGCTGCTTGCAGACCACTACAGGAAGCACGGAAGCGATGGCTACGTGCTTCAAGCCGATTTCAGCGACTTCTTTGCCTCGATACCGCACGAGCCAGTCAACAAGCTCATAGACACCATATCCGAAGACGGGCGGTTGACTGCCCTGGGGCGTCATTTCATCGAAATGCAGGGAGACGTTGGATTGGGGCTGGGAAGCGAGCCGAACCAGATATGCGCCATAGCCTTCCCCTCCCCGCTAGACCATCTGATATGCGAATGCTGCGGCGTTGAGGGCTACATTCGCTATATGGACGACTTCATCTGCGTTCATACCGACAAACAGGCGTTGCAGTGCATTCTGGCCGTTGTGCGTGACAAGTGCGCCGCGCTCGGCCTGACCCTCAACGAGAAGAAGACGCATATCACGAAGTTCACCAAGGGATTCACGTTCTTGAAAAAGAGATTCACTTATTCCGAGACTGGGAAGGTGGTGGTGCGGCCATGCCGAGAGTCGATTACACGCGAGCGGCGCAAGTTGAAGAAGCAGGCCGCGCTGGTCGCCCAGGGCAAGATGACGTTCGCCCAATGGGTTCAATCATACCAATCGTGGCGCGGCTCCATCATGGGCCTGGACTCCCGCAAGACGCTCGCGGCAATGGACGAGCTCTTCGCTCGTTTATCCGCTTGGGCGGAAATGCAGGGAGACCCCCCCCCAGGCATGATTTTCCAGACGTTGTTTTCACAAACCCCTCGTTTCGAGGGGTTTTTTATTGCCCAAAACACGGGGTTTCTACGTTAGGAGGAACTAATGGAAGAGCAGGACTACCTGTTGCAGACGCGCATCAACGAAATGAGCAACCTCATCGAGCAGATTGGCGATGTCGATGCCAAGTACGACGCTGGCATCCTCACTGACGAGCAGCGCATCGAGCAGAAGGCTCGAAAGCGCACATTCATCAAGGTTCTCGCCGCCGCCCAGGACGGTGAGTACATCGACGATGCGGCCATGGGAGCAATTCTCGACGAAATGCGCGAGCAGGCCGCAGCTCCCACTCTGGAGGAAATCAACGCGGCGAACATCGACTACCTGATGATGGTTGGAGGTGAGTGGTAATGGCTGCGAGCAAGAAGCACTCCCCGCGCTTCGAGACCGTCAAGGGCTATTTCGACCGTGGCACATGGTCTAAGGCGTTCGTGGCGCGCGCGGTCGGCCTTGGACACATCACGGCAGATGAGTACAAGGAAATCTGCGGCGAGGCTTACCTGTCTAAGGAGTAGCAACGACCCCACGAGAGAAAGGACATCAATGGAGGGTTTCATCAGCGTGGTCGTTGGCATCTTGCCTACCTTGGCATCTGCCGCTGTCATCGGCGTATCTGGCTTTGCCTACAAGAAGCTCAAAGGATGGCACGGCGAACATACCGACCTCGTTGACCACTTGAAAGAGGCCGACAGCCTCAAAGCACAGGTGAAGGAGTTGAAAGACGCACAGGAGCCGCAGAACGCCGCCCTGCGCGAGCTGCTTGGCAAGGAGCTTGACAAGGAACACGCACGCCTCGTCGCACAAGGGTACGCAAGCCCAGCGGAGAAGGCGGCGTTCGAGCGTCTTTACAAGGCATATCACGGCCTTGGCGGCAACGGAACCCGCACGGCCCTGTATGAGAACGTGCTTCAAATGAACTCATATCCGACGCTCCCGAAAGGAGAGAGCAATGCCTAATCCGAAGATTGAGAACGCATTTACCTACCACCAGCCCAAGGAGGGCCAGCCAGAGAAGTACGAGGCCCTGCGCTCGAAGGCGAAGGAGCTTGCCTGCCTCATCGACGAGCTGTGCCCAGACAGCCGCGAGAAGTCCCTGGCGATGACGAAGCTGGAAGAGGCCTCTATGTGGGCCAACGCTTCCGTTGCGCGAAACTAAGGAGGCCATCATGGCAGACCACAAGAAGAACCCCATCCGCAGCACATCGGAGAAGTTCGTTGCGTGGTGCGCCGACAAGTCTGACGCGGCACGTGTTGAGCGCACCGTTGTGCAGGCCGTCGTCATCGGCGTATCGGACTTCATCGCAACCATCAACGGGCTACCGCCTTGGGCCAGTGCCCTCGTCACGCTCGTGGGTATGCCCGTTCTCACCATCTTCATGGCCGAGATTGGCAAGACGGGTGAGGATAATGGCTAGGCGAACCCTCGTAGGTGCGCTCATTGTTTCGCTCGTGATTGCGGCTGCTCTTGCGGCCGCTTTCTTTTTCCTCGTCGATTCCACGCAGGGCAAGGCGTCTCCATCAGAGTGCGATTACCTGAACATGGAGGTGAGCGACGAGCCGCACGCCTTCATCTTCAACTACCAGAAGGATATGCAGTACCCAGAGCTTCCAACGGGCTGCGAGGCAACGGCTGTCTCAACGCTCCTTCGGATGCACGGTTACAACGTCTCCAAGACCGACGTAGCCGATGCCATGCCGAAGAGCGATTGGGATTTCGTCGATTGCTTCTGGGGCGACCCATACAAGGAGACGGGCGGCGCGTGTATGTCGCCCTGTGCTGCCGCCACGGCGAATCTGTTTATAGACGACGGCGCGGAGGCCGTAGCAGTCAGGTCAACGCTTGGAGAGCTTGACCTGGAGGGGGCATTGCCAGCTTGCGTTTGGGTGACCATCAATTTGGAGGAGCCCAGGGCCACGAGAACCCTGAAAGGCTACACCTGTTATACGCCTTCCCATTGCGTGGTCGTCAGGAAAATCGAGAACGGCACGGTCTATTGCTACGACCCGCTTTCTGGCGTGGTCGATTACCCGTTGCAGCTATTCAAGAAGAGATACGAGCAGCTTGGTTCCCAGGCTGTGTACATAGAGAAAGGAGTACGCTGATGGCATACTTCGCACAGGCCTCGATTGATGAGCGGGGCAAGATTGCTGGAGGTGAGGCGGGCAACCAAACTGGTGCCGAGCTGAACACCAGGAACACATACGCAAGCTCGTCTGTCCCGTGGCTCTTTTCGGTGATTCCGCTCAACGAGGCGGTTCGCTCCGAAATGAACCGACAGGCGAAGGCGGGAGTTGCGAATCCCTACATCGGCTACGACCAGTACCAGCGCAACACGATTCTGATCCAGGCCAGGAAGGTCGGCTGGGACTTGTCAAAGATCACGGTTGCCTGCGAGTGCGATTGCTCATCGCTCCTCGCCACGGTGATGATCTGCGCCGTCTACAAGGTGATGGGTCAGGCCGCTGGCGATATGGTGTACAACGCCCTCTATGCAGGGGGCAACCTGCCCGCCACGGGCAACTTCAAGAGCAAGCTCGCCCCCCTCGGGGCATACTTCACCATGGGCTCCGCCTCTTACGTGGCTGGTTACGGCCTCATCAGGGACGGCCATGCGGTATGCGTCGTCGATTCACTGGTGACCGCTGGCAAGCTGGAGTCTGGGGCAACTGCCTCGGCGACCTCCAGCCTCGCATCGAGCAAGTATCCGTGCAAGGGATGGCGGGGCGATGAGGTCAAGCGTTTGCAGGCCGCTCTCATCGAGAAGGGGTACTCCTGCGGAACCTCTGGAGTGGACGGCAGCTTTGGCCCCGATACGGACGCGGCTGTGCGCAAGTTCCAGGCCGACCGTGGTCTTGAGATCGATGGAATCGTAGGCCCGATGACGCAGACCGCGCTCTACAGCGGATCTAAGCCTGCTGCAAACACCGCGCCCTATGCTGTTGGCGAGTATGTGACGGTCGTTGACGGTCTGATCGTGAGGACTGGCGCGGGCAAGGGCTACTCGCAGAAAAAGAAGAGCCAGCTTACGGCAGACGGGCAGAGGCACAGCGATTCGCTAGGCCAGCTCTTCAGCGGCACCAATGTAACCGTCTCCAAGGTCTTGAAGGACTCCGGGGGCAACACGTGGGGGCTAATTCCATCCGGGTGGATTTGCCTGGAGTGGAACGGGAAGCCGTATGTTAAGAAGCGGTAGCATTCGATGGGGTAGCCTATTGGCTACCCCGTTTTTTTATACAAGTCGCTAGGGGAGCGACGCTTCCGAAAGGAGAATATAGCATGAAGATGGATGCGAAGACCAAGGACGCGATCATCAGGGGCGCAAAGGCACTCGATGCGGCATCTTTTGCGATGTCGTTCATGGCGCAGCAGGAATCTGGGCCTCTGGCGGAAATGTTCGCGATATGGCTGATGGAGGAGGCCGATAGGCTCGCCGATCTGGTCAAATGCGGCGAACGAGACGATGACGCTCCTGATTCCCTTCGGTAAATACGCTATCACTTACTCACCTGTGTGCTGGTGGTCATCGCCATCCTCGCCATCACGCTGTTCCGTCCCAAGTTGCAGGAGCTGTGGGATGCCATCGCCAGCGGCATCAATGGTCTCTGATCGGGGAGACGGGCCAGGGCACCGTGGAGTACGCCGTGGTGACTGCTGGCGTGGTCTGCGTGATCGTCGCCCTGGGCGCTCTCTGGCGCATCCTGTCCGCGGGCATCGTCGTCGATCACGCGCTCATGGCCGCCTCCCATCATCTGGAAGGGGCCCTCGGGTGGGCCTTCGACATCTTCAGCTATTAGGGCGCGTCCTGGCGCGGGCGGCGCCCATCGTGCGACTCGGCTCTGCCGCGCCGCGTCGCGGCCGCGCGGGTCGCTGCGGCTGTCGGGAGGATGGCCAGGCTACCGTGGAGGCCGCTTTCGCCTTGCCGGTGCTGTTTCTGCTCGTGCTTTTGCTCGTACAGCCGGGCATCGTGCTCTACGACCGCATGGTCATGGCCTCGGCTGCCGCCGAGGGGTGCCGGCTGCTCGCCGCCGGGGCCGGAGACGAGGGGGCGGCCGTGGCCCTCGTCAAGCGGCACCTCGGCTCTGTTCCCGAGCAGGAAAACTTCCATGTGCACCGCTCCGGCTGCACCTGGGAGGTGATCTGCGAGGGAGGGGGCGCGGCGGATCGGTCGCGGGTGACGGTGCGCACCGAGGTGCGCCCGCTTCCCCTGTTGGATATGGGGGCGGCTCTGCTCGGGCTGGTCAACGAGCGCGGGAATCTGGTGGTGGAAGTGACGGCCGAGGCGCCCACGCGGGCGCCGTGGGCCCAGCGGTCCCTGGGCGGTGTGAGCCCGGAGGAGAAGGCAGGTGCATGGTGCGATGAAGATTGACCGATTGATGCGGGACGAGGAGGGCTTCACCACGGCCGGCATGGCCGTGGCCCTACTCGTGTCGCTGACCCTGCTGTTCTCGGCTGCCCAGGTGTACCGCGTGAACACGCGGGCAGCCGAGATCCAGGACGTGGCCGATGCCGCGGCCCTGGCTGCCGAGAACCAGGTGGCGGAGTTCATGGTGGCGGTGCGCGTCGTCGATGGGGCGGTGCTCTCCATGACACTGCTGGGCGCTGCCTCCTACGGCCTGGGCACCGTGGCGCTGTGCATGCCGCCCACGGCCGAGCTGGGGGCCCAGCTCATCTCGGCGGGCCAGAAGGCGCTCAATGCCCGGGATGTCCTCGCCGAGCGGGCGGCGTCCGCCCTCGACGGCCTGCAGCGCGCCCTGCCCTTCATGGCCGCCGCCAGTGCGGCGTCGGTGGGCCGTGCCAACGGAGAGGGTCAGGACAGTGCCTACTATGCCGTGGCGCTGCTCCTCCCCTCCGAGGGGGCGCCCATCACCGTGGGGGAGAACGGGGCCGAGGGGGCCCTGGAGCAGGAGGTGCAGGAGGGCCAGGACGGGCTGGCCGAGGCGGCGGCTCGGGCTGAGGAGGCGGCGCGGGCCGCAGAGGAGGCCAAGGAGCGCGGCTTCCGACGGGATTGCGGCGATGCGCCGGACTATTGTATGTACGAGCGGGCCCAGCACCTCGCCGGGCTGGAGGGAGCCGCGAACCCCCATTACACGTCGGTCGATGCCTGGTCGTTCTCCGTAGCCCTCGAACGGGCTCGGGCCTATTATGCCGCGCGCCTGCGCACCGAGGCACCCGAGGGTCCCTCGGTGGATGAGAAGGCCCGGTCCGCGCTGCGGCGCATGTTCTACCGCTATGCGGCCACGGTCGTGCGCCAGGCCTGCGATGGGGCCGGAGAGGGCGAGGAGGTTGTATTCCCGCGCCTGCCCCGCAATACCGAGCAGGTGCGCGAGACGACGCTGTACACCGATCCGTCCTACCCGGTGACTACCGACGGCGAGCTGCCCGTCATGCACGCATGGGAGGGCTGCCCCGAATCCGGTCTCGTGGACTACTACGGGTCGCTGCGGACTCTCGAAGAGGGCACCTTCGCCGAATGTCCCGCCTGTCGCTTCACGGCATCGTCTCTGGGGGCGGTGGCTGCGGCCTCCACGGCCATCGAGAACGGCTTCGAGTACCACTACGATGCCGTGGCCCGGGCCGCCGAAGATTACGAGCGGGCCCGGCGCGAGGCTGAGCCGCTGGCTGAGGCTGTGCGCGAGAAGGCCCAAAGTATCTTCGATCAGGTTCTCGAGACCGTGCGCGGGGCTGCGTCTATGCGCATCGAAGCACGTCCTCCCGGGGCATCGGGGTGCCTCGCTTTGGTGGTGTCCCCGGGCGAGGAGGGTTCGACCCGGTGGGGAGGCTCCTTCGTTGCGGGGAACGGTCTGGGGCCACGGGCGGCCGTGGCGGCGGCAACGCTCATCGAGGACGGTGATGAGGGGGCCTCGGTGGTGGGAGATCTGCTCGACGGCCTCGGCGGCGACGGATCTGCTGCGATCGGCGCGGGGCGCATCGTGCTCGACTGCTGGTCCTCGCTGCTCGGGGCCTATGGCACTGGGCAGGCAGCTCTCATAGAGGGGGTGGAGCGGGCCTTGGACGGGCTACCGCTGGTGGGATCGTCGGGTCTCGGATCGTGGGCGGCCGGGGCGCTGGGCGATGGCCTGGCGGCCGTGGGCCTCCAGCCGGCCGACATAGCGCCGCTCAAGCCGGTCCTGGTCGATTCAGGCGCGGTGGCTTCTGCTGATAGCGGTCCGCTTTCCGTGCGCTATCTGGCCGTGCGCGAGGAGATGCTTGGAAGCGCCCCCTCGTCCGGCAACGTGTTCGGTTCTCTGGCGGATCGGATCGAGCGGGAGGCGTTCGACCGCCTCGACGGGCTTGAAATCGAGATAGCCTGCATCGAGCTGCCTGTCGTCGGCCTCTCGCTGCCTCTGACCGTGGCTCTGCCGCCGGTCGTGACCGAGGGTGCTCAAGGCCTTGTCGAGCGGGCTATGGACGTGGTGCGCTCGGCGGCGGCCACCCTTGGCCTCGACGGATCATGGGAGTAGGGGGACGCCATGGGTGGGACGCGTCTGAGAGAGGAGAAAGGGCAGGCGACGGTGGAACTGGCCGTCATGCTGCCGGTGGCCATCATCGTCGCGATAGTAGTTGTGAACGCGCTCACGTTCTTCGGGACCTGTGCCTCCTTCGATCGGGTGGCGCGGCAGACAGTATGTGCGTGGGCCGCCGCGCCCGCGGCCGGGGAGGACGCAGGCGACGTGGCGGCCCGGCTGGCCGACGAGTTGGAGGAACGCTTCGCTGAGTCCCATACGGCCGTTTCGGTGAGGGCCGAGGCCGCCTCGGCGGGATTGGTGCGCTTCACGGCCCGCATCGAGTACTTTCCGACGCTCTTCGGCCTCGGCTTGCGCAGCGAGGTGTTCGGCGTAGCGCTCCCGCCTCTGGTTCATGAGGTTGATTTGGCGGTCGATGCCTACAAGCCGGGCATCTTATTCTAAGGAAGGTGATGGCATGACAACGCAAGTCAGGCGGCTGCTGCGAGCCACGGGGTTTCTCGGTGCCGTGTTTCTGATCTTGGCGGTCGCCGCAGTCGCATCGGCGCCGACGGCTTCCGGCGGGACCTCCCTGCTCTCCGGCCGTGCCTTCGCCGACGGGGTGATCGCCCGTGCGGTCGACGAGGCGACTGCGGACGCGACGGCCTCTCGCGAGGATGTGGGTCCGCTCGGGCCGATGGACGACGTCCTGGGTCGTCAGGCCGCCGACGCACCCCCATGGTTCGAGCAGGAAGTACTCCCTCTGGCCGAGGCCTGCGATCTGCGGGCTCTGGACGACTGGTCTGTGGTGGGCTTCACCATGGCGGGGGAGGTGGCGACGGTTCGGCAGTGGGTCGTCGCCTCGTTGGAGGAGCGCGGTTGGGCGCTCGTGGAGACCGGCGAGGGCGCGACTCTCGCCGGTATCAAGGAAGGAGGGACGTGTCCATGGCTCTTGCTCAGTTGCACGCCCGTAGGCGACGAGGTGTGCATCGTCGTCCAGATTCCGGTTCCGTAGGCGATGGGGCACCTGCGCCCTTCGGCGGCACATGGGTCGTAGCCGCCAGCCCGCTCATGCGCTTGCGCGGCTTGGCGGGGCGGCCCCCCGATCGGACGGTGATGGTGCTGCCTCGCTGTCGCGATGTGCACACGCTTACCATGCGCCACCCACTCGACATTGCCTTCGTCGACCGCGCTGGCCGGGTGATCGAAGTGCACCGGCTCGTACTGCCCGGCACTCGCCTGCGCAGCGATCGGGCCTTCGGGGCCATCGAGCGCTTCGCCCGGCCCGGCCCCTGGTTTATGCGCGGCGATAGCGTTGAAATTCCCGGTTGCAAGAAAGGCGGCCCTCGACGGGTTGCGGAACGGAGGCGGCGATGAAGATCTGCCCCACCTGTAAGAGCAAGTTGTTCGATGATATGGATACCTGCTTCGGGTGTATGTACCGTTTCGGCACTGATCCCGAGCGGGAGCGGGAGGCCGAGGCCCTCTCGTGGCCGCCCTCCCTAGAGGACGTCAACGAGGGAGCGGTGTTCGAGGAGGCGGTGCCCTGGCCCGCAGGCCCCGGGCCTGCGCCCTGCCCCGCCGCGCCGCCGGCTTCCCCGCTAGGATATGCGGCCCGGGGCGAGCGCATCATGGGGGTGTCCGGCCTCGTGCTCCGCGTGCTCGCCGGCGACGGCGCCCCCGGCGCACCGCTGCTCACCATAACGATCGAGCCGGCCTGAGGGGCCGGCTCGCGCAGGTCGTTTGCGGGGGAGACCGCGTTCTCTTGAGAGGGCCCCCTAGCGTGTCATCTCGTCGAAGAGCTGTTCCGCTTCGCGGGCCAGGCGCTCCTGGATGACGAGGTAGGCGTCCAGGAGGCGGTCGCCGTCCTCGGTCAAGGTGGACCCGTGGGCGCCGTCGCGCACGAGGAGCTGGATGCCCAGCGTGCCCTCGGTGTCCTTGATGACGCGCCATGCCTTGCTGTAGGCCATGCGCATAGCCTTGGCGGCGGCGTTAAGGGAGCCGTGCTCCCTCACGCCGAGGCAGAGCTTCGCGATGCCCGGGCCGAACGCCGATTTCTCCTCCGCATCCGGGTTGGACACGGTGAGGCGCACGACGGGGGTGAGCGATTGCAGCTGGCCCATGACTATCTCCCGTTCTGGATGGCTATCGCCGGCAGAAAGCCTCGGCCGCGGCCTCGATAGCTTCCACGTCGTTGTCGATCACGTCGGTAAATCGTACCTCCATGGTATCAAGGTTGGCAAGCCCCGCCGGGATATCGCACCGGCCCGTTTCCTCGGCGATGCGCTCGTTGAGCTGGCAGCCCGTCAGCGACGCCACCTCGGCGGGCAGTGCCTCGCCCGGAGCCATGGCATGGAGGGCCCGGTACACGTTGTCGCCGAACTTCGCCCAATGGGCGGTCGAGGCGATGAGCACGGGGTTCTCGCCGCGCAAGTTCTGGGCGGCGGCATAGGCCACGGCCGTATGGGGATCCAGCAGGTAGCCGTGCTCGTCGAGCACTTCCTTGATAGTGGCGAGGCAGTGGGCGTTGTCGATGGAGTCGGCGCTGAAGTTCTCGCGGACGCGGGCAAAGGTGTCGCCGTCCACGCGGAAGCAGTGCTTCTCGTTCAAGTCGGCCATCCACCGGCCGATGGCCTCTCCGTCGCGGCCCGTGAGCTCGAACAGCTGCCGCTCGAGGTTAGAGGACACGAGGATGTCCATGGAGGGGGAGGCGGTAAGGATGAACGCGCGGTCGGAGATATCGTAGGTGCCCGTGTTGATGAAGTCGGTCAGCACACGGTTGTCGTTGCTCGCGCAGAGCAGCATGCCGATGGGCGTGCCGATCTGCTTGGCGTACCATGCCGCGAGGATATTGCCGAAGTTGCCCGTGGGCACGCAGACGTCGATCTCATCGCCGGCCTCGATCTTGCCGGAGGCCACCAGCTCGGCGTAGCTGGAGATGTAGTACACCACCTGGGGCAACAGGCGCCCCCAGTTGATGGAGTTGGCGCTGGACAGGGCGACGGCGTCTTCGGTGAGCAGTTGTTTGGCGAAGGCATCGTCGGAGAAGGTGCGCTTCACGCCGGTCTGACAGTCGTCGAAATTGCCGCGCACGGCCCATACGCGCACATTGTCGCCAGTGGTGGTGACCATCTGCTTGCGCTGGATATCGCTCACGCCGCCATCGGGGAACAGCACGCCGATAGTGGTGCCGTCGACGCCCTTGAAGCCCTCGAGGGCCGCCTTGCCCGTGTCGCCGGAGGTGGCCACGAGGATCATGAAGTCGTGGTCGAGCTTGCCCGCCTCGCGCAGGGCGCTCGCGCTGGCCGAGAAGAAGTGCGGTAGGCACTGCAGCGCCATGTCCTTGAAGGCGCTCGTGGGACCGTGCCACAGCTCCAGAATGTGCGTGTTGTCGTCCAAGGAGGTGATGGGGCAAATGGCCGCATCGTCGAAGTTCTCGCCATAGGCGCGAACCATCAGCTCATCGATGGTCTCATCGGGCAGATCGATGTTGAAGGCCTTGTATATGGCTGCCGCCCGCTCGGCGTAGGGCAGCTCGGCCAGGGCCGCGATTTCGGCCACCGATAGCGAGGGCAGCTCCTGGGGCACGTACAGGCCGCCGCCATCCGCCAGGCCGTTCACCACGGCCTCGGTGAAGGGAACCGGCCCCCCGGCCGCTCCCCGCGTGTCCACGTACAGGTTCTGGCCGAACGAGGCGGCCCGGTCGATGCATTGCGCCATGACTCATCCTTCTCTGAAAGACGTTAGTGGGGTCAAGAATACCATGGGGCGGACCGCGATAGGGCAGCCGTGAGGTGAACGATGGGCAAATAGAGAGGAAAGTGGATATGACTCTCGGCGGCAGTGCGGTTTGTCGCGGCTTTACTCCCGGGGCGTCTGTCCCACTGGTCGGTGCGCGCTGTCGGGGGTTCTCCGCCCAGGCTTCCTTGCTGCCCTCCCGTCGACAGCTCGGGTCGGCGGCGCGCGAAGGGCGTTCGCGCGACCGTTCGCGAAAAAGTATGAAAAAGTTAACTTTATAGGGTTTACGAAAGTTAACTTTAGATTACAATACGTTGCTGCATGCAACTAACATTGATGGGAGACGCTATGAGCCAAGCAATGGTCGCGGAAAGCGCTTGCTGCAAGACCGGGAGCACCGGAGCAGCGTGCCAGCCGATGCCGCTTGCCTTTTTGCGCAGCGGCGATATGGCGAACGTCGTCCGCGTGCGCGGAAAGGGCGAGGTACATCACCATCTCGAGAACCTGGGGTTCGTCGAGGGTGCGGCCGTATCCGTCGTTTCCGAGCAGGCGGGGAACTTTATCGTGCAGATCAAGGGGGCAAGCGTCGCCCTCGATCGCAGCGTGGCATCGAAGATCATCGTCGCTTGAGGCAGCGTGGCTGGCGAGGCGCTTGCGGTCGAGACCTGCCCCGGCCCTTGGCTGCTGCATCTTCTGTCGCGCCCGTTTCAGAGGAACACAGAAAGGAAGGACTATGGCAGAGCATAAGACCCTGCGCGATGTAGCCGTGGGCCAGTCGGCCACCGTGCGTCGCCTGGTGGGCGAAGGCGCCGTGAAGCGCCGCATCATGGACATGGGCATCACAAAGGGCACCGAGGTGTTTGTGCGCAAGGTGGCTCCCTTGGGCGACCCCATCGAGGTGACCGTGCGCGGCTTCGAGCTGTCGCTGCGCAAAGACGAGGCGGAAAACGTGCTCGTCGCCTAAGGGAGATCGCACCCCTTCCTCTCGCGCCTCGGGCGCATTTTTTCTCCCCAGTAGTTAACTAGAACTAACTTTATTGTCCCGCGGGTGCCCGGGAGAGCGCCGCGGAAAGGACGCGGGACGACGTCATTAGGAGAAGGAAAGGCTGACCATGGTAATCAACATCGCCCTTGCTGGGAACCCCAACTGCGGCAAGACGACCATGTTCAACGATCTGACCGGCGCGAACCAGTATGTGGGAAACTGGCCCGGTGTGACTGTTGAGAAGAAGGAGGGCCCCTGGCGGCATGACAAGTCGGTGACCATTACCGATCTGCCGGGCGTGTACTCGCTCTCGCCCTACACCCCCGAGGAAATCGTCACCCGCGACTACCTCATGAGCGGCAAGCCCGATGTGGTGGTGAACCTGGTGGACGCCACCAACCTCGAGCGCAATCTCTACCTCACCACCCAAATCATCGACCTGGGCATTCCGGTGGTCATCGCTCTGAACATGATGGATCTCGTGGAAAAGAACGGCGATGTCATCGATGTGGCCGGCCTCTCTGCGCGCCTGGGCTGTCCCGTCGTGGAGACGTCTGCCCTCAAGGGTCGCGGCACCGCCGAGGTCATCGAGGCCGCCCGCGCGGCCGCCTCGGCCGGCACCGCCCCTGCGACCACCCTGCGCTTTTCCGCCGACGCGGAGGAGGGCCTGGCGCACATCGCCGCCGTCGCCGGGGACCGCATCGCCGGCCGCCACGGCCGCTGGTACGCCATCAAGCTCTTCGAGGGCGAGCAACTCACCGTGGACAAGCTGAGCTTGCCGGCCGCCGAGCTCGCCCAGATCGCCGCCATCCGCGACGCGGTGGAAGATGCCGAGGACGACGACGCCGAGTCCATCATCACCAACGAGCGCTACGACGGCATCACCGCCGTCTGCGACGCCTGCGTGAAGAAGTCGCCGAAGACCATGACCACCACTCAGAAGATCGACCGCGTAGTCACCAATCGCATTCTCGGCATTCCGATCTTCGTCGTCATCATGTTCCTCGTGTACTACATCTCGGTGTCCACCGTGGGCACGCTCGTGACCGATTGGGCCAACGACGGCCTGTTCGGCGATGGCTGGCTCTACACCAATACCGAGGCCTACGATGCCGCCGTCGAAGAGTTCGAGGGCGTCCTGGAAACTGCCGAGGGTGCCGCCGCCTTCGAGGCCGGCGAGCTGGAAGAGCCCGATCCGGCCGACTACGGCCTCTACCATGTGGGCGTGCCCGTGGTGGTGGGCGGCTGGCTCGAGGCGGCCGGTGCTGCACCGTGGGTGCAATCGCTCGTGCTCGACGGCATCATTGCCGGCGTTGGTGCCGTCATTGGCTTCGTTCCGCAGCTGATCGTGCTGTTCATCCTGCTCGGCTTCCTGGAGGGCTGCGGGTATATGGCCCGTGTCGCCTTCGTCATGGACCGCATCTTCCGTCGCTTCGGTCTGTCCGGCAAGTCCTTCATTCCCATGCTCATCGCCTCGGGCTGCGGCGTGCCCGCGGTCATGGCCACCAAGACCATCGAGAACGAGAAGGACCGCCGCATGACCATCATGACCACCACCATGATCCCCTGCGGCGCGAAGCTGCCCATCATCGCGCTCGTGTTCGGCGCGCTCGCCGGCGGCGACTACGAGGCCACCTGGTGGGTCGCCCCGGTGTTCTACTTCCTGGGCCTGGCCGCCATCATCCTGTCCTGCATCATCTTGAAGAAGTTCCGCGCCTTTGCCGGCGAGGTGGCCCCCTTCATCATGGAGCTGCCCCAGTACCACCTGCCCACGGTGAAGAACGTGCTTCTGTCCATGTGGGAGCGCGTGCGCAGCTACGTGGTGAAGGCCGGTACCATCATCTTCCTGTCCTCTATGGTCATCTGGTTCCTGCTGAACTTCGGCTTCTACGAGGGCTCCTTCGGCCTGCTCGACTCCGAGATGGACGGCTATATCCAGTACAGCCTCATGGCCGGCCTCGGCAACTTGCTCGCCTGGGTCTTCGTTCCGCTCGGCTTCGGCAACTGGGAGTCTGCCGTCACCTCCATCACGGGGCTGGTGGCCAAGGAGAACGTCGTGGCCACGGTGGGCGTCATCACGAGCCTCGGCGAGGCCGGCGAGACCGATCCGTCCCTGTGGGCCTCCTTTGCCGCCATGCTCGGCGGCGGCAGCGCGGCCATCATGGCCTTCTGCGCCTTCAACCTGTTGTGCGCCCCCTGCTTCGCCGCCATCGGCACTATCCGTCGCCAGATGATGTCCGCGAAGTGGACCTGGGCCGCCATCGGCTACATGACCGCCTTCGCCTGGTGCGTGGGCCTCATGCTCTATCAGTTTGTCGGCTTGGCCGCCGGCGAAGTCGCCTTCAACCCCTTCACAGTCCTGGCCGTCGCGGTGGCCGCGGGCACGCTCTTCCTGCTGCTGCGCCCGGCTGCCAAGGCGAAGGGCGCAGGTCAGCTGAAGACGGCCGTCGACAACGCCTAATGACCCGCCGGGAGTCCCGCGCCATCCCGCCTCGGGGAAAGGGTCGTGGTCCCCTCCGTCCGAAACGTACGATTGCAAAGGAAACGTCATGCAAGAGATCAGCCTGAACTTCCCCACCGTCATCATCCTCGTTGTCATTGCGGCGCTGGCTGTGCTCGCCATCCGGCGCATGACGCACCGGGGGCTGTGCGACTGCGGCGATCACTGCGAGGGCGGCTGCTCCGGTTGTGAGGGCTGTGCGGCGGCGGAGTCCATGGCTGCGGCCATGGGGGAGGCGGCGAAGGACAAATAGCCTCTGCGTGCCGCCCCTCGCTACGTCAGGCGCTGGCGGAGGGGGGAGCGGGTCGCCCCCAGCGTCGCCGTCATGAAGGCAACGCCGCGGAAGGGCCGGCACGGGAAGATCGCGCTTCCGCTGCCCGGCGATGCGACGGGCAGCGGGATCGCTCGGTTTTGCGCTGCGGCAACGCCGCAGGTCGCGGCATCGTGCGCGAGCGCAGAAGCACGGGCGGCCGCGCCCGTCAAGCAACCGCTGGCAAACCGTTGGCGAAAACAATGTGAACGAGGCTCGGAACTCTGTGTCCGAGCCTCGTTTTTTGCCGGGGCCGTGATACCATGGCATGACGTATCTGATAAGGAGAGCGCTGTGGTAAAGACATCCATGTCCCACGAGGACTACCTCGAGGCCATCGTCATGCTGGGAGGCACGACGGATGTCCCCGTGCGCTCGGTGGACGTGGCCAACAAGCTGGGTGTATCCAAAGCCTCGGTGAACAAGGCCATCTCCGCCCTGAAGGAGCAGCAGCTCGTCATCCAGCCCCACTACGGCGATATCACCCTGACTGAGGAGGGCTACGCCTACGGCAGCTCGGTCCTCGGCCGGCACCGCATGCTCTTCGACTTCCTCACCCAGGCCGTGGGCATCCCGCCGGATGTGGCCGAGGACGAGGCCTGTCAGATGGAGCATGCCATCAGCGATGAGTCCTTCAAGAAATGGGAGGCCTTCGTCAAGGGCCTCGATTTGTAGACGGGCCCCATCGCCCGACCCACCCGCTTTCGACTGACTACCCGCCCCAGAAACGAACCCCGGCAGCGAAAGGAAGTCCCATCCCCGTGCCCCGCCAGGCCAACATCGTCTCCTTCGACGCAGCGCGCCGCGCCGCCGCGCGTCCTGCCGGCCGCACGGCGGCAGCTGTGCTCGACGGGGCCGGGGAAGTGCGCGTGCGCTCGGCTGGCCGCCGCCCTGCGGGCTCGCTGGCAGGGGCAGAGCGTCCCGTCGGTCGCGCCGCCGACACGGCCACGGCCTTCCCGGGCGCCCGCTCGACGTCTTCCGCAGCCCCGCTGCGCACCGCTGGGGCCGGCAGGCCCCACAACCCCACACCGAGCTGGTACGACGGCGGCGCCTCGGCGCGGCCCCGTCCCGATGACGGCTTTCTTTCCGGGGCCGCTGGCCGGGCCGAGGACGAGGCCGGCGAGGAATACGAGGCACGGCTGCTGGCCGCCCTCGAGGAGCGCGAGCGCGGCCCCTTGGGTCGTTTGGCCGCCAAGCGCCGGGAGCGTGCCAAGGAGCGGGCCGGCAAGGCGTACTTCCGCCAGTACGAGGCCGGGAAGGCCTCCGATGCCGCCCAGGGCGGTCCCCGTGCAGCGGTGTACAAGGGGGAGATGGGCTCGTCCCACAAACGTTCCTCCCGCATGCAGCAGCAGGCGACCTCGGGCTCGGCTCGGCGCGGCCGCGCTGCCATGGCCGCGGCCGAGAAGCCGTCGCTGTTCGCGCGGCCGCCCCTCATGGGGTTGGCGGCCACGGTCCTCTGCATCGCCTTCGCGGCGGCCTTTCT
This sequence comes from Adlercreutzia muris, assembly GCF_041223505.1. Lineage (NCBI taxonomy): Bacteria > Bacillati > Actinomycetota > Coriobacteriia > Eggerthellales > Eggerthellaceae > Adlercreutzia > Adlercreutzia muris. Next base: position 269,633 of record NZ_JBCLQK010000002.1, read on the forward strand.
CTACGGTCCGGCCCAGCAGCTTTACGTGGACATGCGCGAGAGGGACCGCCTGGCAGCCGAGTACGAGGCCGTGGTGGAGCGCAACGAGGCCCTCGGTGCCCAGGTGGACGCCCTCCAGACCGATGCGGGCATCGAGGACGCCGCCCGCACGCAGCTCGGCTGGGTGCGGGAGGGCGAGCACGCGGTGTCGGTGGCCGGGCTCGCCGAGCGCGAGAAGCCGGAATTCCGCGGCAACATCCTCTCCGAGGACATCGAGCTGCCCGAGACGTGGTACTCGGGGGTGCTTGATCCGCTGTTCGGGGTGTCCTGAGGCTTTCGCGCGGCGGGCGCGGGAGCGGTTGCGCTCTGCCGGCGGTTTTGGCGATCTCTTGAAAGGAAGCTAGCATGGCCTATCGCAACGGGCGGTTCGCCGCCTTGGACATTGGCACGGTGACCTGCCGTCTGCTCGTGGCCGACGTGGATGCGGGCCGCATTCGCGAGGTGGCCAAGGAGTACGTCATCACCGATTTGGGCGTGGGAGTGGATGCGACGGGACGTCTGTCGCAGGAGGCCATCGAGCGCGTGCTCTCAACGGTTGACCGCTATCGGGAGGTGCTCGCGCGCAACGACGGGCCCGCGCATCCCGTAGAGAGGCTCATCGCTATGGCCACCTCAGCATCGCGCGATGCTGAGAACGGCGCCGATTTCGTGCGCCAGCTCGCCGAGCACGGCGTGTCGCTGGCCGTTATTCCCGGCGAGCGCGAGGCACAGCTCACCTTCGTCGGCGCATCGAGCGATTTTCCCGGTGAGAACCTGCTCGTGGTGGACATCGGCGGCGGCTCCACGGAGATCGTGGCCGGCCGTTTCGGAGAGGGGCCCGTGGCGGCCCGCTCCTTCGATATCGGCTGCCGCCGCGTGACGGAGCGCTTCTTCCGCGACGATCCGCCGACGGCCGCGCAAATCGGGCAGGCGCGGTCCTGGATGCGGGAAGCCATGGCGCCGTACTTCGCCGATCTGGCCGATCGGGGCTTTGTCGTCGATCGCGTGGTGGCCGTGGCCGGAACCGCCACGAGCGTGGTGGCCATCCGCGAGGCTATGGAGGTCTACGACTCGTCCCGAGTGCACCGGGCGCGGGTGACGGCGGCCGAGCTTCAGGCCATCGAGCGACGCCTGGCCGCCGAGACGCTGGCGGAGCGCGCGTGCACCGTGGGGCTCGACCCCAAGCGCGCCGGCGTCATCGTGGCGGGGCTCGTCATTCTGGAGGAAGTGCTCGCCCTTGCCGGGGCCGAGGCCTACACGGCCAGCGAGTCGGATATCCTGCACGGGATGATTCTGGAGGCGGCGCGCGAAGAATAGGGCGCCTGCGGGCCAAAACCCGAGGCGGGCCTCCGCTGCGCCAGTTCGCCCGGGAGGCGGCGCGGTATATGGTAGGGGCGGTGGGACTCGAACCCACAATCCGAAGAGGCGGATTTTAAGTCCGCTGCGTATGCCAATTCCGCCACGCCCCCACGGCACGACTCTCGGTGTCCGCCCATGATACCACGACCCGCCCGGGACGCTGCCGGAAGAGCGGCGAGACGCGAGCGGGACTCGGATGCGACCCGGGGAATTAATCTCCGGTTAATCGAAAGCTTAGGCAAAAATTAGCGCCCATCGCGTCCGAAGGGGGTTACTATGGGGCATGCAGGGGCGATGCCCGCAGCGGTGCGTCGAGGGGAGGCGGATGTGAAGGCGCGAAACGTCAGCTTACGCGTGATATGCGTGCTGGTGCTGACGGCGGTGTTCGTTGCGGCAACGGCGGCCTTCACCTTCTTCGACATCCGCACCCAGACGGAGCACATGGAAGACTCGCTGGCCGAGGAGGCCCGCACCTTCGCCCGCGAGATGGATGCCGTCTGGCAGTTTATGGACAATTCCCAGTACACCATCAACAACACCAGCGACGGCGTGTTCGAGTTCAAGGGCCTGCACTGCGCCATCGTGGGGAAGAGCGTGGGGGCCATCTTCTCGGCGGGCAACGACTACTCCATCAGGTACACGAACTTCGAGCCGCGTCGCGCCCAGGACAAGCCCGACTCCTTCGAGGCCGAGGCCCTCACGTTGTTCGGCGAGGGCTCTGCTATCGAGCACTACCGCATCGTCGAGGACGATGACGACGCCGACCGCGCCCAGACCTCCGCCGACAGCGGGGCTGCCCAGTTCCGCTACGTGCAGGCCCTGCGCGTGAACGAGAGCTGCCTGGAATGTCACGGGGAGCCGGCCGGCGAGATCGACATCACGGGCTTTCCCAAGGAGGGTTGGACGCTCGACTCCGTCGGCGGCGCCATCAGCGTGGTCATTCCGCTCGAGCAGCAGTACCAGGCCCTGCGCGACAACGTGATACGCGACGTGGCGTTCTTCCTGCTTTTGGCCACGTTCATCGGCATCGTGGTCTTCGGGCTCATGACCGCGTTCGTGCTGCGCCCCCTCGAGGCCATGAAGAGGGCTTTCGGCGCCGTGGGAGAAGGCCGGTTGGAGCACTCCATGGACGATGCGGGCACCGCCCGCGAGATCGCGAGCCTCATCGAGCGCTTCAACGCCATGGCCAAGGAGCTGCGCGTGACGTACGCGGGCCTGGAGGACCAGGTTGCGGAGCGCACGCGCGATCTGCGGCGCGCCAACGAGGAGCTCGCGGCGCAGCGCGACAGCCTGGAGGCCCTCAGCGAGAAGCTGGCGAAGGAGTCGCAGGTCAAAAGCGACTTGCTCTCCATGGTGAATCACGAGCTGCGCACCCCGCTCACGTCTATCATCACGCTATCGCAGATCGCCCTGGAATCGAACGGGGGCGACGTGGAGGAGCGGAGCAGCTGGGAGGAGGTGCGCAAATCCAGCTCGGTGCTGCTCGGCATGATCAACAACATGCTCGACATCGCGCGGTCCGATGCCGGCGCGATGGCGGTGAGCAGGGAGCTCATGGATTTGGGCGACATCGTGGCGTCGGCCCAGGGGACTATCGGGCCTTTGGCGGTCGGCGCGCGCGTGGGCCTGAAGACGGCGGTGGCCCCCGACGTGCCGCTCGTGAACGGCGATTACGAGAAGATGCTGCGCATCCTGGAGAACTTGGGCACCAACGCCGTGAAGTTCACCTCGCCGGGCGGCACGGTTTCCATCGAGGTGACGCGCGAGGCCGCAAGCGGAGACGTGCTAGTGCGCGTGCTCGACGACGGCATCGGCATCGCCGAGGAGGACCGGGAGCGCATCTTCGACCGCTTTTTCCAGGTGGACAGCTCTGCAACGCGCGTCTACAACGGCAGCGGACTGGGGCTTGCCCTGGTGCGGGAGTACGCGGTGGCCCAGGGCTATGCGGTGTCGGTGGAAAGCGAGCTGGGGCGCGGAAGCGCGTTCACCGTGCGCATTCCGGCCAGCGAGGCGGTGGAGCTGGGGGACGAGGAGTAGCGGGGGCGCCGGAGCTCCGGCGTCCGGAGGCTCGGCCGGCGCAGCGGCGCCGACGGGGGCGGCGATACGAGGGCAAGGCGAGGGCAATGCGCGGACAAGGCGAGGACAAGGAGGCGGCATGTACAAGGTGATGCTCATCGACGACGAGGAGAGCCTGCATGTATCTATCGAGAAGCTGCTGACGCACGCGGGCTACGAGTACTGCGGCGCGCGCGATGCCGAAAGCGGCATGGAGATGCTCGTGGCCGAGCGGCCCGATCTGGTGCTGCTCGATGTGATGCTGCCGGGCATGAACGGCTTCGACCTCTGCGCGCGCATCCGCGGCGAGGGGCGCCGCATTCCCATTATCTTCCTGTCGGCGAAGACCGATATCGTGGACAAGTCCATCGGCTTTCGCGCCGGCGGGGACGACTACGTGACCAAGCCCTTCGATGCCACCGAGCTGCTGCTGCGCATCGAGGCCCATATTCGCCGACACCACGACACCATGGAGTTCGCGCGGTGCACCAACCGCGACGGCTCGGTGACCATTGGGGATTTGGAAGTGCGCTTCGACGAGTACCAGGTGCTCGTGAAGGGCAAGCCCGCGAACTTGACCACCAAGGAGTTCGAGATCGTGGCGTTTCTGGCCACCCACCCCGGCAAGGTGTTCACCCGCGGCCAGATTCAGGAGTACATCTGGGGCGAGGGCGAGGCCGATGTGCGCAGCAACTCCATCACCGTGTTCGTGCGCAAGATCCGCGAGAAGATAGAAGCGAACCCGAGCGAGCCCAGGTACCTGCTCACCGTCCAGCGCGTGGGCTACAAGATGGCCGACGGGTTGGACACTTAATATCCCATACATATGTACTCATATTTTTACCAAATAACCGATATTAATTCGTCCAAATAGGCGGTATTGTTATTGCCAAATAACCGATATTGTTCTAATATGCCTGATAAAGGGAGGGCTTATGAAGAACTATTATCCTCGTGTCATGGATTCAATTCTCGACTTCAGTCTTCGTGCTTCGGGAGCCGTTCTCATACGAGGGCCGAAATGGTGCGGCAAGTCCACCACTGCCGAGCAGCGAGCGGAAAGCGCCGTCTATATGCAAGATCGCGAAACGAGCGCGCAAAATGTCGAACTGGCCAAGAACGCCCCCTCGCTTTTGCTGGCCGGGCCGACTCCTCGCCTTATTGACGAATGGCAGGTCGTTCCCCTTCTGTGGGATCAAGTTCGCTACGAGGTCGACAGGCGCGATGAAAACGGGCAGTTCATACTCACGGGTTCAGCAACGCCTCTAGCCGATCCCGAAGGAGACGAGTCAAGCCCCTGCGAGCACAGCGGTATCGGTCGCATCAATCCCCTCACCATGCGGACAATGTCTCTTTTCGAGTCCCAGGAGAGCACCGGTGCGGTATCGGTTGCCTCTCTGTTTGCGGGCGAGGAGATAGAGCCGGCTCGATGCGACTTGACCTTGCAAGACTACGCTTATTTGGTCTGCCGGGGCGGATGGCCGCGGGCACTTGGACTTGACCGTGAAGCGGCGCTCGAGCAAGCCTATGTGTTCTACAATGGTCTCGTCTATGACGACATCAATCGCGTCTTTAAGCGTGCGAAGAACCCCGAGCGCATCAAGCGCTTCATGCGTTCTTATGCGCGAGCTGTGGCTACCGAAACCTCGATTGCGGAAATCCGAAAGGATATGGTGGTCAACGACGATGCAGCCCTAAGCGACGAGGCCATAGCGCTTTACATCGCGGCAATGGAGAAGCTTTTCGTGATAGAGAATCTTCCAGCTTGGAATCCCAATCTGCGCTCAAAGACCGCCGTAAGATCATCGGAAACGAAGCATTTTGTCGATCCCTCCATCGCTACCGCCGCTTTGGGGCTTGGGCCTGCAGACCTTATCAACGACCTCGCGACCTTTGGCCTTCTGTTCGAATCGCTCTGCGTGCGCGATTTGCGCGTATATGCCGGCGAGCTAAAAGGCCAGATCTACCACTACCGAGACAAGAAAGGCCGGGAGGCGGATGCGGTTATCCACTTGCGCAACGGCTGCTGGGCCCCTGTGGAAGTAAAACTTGCAAACCAAGACAGCATCGAGGAGGCGGCGGCAAACCTTATTAAGTTCGCAGCCGACATTGACACCAGCAAGATGAAGCCGCCGAGCTTTCTCATGATCGTAACGGCGACTCCCTATGCCTACCGCCGCGAAGACGGCGTCTATGTTGTGCCGTTGGGATGCATTCGACCATAGGGTGTCTCGTAATCACGCCGACCAGTGGCTGGGGAAGCGCAAAGACGGGCAAATGCGCGGGCGCACGTAGAATTGGCCTCGGTTCTCAACCCCTCGGCCTGCCGTTGTTCAACTCCCGCAATGAGCTATCGCCAAATCCGAAAACGTCTTTGGCCAAGACCGAAGTTTCAATCGTCCTTTTGATCTTAATATCCCGTTAATATCGAATTAACTCAAAGCTTATCCGCAGCGTATCGCTATTAATCGGGGGCTTGCCTAAAGTGGGATCATCGAAAAGCCCAATGAGGAGAGGCTTTTCTTGCTCGGGCGGTTCGGCGCCGCAACCCTCCCCGACGCCGTCGCGCGAGCCCGCGAGGGAGTGAGAGGAGTACAACATGAGCGAATCGAAGACGGTTGCACGTTTCTCGCGCAGAAGCTTTATCAAGGGAGCTGCTGCCCTGACGGCCACCGGCGCCTTGGCCGGATGCACGCCTGTGGCCGACAACTTGTCCGAAACGGGTGGTGACGCCGCGCCCGCAGTGGCGCCCGACGAGATCTTCTCGGGCGTGTGCCGCGGCAACTGCGGCGGTGGATGCTTCCTGAACGTTCATGTGCGCGACGGCCAGGTGGTGCGCACGAGCGCCCGCGATATGCCCGACACCCAGTACAATCGCATTTGCACTAAGGGCCTCACCCACGTGGGCCGCATCTACGGCGCTAACCGCGTGCTGTATCCTATGAAGCGCACCGGTGAGCGCGGCTCCAACGATTTCGAGCGCATCAGCTGGGACGAGGCGCTGGCCACCATCGCCGAGAAATGGCAGGGATATATCGATGAGTTCGGACCGACGGCCATCATGTTCTTCCTCGGGTCGGGCAACTACGCCGCCCTCAGCGGCTCTTGCAACGGTGTCGGGGCCTACCAGCGGTTCGTGAACGCCCTGGGTTGCTCCTACTGCAGCTTGGACGTGGATGCCGGCGTGGGCTATGGCAGCGCCCGCGCGACGGGCGGTATCGATCTCGGCCACGAGCTCACCGATCGTATCAATGCAAAGGTTCAGGTCATCTGGGGCAACAATCCCACCATTTCCCTCATGCACACCATGCACTGGTTCATGGAGGCCCAGGAGAACGGCACCAAGCTCATCGTCATCGATCCAGTGTACAACGCCACGGCCTCGAAGGCCGATTGGTGGATTCCCGTGAAGGGCGGTACCGATGGAGCTTTGGCGCTCGGCATGCTCAACGAGATGTTCGAGAAAGGTTGGATCACCGACGAGTTGCTGCGGGCCAACACCAATGCCGATCTGCTCATCAAGGAGGACGGCACGTTCTTGCGCATGAGCGATCTGGGCGTGGAGCCCACCGAGGGCGACCCTGATCCGGTGACCGGCGAGCCTGCCATGGTGAACCCGCTTGCCGTGTGGGACGAGGCCGCAGGCAAGGCCGTGCCCTTCGGGGAGGCGACCACCACGGCGCTAACAGGTGTTGCCGAGGTGGGAGGCATCAAGGTGCAGACGGTCTACGACAACGCCATGGCCTGCATCGCCCAGTACCCCGTGGAGAAGGCTGCGCAGATTACCGGCCTTTCCGAGGGCGATATCCGTGAGCTGGCCCGCGTTTACCACGAGGACGGCCCGGTGACCACCGAGGTCATGATGGGTATGAACCATTATCGCAATGCCCACTACAGCTCATGGCCGGTCTACCTGGTCACCCTGCTGACCGAGAACTACGGCAAGCCCGGTGCCACAATCGGCCAGACCGAGGAATACCTGCCTCAGCTCCTGTTCTCGAACCCGGCGGCCTATACGCCGGTGGACGGGGCGGGCAACCCGGCTCCAGGTCAAGCGAACCTCATCCATACGGTAAATTTGGGCGATGTGCTGGATTCGGGCACGTATCTGGGCGAGCCGCTGGTGCTCAAGAGCCTGTACGTGCACTGCTCCAATCCTGTGGTCACCATGTGCGATCACGATTACACTCAGAACTGGTTCGACAAGTTCGAGTTCGTCGTCGTGGCCGACATGTGCATGACCGAGACCTGCAAGCATGCTGATATCGTGCTGCCGAGCGCCCACTGGTTCGAGCAGCTCGACCTTGGTTTCCTGTTCTCAAGCCATCCGTATCTGCTGCTGCAGGAAAAAGCCGTCGAGCCGGTGGGAGAGGCAAAATCCGACTTTGAGATTTTCGGGCTCATCCTGGACAAGCTGGGCAAGGGGGAGTTCTGGGGCATCACCGAGGAGGACTACCTTGCGACCCTGCTCGATACCGATTACTGGAAGGGCGTCGGCTGCACGCTCGACGCACTTAAGGAGAAGAAGGCCACGCGCATCTATCCCGAGGGCACCAAGTATCCTGCCTCCACGGTGATGGGTACCGAGACTGGCCGCGTCCAACTGTACCAGGAAACTGTGGTGCCGGCCTACGTATCGGGTAAGGAAATCGACGAGTCCATTGAGCACGGTCTGCATTGGGAGACTCCGACCTTTGCCGGCGAGGACCGCAACTATCGCAAGCAGTATCCCTTCCACCTGCTGTCCGAGCACATGCGCACCCATACCCACACGCAATGGTGGGACTGCGACTATGTGCGCGAATGGGAATCGGAGCCTATTGTGCGCCTGAACCCGGAAGATGCCGTTGAGTTGGGCATCGCCGAGGGTGACACGGTGAAACTATACAACGATCAGGGCTTCGTGGTCATGAAGGCGGCTATCAACGGCGGCCTGCCGCGCGGCATGGTCAGCTCGGCCCGTAGTTGGCAAAAAGACGACTTCATCGACGGTCACTACGCGAGTCTGCCGTCGCGAGAGTACAACCAGGTATGTGCCAACCAGGCCTTTAACGACGTGGCTGTGGCCATTGAGAAGATGTAGGGAGTGATTAACCATGACACGTTACGGAATGGCCATCGACCTGAATCGCTGCTATGGTTGCCAGACCTGCGCGGCCGCTTGCAAGATCGCCAATAACCTGCCCGTCGGCATGCACTTCAATGTGGTGTACACCAAGACCGACGACGATTTCACCACCATGGGCCAGGCCACGGCCACGGGCAGCCTGGCTGCCGATTGCGCGGGGGGCACCTACGATAAGCCGACGCTGTGGTTCCTTCCCATGCAGTGCCAGCATTGCGAACATCCCGCCTGCTTGGCGGTGTGCCCCACTGGCGCCACGCAGCAGCGCGAGGACGGCATCGTGTGGGTCGATGACGAGCTGTGCATCGGTTGCGAGGCATGTGCCAAGGCCTGTCCCTACGAGGGCGTGCGGACACTTATCGGCGATTCTCCCGAATTCTATCTCGACATGGCCGTAGGCGAGGCCGATGCCCCGGCCCACAAGGCCGGCACCATGGAGAAGTGCACCTTCTGCCACAATCTCATCGATCGGGGCGAGGTGCCCGCCTGTATGCAGCTATGCCCGGGTCGCGCCCGCTACTGGGGTGATTTGGATGATCCGGAATCAGAGGTGTCCCTGGCCATCGAGGGGCGCGACTGCGCGTTCTTCAACGAGGCGGCCGGCACCGAGCCGCGGGTCTACTATCTGAGGTAATCGATGGGGGGCTCCCTTTCGGGAGCCCCCTCGCCCGGGGCTCTGCTTCACCGTCTTGTGCGGAGGTTTGGCGTTTTGCCTTCTGATTGGGGCATGGCCGCGGAGCCATAATAAGAGGGAGGGGAAGTGGATCATGGATCCTGATTTGATGAGGGTCGTGGGTTTTGCCGATGGCTGTGAGCTCATGGCGGCCGCTTTTGCTTTTCCCGCCCCTGCGTTGGCTGCAGCCCTTTGCGATGGCAGCTTCCTTCAGGACGCCCAGGATTGTCTGGCCGATGTGGGAGCCGTCGCGAAGTCGGCTGATGCTCTCAAAACCCTCTATGACGCAGAGCCCGATCAGGTCTTCGACGATTTGCGAGCGGCCCACACGACGCTTTACCTGCTCCCGGGCGGAGAGGCAGCCCTGTGGCCCTACGAGGCGGCGTTCCGCCACGATTGCGACGGTCGCCTGGGATTGCCGGCGCTCTTCCGCTCCCCGTGCCAGCTCGATGTGGAGCGGCATATGCGGGAGGCGGGGGTGATGCCCGTCGATGCTCGCCGCGAACCCTCCGACAGCGTATGGAGCGAGTTCTCGTTCCTGTCGTATCTGTACGGAAGCCTGGCTGCGGCGCTGCACGAGGGCCGCGGGGGCGATGCTGCTCGGTGGCGGGTGCGCATCACGGCCTTTTGGTCCGAGCACGGCTCGCAATGGCTCCCCGCGTTCATGAGGCAAACGCAGGCGGAGGCGCCCGCCCTGCCCCAGGCCTCCCCGTACGCTGCCTTCGCCGCCGCAGGTCTGGCGCTGGTCGAGGCTATTGGAGCTGATGTGACGGCCTGCAGTGAGAGGGGTTGCGCCAGCGGCGGCGAGGATGGCTGCGGCATCGGCTGAGGTCGGCGGCTTGAAGAGATGCCCTTCGGGGTGGTGAGAGAGGTGGTTGAAATGGATTTTCTCCTGGTTCTCGCAGTGGCCTGCGCGGCTTCAGTGGCATTGCGTCATCCGCTGCATAAGTGGCCGGTGGCGTTCTACGGGTTGGCCGTGGTGGCCGATGTCACCTACATCGTCGGTATCGAGGGGTTGCTTCCCCGTGCCGTGATGGGGCCGCTCACGCTGCTTATGGGCAAATGCATGCTGTCGCTGGCGCTGTTTGTGGTGGTCATGTATGTTGGCGTGTTTGTGAAGGGTTCGCGTGCTCACCAGTGGCTGAAGCCGGTGCGCAGCGAGTTATCCATTATCGCTTGCATTTTGGCCTGCGGGCACATGGCGGTGTATCTGGCGTCTTACGCGCCGCGTCTTGGGTCGGCCATGGGCTCCAACGTGGTGGGTGCTCTGGTGGTGGCGGTGGCGCTGCTGGTGCTTCTGCTGGTCTTAGGCACGACGTCGCTCGGCTTCGTGAAGCGCCACATGCGCACCGAGAGCTGGAAGCGCTTGCAGCGCTGGGCCTACGTGTTCTTCGGGCTGGTGTACGTACACCTCATGCTCATGCTGGCACCGGCGGCGAGCCGCGGGGGCGAGGCGGCGGTGGCGAGCGTGGCTGCGTACACGATGGTTTTCGGTGCCTACGCCGTGCTGCGCGTGCGGCGGGCAACCTTGGATCGCGGTACCGGGCACGGCGCGGCCCCGATGGCCCGAGAACTCGACGACGCTCCCGCAACCTGTGCGTAGCGTCCCTGCGCCTCGTCGGGAGGTCGACAGGGCGCGAGTGGGGCGCGAGCGGGATTTGGGCGGGACGTGAGCGCGGTGCTGGGGAGCCGCCGTAGAATCTTACATTCTTGTCGATGGGCTGATCGGCGCGGCGGCGGTGGGTTGGCCGTGGTATTATGATTCGATGCTGAAACGACCGCCCTCTGGCAAGAAAGCGCTATGAAGAATATCTCAGACATCCTCGCCGGCGTCGATGAGACGCCCACCAGTTTCGAAGCCTATCTCAGGAGTTATGCCGATCCGGTCGGGGAGCTCGTCAACAGCTACATTCCCCATGGCACCCACGGGGATATGGACCGCTACCTCTACGGGCCGCTGTACCAGTACAGCGAGAACGCTGGCAAGCGCCACCGCCCGCTCATCTGCTATGCGGCTTGCCTGGCCGTGGGGGGCGATCCCGATCGCGCCACCACGTCGGCGGCGGCCATCGAGCACTTCCATTCCGCGGCCCTTATCCACGACGACATCGCCGATGAGGCCGAGCTGCGCCGCGGCGAGCCCTGCCTGCACCTCACCGAGGGGCTGGGGCTTGCCATCAACATGGGCGACTTGGCGCTTTCCATGGTGAACGGGCCGGTGGTGAACGATCCGCTGCTCGACGATGCCACCAAGGTGCGCGTCATCAGCGAGCTCATCGCCATGACCTGCCGTACCGTGGAGGGCCAGGCCCTCGATTTGGGTTGGGCCCGCGATGGCCGTTACGACATCACGCCCGAGGACTACCTCACCATGGCCGTCCACAAGACGGCCCACTACTCCGGCGCGGTTCCGCTCGCCGTGGGCGCTATCGTGGGCGGCGCCACCGAGGATCAGGTGGGGGCCCTGCGCAGCTACGGGCTCGATACCGGCCTCGCCTTCCAGATCCAGGACGACCTTCTGAACCTGGTGGGCACCGACGAGGCCAAGAAGAAGGACTTCCGCAGCGACATCACCGAGGGCAAGCGCACGCTCGTGGTGGTGCACGCCCTGCAGAACGCCGCGCCTGCGGCCCGCGAGCGCCTGATTGAGATCCTCTCCGCGAAGGAGCGCGATCCCGAGGTGCTGGCCGAGGCCGTGGCCATCATGGAGGAGGCCGGGTCCGTGGAATATGCCCGCACCTATGCCGAGGAACTCAGCCAGAACGCGAAGGCACGGCTGGTGGCGGCCATCGAGCCGTCGCCCTACCGCGATCTGCTCGTGTCCATGGCCGACTGGTTCGTGAACAGGTTGAAGTAACATGGAGCCTATCAAGCGCAACGATACCGGCGCCGCCGTCGAGGACGTGCAGCAGCGCCTCGCCCGCATCGGGCACCTTTCCGAAGATGCCGTCTCGGGCACCTTCGACGATGCCACGACCCAGGCCCTGGCTGCATTCTGCGCCACGGTTTCGCTGCCGGTGGCCGAGGAGGTGACGGAGAAGGTGTGGTCGGCTTTGGTGGACGCCTCGTTCAACCTGGGCGACCGCACGCTGTACTTGCGCATGCCCTACTTCCACGGCCATGATGTCTACGAGTTGCAGCATGCTCTGGGGGCGCTCGGATTCTTCTACGGGGCCGACGACGCCATCTTCGGCGCCCATACCGAGGATGCCCTGCGTCGCTTCCAGCTGAACATGGGGCTGCCCTCCGACGGCATCGCCGGGGCCTACACCTACGGGGCCCTGCGCAACCTCGCCCACTCGTGGGTGGGGAAGGAGGCCACTCACAGCCCGGCGCGCCACCTCGGCTTTGCTCGGGCGGCCGACGTGCTGGAGCGCAACGCCGTGTGTTTGTTCGGCACCGACGATTTCTCGCGGTCGGTGGCTTCGCGCATGTCGAATTTGGCCGTGGCCACGAACCCCGCTTCGAAGATCATCAGCGCCGACAGCCTGTCGGTGCCCCCCGATGCCTCCATGATGCTCGTGCACGTGCTGCTCTCGGCCGATGATGCGGAGGCGGGCGTGCCGCTCGTGTCCTACGAGGACGAGGATAGCCTGGCGCTGCGTCTGACTTCAGCCGCTGATGTGGCTCGCGATGCCCCGTGGCCCCGTGTCTCGGTGCTGCTGCCGGGAAAGGTGTGGCTGGAAGCGGGTCCCGAGCGCTCTGCCCAGCACTACGCCATCACCCTGCTGGACGCCCTCTGCTCGGCCCTTCAGGAATAGGACGGGGCACCGCCGCCCCTCTTGCCCGCTGACACTCGAGCGCCGCCCTTCGGGGCGGCGCTTTTGCATGCCCTTCCGCCTGTCCGAGTTGCGCACGCCCCTGTTCTACGCCTCGGTGAAGTCCTGCGGCTTTACCCTGTGCACCACTGACGGCGTGGTGGTAAACGACGACTTGCAGCCCCTGCGCGAGGACGGCACGGTGATCAAGGGCGTCTATGCCGTGAGCAACGACGGCGGGTGCTTCTACAACGGCACCTACCCGAACCTGGCCGCGGGCCTGAACGCGGGCAAGTGCGTCACCTTCGGCCGTATGGTCGGCAAGATGCTCGCCGAGAAGTAAGCCAGACAACTCCCATTTTTCGCGAAGTCGCCGGCGCCCGTTCCTCTCTGCGGGCGCCGGCGACTCCTTTACGTGGAAATTCTCGCAGATGGCCGCAGGGAAACCGATTGGAAATTGACGCGGTGCTACAATTATGCGGTTTTCAGTAAGGTTTGCGTTGCGTAAAGGAGCTTCCCTTGACTCGTCCCATGACCATGGCGGAGAAGATTCTCGCCGCCCATGCGGGGCTCGACGAGGTGGTGCCCGGCCAGTTGATCGAATGCGATCTCGACCTGGTGCTCGCCAACGACGTCACGGCCCCCATCGCCATCAAGACCGTGCGCGAGATTACCGATCGCGTCTTCGACGCCGATCGCGTGATCCTCGTGCCCGATCACTACGTGCCCAATAAGGACATCAAGAGCGCCGAGCAGGCCAAGATTGTGCGCGATTTCGTGCGCGAGCAGGGCATCTCCCACTACTACGAGGTGGGCTGCATGGGCGTGGAACACGCGCTTCTGCCCGAGCAGGGCGTCGTGGGCGCGGGCGACCTCATCATCGGCGCCGACAGCCACACCTGCACCTACGGTGCCTTGGGCGCCTTCTCCACGGGCGTGGGCTCCACCGACGCCGGCGTGGGCATGGCCTGCGGCAAGGCCTGGTTCAAGGTGCCCGAGACCATTAAATTCGTCATTAACGGCAAGCTTGCTCCGGGTGTGACCGGCAAGGACGTCATCCTGCACATCATCGGCACGATCGGCGTGGACGGCGCCCTGTACAAGGCCATGGAGTTCACCGGCAGCGCCATTGCGACCATGCCCATGGACGAGCGCCTCTCCATTTCGAACATGGCCATCGAGGCCGGCGGCAAGGCGGGCCTCATCCCCGTGGACGACGTGACCCGCGCCTACATGGACGGTCGCGTCGAGCGCCCCTACACCGCCTACTACTCCGACGAGGACGCCGAGTTCGCCCAGGTCATCGAGATTGACGCCGCCGACATCGTGCCGACGGTGGCCTTCCCGCACCTGCCGAGCAACACGCGCCCGGTGGCCGAGGCCCGCGACGTGAAGATCGACCAGGCCGTCATCGGCAGTTGCACCAACGGCCGCTTGGACGACATGCGCCAGGCCGCCGCGGTACTCAAGGGACGCACGGTGCACCCGGACGTGCGCTGCATCGTCATCCCGGCTACCCAGCAGGTATACCAGCAGTGCATCGCCGAGGGGCTCATGGACATCTTCATCAACGCCCACTGTGCGGTGTCCACCCCCACCTGCGGGCCGTGCCTGGGCGGCTACATGGGCATCCTGGCCGCCGGCGAGCGCGCCATCGCCACCACCAACCGCAACTTCGTTGGCCGCATGGGCGACCCCACGAGCGAGGTGTACCTCTCCTCGCCGGCCGTGGCCGCCGCCAGCGCCGTGCTCGGCCACATCGGCCTTCCGGAAGACTTGGAGCCGGTCGCCTGCGCGGCCGAATAGGGAAGGGAAGCCTCATGCAATTCAAGGGAACCGTGCACCGCTACGGCCGCGACATCGACACCGACGTCATCATCCCGGCCCGCTACCTGAACACCTCCGACCCGGCGGAGCTGGCCAAGCACTGCCTGGAGGATCTGGACACGGAATTCGTGAACAACGTGCAACCGGGCGACATCATTGTGGCCGACGAGAACTTCGGCTGCGGAAGCTCGCGGGAGCACGCGCCTATCGCTATCAAGGCGGCCGGGGTGGACGTGGTCATCGCCAAGAGCTTCGCCCGCATCTTCTACCGCAACGCCATCAACACGGGGCTGGCCATCATGGAATGCCCCGAGGCGGTGGAGGCCATCCGCAACGGCGACGTGGTGAGCGTGGATGCCGACAGCGGCGTCATCGTCGACGAAACCACGGGCGCGACCTTCACGGCCCAGCCCTTCCCGCCGTTCCTCATGGAGATCATCAACGCCGGCGGTCTGGTGCCGCGCTGGCAGAAGAAGCTCGGGAACTAAGGCGCGAGAGGAAGAGGGAAGCTATGACGACTACCTACAAGATCTGCCTGCTGCCCGGTGACGGTATCGGGCCGGAGATTATCGCCGAGGGCGTGAAGGTGCTGAACGCCGTGGGCGCGAAGTACGATACGGCCTTCGAGTACGCCGATGCCCTTATCGGCGGCGCGGCCATCGATGCGACCGGCGAGCCTCTGCCGCAGGCCACGCTGGAGGCGGCCCGTGCGTCGGATGCGGTGCTGCTGGCCGCGGTGGGCGGTCCGAAGTGGGACACCACCGACCCGAATGCCCCGCGCCCGGAGCAGGGGCTGCTCGGCATCCGCAAGGAGCTGGGGCTGTACACCAACCTGCGGCCGGTGCAGATCTTCAACGCCCTGGCCGACGCGTCCACCCTGCGCCCTGAAATCGTGGACGGCGTGGACATGATGATCGTGCGCGAGCTGACGGGTGGTCTGTACTTCGGCCGTCGCGAGCGCTTCTATGACGAACCGGCCGCCGGAGTGGACGGTGCCCCGGGTCAGCGGGCCTACGACACGCTTGAGTACTCCGAGTACGAGATCGAGCGCATCGCCCGCCAGGCCTTCGAGATCGCCCGCAAGCGTCGGGGCAAGGTGACCAGCGTCGATAAGGCCAACGTGCTGGAGACGAGCCGTCTGTGGCGCGAGATCGTGCATCGCGTGCATGACGAGGCCTACGCCGATGTCGAGTTGGAAGATCTGCTGGTGGACAACACCGCCATGCAGCTTATCAACCGCCCGGCTGACTTCGATGTGGTGGTGACCGAGAATATGTTCGGCGACATCCTCTCCGACGAGGCGGCCCAGATCACGGGCTCGCTCGGCATGCTGGCCAGCGCGAGTCTGGGTGATGGCGTGGCGCTCTACGAGCCGAGCCACGGCAGCGCCCCCGACATCGCCGGCCGCGGCATCGCCAACCCGCTCGCGCAGATCCTGTCGGTGGAGATGATGCTGCGCTACAGCTTCGACATGGCCGATGCGGCCGACGACATCCGCCGCGCCGTGACTGAGGTGCTCGACGAGGGCTGGCGTACCGGCGACATCAAGGACGCCGAGACGCCCGTCGACCACGTGGTCGGCACCGAGCGCATGGGCGACCTGGTGGTGGCGCACCTGTAGGGGCCGTTGGCGGTTTGGCGCGGCGTACCTGGTGGCCGAGCGTTTGCAAGAGCTCGGCGGGCGCACAGGCTCAACGGCTTTAGGCGGAGGCCGCTCGCTTCGGGCGCCCTCCGTCTTCCAGAATGCGCGTGATCGCGCAGGGCGGGTAGTTTGTCGGGAGGACCCATCCGCACTTGCACTGAGGGCGGCGTCGCGCTATGGTGATCAAACTTGCCAGGGCGACCAAAGGGAGGGAGACGCCGCGGCTATGGGAAAGCGACTCGGCGACTTGCGCCAGCTGTTCACACCGGCCCTGTTGGGGGCGCTGGCGATATACGCCTCGTATCGCTTGCTCGCCTATGCCAGCTACGTGACCAACTTCGGCTTGGAGCCCAGTCCTTTGGGCTATGTGTCGAATCCTCCGTTCATGGTGGGCGCGGCAGTGGGCAACCTCATCTCATGCGCACTGGTGTTCGTGCTCTACGCTGGAGGTCGTCTGCACAGTTACGGCCTGGGATTTCGCAGTCCGCTGGTGCTGGTCGCGGCTATTTATCTGATCGTCGCCTTCGTGCCCCACGAGATCGTGCGGGAGACGGTGGCCATGTCGTTTCTCGGGGTGCTGTGGGGTCTGATGGTCACTGTTGTGGGGTTTGTGGCCCTGGAGCTGCTGGTCGGCACGGCATCGCCCATCGTGCTCATTGTGCAGCTGGCTCTCTCGGCGCTTCTCTTTACGATGGGGTCGTTTGTTCTCGGTCTTTTGCCTCCGACCATCGCCGCCGCCCTGTGCGCCGCGTTGGCCCTTGCGCTTATCCCCGCGATGCAGTGGGGCCGAGCGGCGGTGCGGGTGTCCTCTGTCCCGAGAGTTGTCGGCGGTCTGCCTACGCTGCGTGCCACGCTGCGCGAGTGCTCGACGCCTATCTTGGCCGTGGCGGTGTTCGAGCTGGTGACGGGCTTGGTGAACATGTATGCCTTCACGAGTCACTCGTCTTTCACCATTGCCACCCAGGCGCCTTTGGAAGGCTCGCTCATCTGCGCCGTGCTGCTGACGGTGTTCGTCGTGTTTGCCACGCGCATTCCCCACAGCCGTTTCATGTATCTTGCGGTGTTTCCCGGGGTGATCGCCGTATTTTTGGCATTGCCCTACTTCGGCGACACCTGGGGCCGCTCGCTGAGCACCATCATCTACACGGCTTACACGTTCACGGCGATGCTGTCCACCTTCTGCATGGTACGGGCTTGCCGCCGTGCGGGGGATTGCCTCTACGGGGTGGCGGCAATACTGTCGGCCAGCATGCGCCTGTGCCTGATGGTCGGTCTGGCGCTGGGCTGGTGGTTCGGAAGCCTGACCGAAGGCGGCACGTTTGTGCATCTGTCTATCGTCTGTTCGGTGTGCGTGTACGTGCTGGGGGCGGTGGTGCTTTTGTGGGGCTATCGCAATTCCCGTCAGAAGCCCGTGGTGGAAGTTGTGGAAGTGGTGGTGGAGAAGGAGCCGGAGACTTTCGAGCAGTTTCACGCCGGTCGGGTGGAAGAGCTCGTCGAGCGCTACGATCTGTCGCCCCGCGAGCGCGACGTGCTTGTCGGCCTGGCCCAGGGAAACACCGCGGCGAGCATTGCCGAGGGACTGCACATATCTACATCCACGGCCCAAGGCTATATCAAGAGCCTGTACGTTAAACTTGGCGTGAACAGAAAACAGCAGGTCATCGACTTGTTTCAAAAATAACCAATTTTTAGGGGAGCGGGAATTCCCCTTCTTTTCTAGACTTCGCGCTGCACAGATCGTTTCGTGCGGCCGCACCGTCGGCGCGGCGCCCGCTTGCTCAAGGGGAGGGGCGGGTCGGGCACGGCGATCGCGAGCGAATCCTTAGAAAGGGAGGGATTTCGTATGACGATTTCACGTCGTGACTTTCTGAAGATCGGCGGTGCCTCGTGCATCGTCGCCGGAGCCGGCGCGGCCCTGGCGGGCTGCAGCCCCGCGGGCGGCGAGGCTGAGGCCCCGCTTGCCGAGACCGGCGAGGCGGCCCTGGTGGGCTACGCCCCGGTGAACTTCACCGATGAGGTCGATATCCTCATCATCGGATCGGGCTACGCCGGTCTGGCGGCCGCCATGGCCCCGGCGCTGGCGGGCAAGAAGATCATTATTGCCGAGAAGCAGGCCCAGATCGGCGGCGACTCCGCCACCTCCTGCTGCTTCATGTTCGCCGCAGGCACCGAGCTTCAGCAGGCTGCCGGCAATCCCCTGACGGTGGACGAGTACTGGGAGACCATTAAGGAGAAGCAGACCGCTGGCTGGGAGCAGTACGATTGGTTCGGCGAGTGGGTGAAGGGCAAGACCTACGCCAACACCCATTTCGTCGACTCCGCCATCAACGACTTCGGGGCGAAGTTCCAGGAGCCCTGCACCGAGGCCGAGCTGCCGCGCCTGTTCGGCTCGGTCATCCTGCCCGGTGATGGCATCGGCTCGGGCGGCCCCAACATCCTGCAGCCCATTGCCGCGAAGCTGGGGGAGCTCGGCGTGGAGACCCGCTGCGGCCTGCGTGCCACAGCCCTCATCAAGGATCCCGAGGGTGCCGTCATCGGCTGCCGCTTCGAGGACGCCACCTCCGGTAAGGTGACCGACATCAAGGCCGCTGCCACGGTGCTGGCCACGGGCGGCTTCGCCGACAACGGCGAGATGGTCATGGAGTACCTGCCCGAGTGGGCCAACTACGGCCAGATGGTGCACGGCTGCATCGGCGAGGGCCACAAGCTGGCCGAGGCCGCCGGCGCACAGATGGTGGGCATGGACTCCTCATTCACGTACTGCAACCTGATGGGCGACATTCCCAACTGCACCACCTGGGGCTACTGGACGCCCATCGTGCTGGTGCTGCCCAACGGCAAGCGCTTCATCGAGGAGGCCCAGTCCCACGACGCGGCCCAGGCCGCCGTGGACGCGGGCTATCGCCAGTGGTGGTCCATCTTCGACCAGCGCGCCTTCGAGGCCCGCGCCATCGCGCACTCAGTCGAGGGCAACATCAAGAGCCACGAGGACGTGTACGTGAAGGCCGACACGCTGGAGGGTCTGGCCGCGGGCATGGACGTGCCCGCTGACAACCTGAAGGCCACCTTCGCCCGCTACGACGAGCTCGTGGCCGGCGGCGAGGACACCGACTTCGGCAAGAAGGCGTGGCTCGAATCGCTGCAGCCGCCCTACCATGCGCTGAAGCTGAACGTGAGCCGCTACAAGACCTCCGGCGGTGTTATGGTGGGCCCGAACAATCAGGTGCTCGACATGAATGACGAGGAGATCCCCGGTCTGTACGCCGCCGGCGCCGTGGCGCTCCAGTCCTTCGCAAGCGTGTCCGCCTGCATGTCCACCGGCTACTACACCGGCGAGACCCTGGCCGCCCTGTAAGGAGCCTCCCCCTCCGCGGGCGCCCCGGTGCCCGGGTGAAGCGGCCGTCCCGTTCGCGGGACGGCCGCTTTTTGCGCGAGTTCCCCGTTGCGCATTATTCTGAGTTGCGGTTAAATGGGGCGGTACCCCGAGAGAGATCGAGCGAAAGGAACTGCGTATGACGACGATGAAACTGGCCGTACCCACCATGGGCGAGGCGGGGCTTGCGGCCGAGCGTGCGGGGCATTTCGGCCACTGCGATCGCTTTACCATCGTGACTATCGAGGACGGTAAAGTGCTGTCCGAGACCGGCGTGGTGGAGAACCCGCCCCACGAGTCGGGCGGCTGCCTGCGTCCGGTGGGCCTCTTGGCGGGCGAGGGCGTGGACGCCATCGTGGCCGCGGGTATGGGCGGCCGTCCGCTTGCGGGCTTTAACCAGGCGGGCATCACCGTGTACTTCGACAACGTGCACCCGGTCGTGGGCGATGCCGCGGCTGCCGTGGCTGCCGGCGAGGCCCCCATCATGGATCCCTCCCAGGCCTGCCAGCACCACCACTAGAATCTGCCTGACGCAGATCAACCACCCAGGCGCAGCCGTTTGCGGTTGCGCTTTTTTTGCGCTCGGCAAGGGTCTGTCGCTGGTTTCTCTCACAAACGCATATCGCCGTATTGTGGCCGTTCGCATGTAGCCTCGGTGACGCCATCGCGGACGCTCTTTTGCAATTTTAGGCGATTTTAGGCGAGTTTTGCAAGACAGAAAATGCATGGATAACCAGGCATTTCGTGCGGCAAATTCCTCCTGGTGCCGCGAAAGGGCTCGCTGTTGTCTTACGCGTCTCTGCGGAAAAGGGCAAGCGTTTTGGGCCCCGTTCGGTAGGTGAGGGCTTCGTTGGCGCTTTCGGGGCGATCGCACACGGCATAGCCCTGCTGGGTCAGGCCGATAAGATCGGTGCGTGCGCTTGAATACGATACGTCATGCTTCTGGGCGAACTGCTCGATGGTGGTGGCGTGAAAAGGATCTTCCGCCATCTGGCTCACCAACAGCTTCTGCCGGGCGTTGAGGAAGGGCGCTCCCGCGATGCGCTCTCGTACCGAGGCGAGATTTGCCTCGGTACGCGCGACCTTTATCCTGATCTGGCGCAGTTCGTTCGCGAACACGAGGAGGTTGTAGTGCGTGAATTCGGTGGCGTCGAAGCCCTCCCCACAGTCGTGCGGGGAAAGGGCGGCGTCATAGCTCGGGAGATTGAGGTCATAGGAGCCTTGCTGCCATGCCGTTATGGCCGTTAGGGTGCAGGCGTGCGCCAGCAGCCCGAGGTTGTGCTTTTCCAGAAATGTCTTGCGCAGCAGAAGTGATGTGGCGGCATTGCCCGTGGCGTATGGGGTGAGGGCGATGAGGAAATAGCGCGCCTGGAGCTCTGCCACGATGGGGTGCAAGGCGGTATCGTTCAAGATGTCACAGATGGTGTGCTTGACGGTCTCAGGCGTGTAGTAGTCAAGGTTGAGATACCGGCTGCGGTGCTGCTCGATGTGGGCTAAGACGGGCTGGCTCGCACCGAGACCGACCGAAGGCGGAGCGGCGGAGATGAGCCCGTTGAGTGAATCAAGGTAGACCGGGGTTATGGGGTCTGGAGCCGCTACGATGGGCTCAAGGAATTGCTCGATCAGCGAAAACATCGCGACTCTCTCGGGGGTCTGGGGAGGTATGCGGGCCAGGTAGGCACTCAGGCCCTCACTGGCGTCCACATGGTATCCGTCGATGGTCAGTGCGGCTCCAATGTCGTCGATCATGATCGCGGCCTTGCGCGAGAGGGGGAGAGCTGCAAAAGTCTGGTACTCGACGGTCTGGGAATTGCCCTGGGTTTTCAAAAGCGCGAGGGCCCGCTCCATGTCATGCGTGGGGGCTATCCATGCCGATTCTCCGTCGGAGGTGTGCACGTAAGGACGGAAGGGCAGCGCGAAGCCGGCATGCCGGCGAAGGGCTGTTACCAGCTTCCAGACATATTGCTTCGATGCGCCCTGCGGCAGAGGAAAGCCGTCGAGGTCGCTCCAGCTCAGATACGATTGATTTGCCGCCTCCCATATTCTGCGGAACTCGTCCGTGAGAACGACGGGCGGCGATCCCTCCCCGTTCGTGTTCCCTCCCTTCGCTGAATGAGGCAAGAACCCCGACGTGCATGGAGCCTTCTTGCCCATATTCATTGTAGGAATTGGCGTCGTGCGAAGGCCCGACTCGGCTCCGTTCTCAAAAATTGAGAGCGCGTTGACGTGGTGATTGTCTCTTCGATATAACAGCCTCACACGCCGGAGGGGCGTGTGAGGGCGAGGACAGGAAAGGAGGAAAATGTGAGAGCAGAGGAAGGAAAACAGCCCTTGGCGGCGCTCGGCGCGTTCATCGGCGGCCGTCTCGGTATGGCCGCGGCTGTCATGACCGCGGTGGTGCTTGCCGCATGCCTCATGTTCGTAGGATGCGCCCCGCAGCAGCGGTCGACGACATCCGACGACCAGGGGCTCGCTGACACGGCTTAGCAGGCCGAGCCAGAGCTGGCGGCGGCGTTCGCGTGGACGCCTGACAGCGATTGCGGCATGTGCCACGAGAAGGAGATCGCCAGCCAGCAGGATGCGGCGTGCACGGCATCGAAGCATCCGGATGTCGCGTGCGCGACGTGCCATGCCGACCAGGCGGGTCTTGAGGCCGCTCATGAAGCGGCGCAGCCCGATGGCAAGGGTGCGACGGCGCTGGTGAAGACGGCGGTGGACGACGCGGTGTGCGCTTCGTGCCACAATGCTGCCGATCTGGCAGCCAAGACGACCGAGTCTGCGGTGCTGACCGATAGCGAGGGCACGGTGGTGAACCCGCACGATCTGCCCGAAAACGAGGATCATGCCGCCACGGAATGCACGAGCTGTCACAAGATGCACTCGAGCACGGGAGTCGAGAAAACGGCGACCCGCTATTGCAAGTCGTGCCACCACACCGACGTGTACCAGTGCTACACCTGTCATTCGTAGCGTAATCACGCGGATCTGGCCGGCGGACGAGGTTTCGCGGGTCGAAAACAACAACTGAGAAAAAGAAGGAGTGGGACCAATGGAGAAGAAGCTAACGCGTCGTAATTTCCTTGCTGGAGCCGGCTTCATGGGCGCTGCCATGGGCTTGGGGCTGGCGGGGTGCACCTCGGGCTCTCCGGCTGAGCCGGCTGCCGATGACTCCCTGTCTGCGACAGGCGAGGGCTCCGAGGCGGGTATTGAGTGGGCTCGCGAGGCTGATGTCGTCGTTCTCGGCTACGGCGCCGCGGGCGCTGCGACTGCCATCGAGGCGGCCGACAACGGGGCCTCGGTGCTCATCGTGGAGAAGGAATCGCTGCCGGGCGGTTCTATGGCCCGCTGCGGCGGCGCTATCATGGGCGCAGGCACGCGTGTGCAGAAGGAGCTCGGCTACGAGGATACGCCCGACGACATGTACCAATGGATTATGACCTGCACCGATGGCGCATGCCCCGACTACATCGCCCGCGCCTACGCCGATCGCTGCGGCGCAAATGTCGACTGGTTGGAGGATCTCAGCAAGGCTCATACGGATCAGCAGCTGTTCGAGTACGCTCGCGCTGTCGGCGGCGAGGGCGCCACGAGCGGCTCCTCGGGTGGTGCCGGCTGCCTCGATGCGACGGGCTGCGAGTACGAGAAGTTCGGCTTTTCGAAGGAGACCGCCGCGCCGCGCACGCACTGGGCCACGGCCATGCCCGACAATACCGCCAACTCGGGCCCCGAGCTCTTCTTGCCCCTCTATGAGGCCATTAACGCCCGCGCCGAGCAGATCGAGTCGGTGTTCGACACGAAGTTTGTGAGGTTCATCCTCGACGAGGCCGGTGCGGTCATTGGCGTAGAGGTCGAGGGTCAGAACGGCCCTGAGAACATCAAGGCGAACAAGGGCGTCATGTTGGCCACGGGCGGCTTCTGTGCGAGCGAGGAGATGCAGCAGAAGTTCGTGCCCGAGGCCGTGGGCAAGAAGTGCTACATGTCCGACGCCTGCCAGGGCGAGGGCATCCTAGCGGCCATGGCCATCGGCGCCGACCTGGCCCAGATGTCCTACTACTATCCCATCGCCAAGGCCCAGCAGTACCATTACAACGTGCAGTACAACGATGTGTTCTATCACTGGGATATGGACGACGAGGGCTACATGGAAGTACCCGAGGACAATATGGCCGAGACCCACGGCGGCGTGGTCATCAACGACAAGGCCCAGGTCCTGAACGTGTGGGGCGAGGTCATTCCCGGCCTGTACGCTTCGGGCAACGACGTGGGGACGAACATCTTCGGCAAGCCGGGCAATTACCCCGGATGCGGCTGCTACGTGTCCTTCGCGGTGTGCTTCGGCCGTATCGCCGGCGCCGAGATGGCCCAGGCCTAAGCGCTTCGCAACGAGCGATACTTCCTGCGCCCCTCCGGTTGCGGCCTCCCTCCCTCCCGTGGCCGCTTCTTGAGGTCGGCGAAATCGGCGGGACGTGCGCCAGTTTTGGTGCACGTCCCCTTTCTGCGTTACAATACCCGAAGTTTACGCTCGCGGGCGCACCGGTTGCCCGCCCATCACGAAGGAAGTGCCATGGCCATTAACGCACCTGAAGGGACGCGCGATCTTCTGCCCGATGAGGCGCTGTTCTGGAACCAGTTCAAGCAGACGGCGGCCGAGGTGTTCGGCACCTATGGTTATCTGCCCATCGACACGCCCATCATGGAGCAGACCGAGCTCTTCGTCCGCGGCATCGGTGAGGCCACCGACGTGGTGTCCAAGGAGATGTTCACGGCCATTTCCGGCGAGAATCTGCGCCGCTGGGTGGAAGAGGGGAAGGCCCCGAAGGCGAAAAGCCGCCTGTCGCTGCGCCCCGAGGGCACGGCCGGCGTGGTGCGCGCCGTGGTGCAGCACGATCTGGTGCCCCAAGGGGCGGCGCCCGCGAAGCTCATGTACGCGGGCCCGATGTTTCGTGCCGAGCGCCCGCAGAAGGGTCGCCAGCGCCAGTTCAACCAGGTGGGTGTGGAGTGCCTGGGTGCCGAGGAGCCCACCATCGACGCCGAGGCCATCATCATGCTCATGCGCTTCTACGAGAAGGTGGGCATTCCGCGCGAGTCCATGCGCCTGCTGCTGAACTCCATGGGTTGCGAGCAGTGCCGCCCGGCCTACCGCGAGAAGGTGCGCGCCTACATGGATGCGCATGCCGGCGAGCTGTGCGAGACCTGTCTCACCCGCGCCGAGGTGAACCCGCTGCGGGCCTTCGACTGCAAGAACCCCCAGTGTTCGGCCGTGATGGCGAACGCGCCGAAGATCACCGATCACCTCTGCGATGACTGTCGCGAGCACTACGGGGCCGTGAAGGCCCTGCTCGACGGCGCGGGCGTGGTCTACGAGGAGGACTACAAGCTCGTGCGCGGACTCGATTATTACACGCGCACGGTGTTCGAGGTGCAGGTGGACAACGGCATGGGTTCCCAGAACGCCATCGGCGGCGGCGGGCGCTACGACAAGCTGGCCGAAGAGGTGGGCGGGCGAGCCACCCCGGGCCTCGGCTTCGCCCTTGGCTTCGAGCGCTGCGTGCTGGCCCTGGAGGCGGCCGGCGTGGCGTTCCCGAAGGCCCAGCGCTGCGACTTGTTCGTGGCCTGCGTAGACGACACCGTGCGAGCGCGGGCCTTCGCGCTTGTGCAGGAGTGCCGCGACGCCGGCTTCGTCACCGAGATGGACCACCAGAAGCGCTCCTTGAAGAGCCAGTTCAAGCTGGCCGACAAGCTGGGGGCGGCCCGCGTGGCCGTGCTCGGCCCCGACGAGCTGGACGCGGGCGAGGTGACCCTGCGCGACATGGCCACCCACACCGAGGCCAAGGTGCGCCTGGAGGAGGTCGTCGGCGAGATGGGCCGCGCGATCCTGTAGCACGAGCGCGCTACGCGGTTTGGCACGGCAACACGTTAAGGTCGTGCCCCGTTTTGCTGCCCGATACGGTTTGGGACGGGAGCGCGTCGAGGGCGCGCCTCGCTTTGCTTTGGAGCCGTTGCGCTAGGCAGCCGGAGCGTAAGGCCCGGGGTCGCTGGGCGGGAAATCGATGACGACCTCGCCGGCGGCGACGTTACCCTCGCAGTCAGTGGCGATTACCGCATAGGTGCCGCCCGGCACGGTGAAGCGAAGCTCCCAGATGGAATCCTCGCCATTCACGCGGGTAGTCTCTGTCGAGCGGTAGACAGTGCCGTCCTCTGCCGTCAACGTTACACTGGCGATACCTGATTCATCTCTCAAAGACACCACCGATACGCCGTGCTCGAGGCGTAGCTCCTCCAAGGCGGGAGGCGTCGTATCGCCGACGGCCTCGGCAAGCGGGGTGCTGGAATTGCCGATGATCTCCGGAGTCATCGAGCTTGCGTTCGGCATCAGGTGCCCCGCTGCCACGAGTCCGATGCAGCCGATAGCCGCCACGCATGCTGCTACCGAGACGATGCGCACGCCCCAGTCGATGGGTCGCGTTGGCCGATGGATCGCTCGCGGGCAAGCGCCCTCGGCTAGAGGGTCCTCCACCGCTTGCCGCAAGAGGAGGGACAGCGCCGACCCGAACGGGAGGACTCCCAGCTTGTCCCGCAACTTGCCGAGGGCCCGTTTGATGGTGCGCTTTACCGTGCTCTCGGACACGCCCAGATTCTCGGCGATAGCGGCAAGGCCCATGTCCTGGTAGAACCGCATGAGGATAGCCTCGCGTTCGCGATCGTCCAACTCGCTCCGCAAGGCCGCGGCCAGGCGAGCGCCCTCGTCGCGCCCGCTCGCAATATCGGCGGGATCGGCTTCGCTTGCGGCGGCAAGGCCGGCAGGGCCTTGTGCTTCCAGGCCTTGCAATTCATCGTGCGTCGAAGATGCTTCTCGCGGGTGACGGCCGCGTTCGAGGTAGCGCAGGCACGCGTTGCGTGTCACTGTGTTCAGGTAGCCAACGAAAGCCCGGGGCCGGATGTCGCCTTTATGCTCCCAGGCGATGAGGAACACTTCCTGGAGCACATCGGGCGCAGCCGCGTCGCCGACTTTGCCGACGATGGTGAAGTACTGAGCTTGGGCTGTGCGTAGATAGAGCTCCTCGAAGGCCCTCCGATCGCCGCCTTGCGCCTGCACGACGAGCGCGGCCAACTCCTCGTATGCCCGGTGCTCTCGTGCCAATATGCGACCTCTCGAATGAAGGGAAGGGACTTGCGAGAGTTCTGTCTGCGGATAACCCTCGCGGCTGCGTAGTGTAGCAGATCGGCGAAGATCCTGGAGTTTGCAAGCTTGTGAAGGAAATGTGAATCTGGCAAGATAACAATGAGAAAGGTGACCCGCTTCCCCTGATAGGCGGCTGTTTGTTATTGATGAATTGTCGGCAGGCCCCCGCAACGGCCTGTTAGAGATCGGCCGTTGCGTCAATCTACGAGGAGAATGTTATGGAAAGAAGGGAAGGACGGGCCGCGTTTAGGCTGCTGCGTCCCCGACGGGCCGCTGAGTCCCATGTGCGCCGCATTCAGACGTGCGCCACTTCCTTGCGCGGGATGACGCTGCGCACTGCTCTGACAGTATTGCTCGCCGTGGGTCTGATGCCGTTGTGGGGAGAGGCGCCCGGTATTGAACTTGCGCAAGCGGGAGAGCCAGGAGAAGCTCAGTCGACCGGAGCACGTGCCAACGAGGGCTTCGTGGGCACAACGGATTACAACACCCTGTTCGAGGCTACGAATCTCAATGGCGAGCCGGCTCTCATAGAGGGTTCGACGTTGCGGGCAGGGTCGACCCTCCAGCCCGAGCACTACGATTTCGTGCCGGGAGACCTCTATCCCTACTATATTGTGAGCGACAGCGCGTTTCTCTCGAGGGGGCCTGTTTCCCTGACGGCGAGCTGGACGGTGCGCACTCATGCCGCAGCGAGCCCCATTGTGGAAGCCGAGAAGGAGAAGTATGCGTTCTTCACGTACTTCAGCGTCGGCTTTCTTGATAGGCCCGAGGTGGCGAAAGCTGGAGGTCTTGGGATTTGCACCTATGGGCAAGAGTGGACCACCTCCATGGCGTCGCCGCGGACGATCACCTACGCGACCCGTGCTATTGACGGGGTTAATCAGACGCGTTTCAACGAGAAGGAGCTGCCCGAGTATACGCGGCCCTCGTTAGTCTATGCCTACGATGCGGCTGCCGATACCTTCACGGTGGAGCTGGACGGCGAGCAGACCATGCGCGTTGCGAACGTGCGAAGAGACTACCTGGGAGGAGCTTCAGAGTGCTGGCTGGGTCTTTCGGGCGGCATCGGGTGGCGCAACGATCTGGTGGAGACCCTGGATCCCAGTAATCCGGAAAAATACCCTGCTACTCAGACGCGCACCGTCGGGCTCACATTCGATTCCATGGCATTGCCGAAGTTGGACCCTGAGATCAGCGGAATCTCTCTGTATCGCTACAACGATGCAACGAAGAAGTACGACATTCCGGTGGAAAAGCACGATGTGCTGGGGGCAGGCGAGGTGGTGCAGGTGCGCTGCACCGTGCGCAATAAAAGTGCAGCGGCCTCTGCGGACGGTTTCGACGAGCAGTATTCCATGCACCTGAAGCTGGCTCATACCGCTGACAATCCTACCCAGGGTATCGCGCCCTTTGCGGAGGCCGGTTTTCCCATGGAGGTGGTGGACAAGAACGGTACAGTTACCTCGTCGGTTGAGGGGCCGGGGCCGGAGACGCTTTCCGGTAAGGTCGGTGTGCCCATCACGCTTTCGGGGAACGATCCCGTGTCGGTGACCTACTTTGCCCGCATTAACCAGGCCGATGGTCACGCCGTGAAGGTAAGCCACGAGCTGATCGAAGATACCTTCCAAGGTAGCCAGTTCGCCACGGCAGAGCTTATCGCCGATCAGGAACTAAAGCCGGCGCCTCCCTCGATGGATCCCGACGACCCGGATTCGGGGGCTGGCACGGCCTTTCACTATACGCGTCTGCCCATCGCCAACGAGAACGGGTGGAACCGGTCGCCGGTGGCGGTCACGTTCTATGCCGGCGATTTCGACGAGCTTCTCGTGACCGCTTCGGACGGAGGGGCTCTTGGGACTTTGGCCGATCGCGAGGCATGGCGGCAGACGGCCGATACCGACGGCGTGACCGTGTCGCTTCAAGCGCGCAGCACTGCGGGCGCGCTGTCGAAGAAGGGGACGGAGGCCATCAGGATAGACACCCATGCCCCCGCACTTCGCTGGGATGCCAGTGCGGGAACGTTGACGGCCGACGACAGCGTCCCGCCGAGTTCGGGTAAGGCGGTGGCAGGCGTGTGGAAGGTGTACCGCGTGAAGGCCGACGGGCGAGCGCTCGATACCGACGACGTGACGAAGTCGCCGGTTGTCGGTGCGTCCGCACGTAGCCTTTCGGCGGGTTCCGTTGGAGGCGATCGGGTTGCCATGTCCCGTGCCGAAGGGCAAGCTGCCTGGGATTTTGACCTAACAGACGGCGTCGGCGCGACAGTGCAGACAGTTGCCTCTCCTGCCCCCGGGTTCTATGTGGCCGAGGACGCAGCCGGCAATGTGAGCTCCGTGGTGGAGGTGCGCGAGGCAGATGAGCCGACAACTCCGGGACCAGATGGCCCTGAAGGGCCGGGCGACCAGGATCCGACAGGCCCGGGCGGCCAAAACCCCACGAATCCGCCCGGTTCCGAAACGCCCGGTCCTCCGACGGTGATCATCAAGCCTGACCCGGGAAAGCCCGGCGACACGTCCAAGCCGCTGCCCCCCACCAAGGTGGAAGAGGATCCGGCGGGGAAGCTCTCCCACGCCGTCATCGAGGACGACCTCACAGTCGGTACCGCAAAGGCGTTCCCGTCGGCTGCTGATTTCACGACGCTCTTCTCGGAGCGTTACGACGTTTCCTCGACCCTGTCCGACGGCGCACTGACCTACGGGCCGATTCGCATCTTCAACGCTGACGGTCAGGAGGTGGATGCGGTTGACCGCACGAAGCCCGGTGATTGGGTTATCGAGCAGCGCATTGTCGACTCGGCTGGCAATTCCACCACGATTCGGCTGTTCTATCATGTGCGCGAAGGCGTTATCGACGGATGGCTGGGAAGCGGCAATGCCTCCGATGGCCTCGGCGGAACCGGAGGATCGTCTGGCGGCGACGGCTCTGCGGGGGCCGGGGCGGCTGCGGGTGAGGGGAGGGGCCGCTTCGCCTCCGCGTTGCACGCGCTGCCCCAGACAGGTGGCATCTTCGGGTCCTGCCCGCTGCATGTCCTGTTCGCGTTGATCATGGTGCTGGCCTCGGCGTACGGCATGATGCGCCTGCGCCAGGAGTCCCTCGATTGCAAGGAGCGTTACCGTGAAGCTGTCCGATAAGATGCTCTTCTTCCTGCTCGCGCTAGCCGCCATCGCCTTGCCCACTCTCGGCATGTGCGCGTTCGATCTGCTGTGGGCCGTGGCCGCATTGGGAGTTGTCTCGTTCTGGGCGGTGCTCGTGCACCGTCGCTGCAACGGCCGCTATGATCGCGAGTTCCCCGGGCGCTCCTCGAGCGGAGGCAGGGAGTAGGGCGTCCCGCACTTCTTGGATGCTTTCAACCTTGCGGTTTTCTTTCGGGTATTTGACGGCCTCCGCCTCGGCGGGGGCCGTTCGGGTATAGTGTCACGAAACCTTTGGGCGGGGCAGGGAAAGACCCCGCGTGCGACGGGTTTGCCCGCGGTGCGGCGAGGAGCCGCATTCGGCGGGAGCCCATCAGGAGAGGATGAGATTAGTGGCACAATCTGGTTTGGATTCCCTGCTGGAGGCTCTGCGCCAGTCGGGCATGAACACCGATAACGTGGGCGGCGGCACTTCGGCCGGCCCGCAGACGCCCGGCTCGGGCTCGGCCTCTGGCTCCGGCGGCTCCGGCTCCGGCTCGGCCGGCGGCTCTGGAGCCTCGGGCTCGCGCGGCGGCGTGGGCGGTTTCGGGGGCTTCCCGTTCGGGGGCTTCGGCGGATTCGGCGGCGCAGGCAACGGCGGCGGACGCGGCCGGGGCGGCTCGGGTGCGGGCGGCAACGGCGGCCCCACGGTTGATTTCGAGTTTCTGGCCAACGACTTCCACCTGCCGTCCAAGAAGTGGCTCGCGGTGCTGATTCTGGTGGCCCTGCTCGTTATCGCGGGCGCCTACTGGTGGTTCCACCCGTCCATCAACATTCACTCTACCGACTTCTGGGGCTTTGTCTTCATTGTCATCCTGCTGCCGCTGTTCCTCATCTTCTGGGTGCGCAGCAAGCAGTACAAGACCGGCACCAAGGAAGTGACGAAGAACGAGGGCAAGGCCAAGACCTTCCGCATCCTGTCGTTTGTGCCGGTGGCGGTGGTGGTGCTCGTGGCCATCGGCGCTGTCATGTCCATGTCCATCTTCCCCGGCAATGCCGAGAAGTATTCCAACGTGCTGAAGACCGACACGCTGGAGTTCGCCCAGGACATCAAGGAAGTGAACTACAGCGAGATTCCCGTCATCGACCGCGACTCGGCCATTCTGCTGGGTAACCGCGAGATGGGCTCCATCCCCGAGTACGTGAGCCAGTTCGAGGTGTCGAACCTGTACTCCCAGATCAACTACCAGGGCACGCCGGTGCGCGTGAGCCCCTTGGGTTACGCCGACCTGTTCAAGTGGTTCACCAACCGCGACGGCGGCATTCCGGCCTACGCTCTGGTGAACATGACCACCCAGGACGCCGAGATCGTGCGCTTGGGCGACAATCCCATCTACTACTCCCAGAGCGAGCCTTTGGCCCGCAACATCGACCGCCATGTGCAGCTGAAGTACCCCTTCTACATGTTCGGTGAGAAGTCCTTCGAGATCGACGAGGACGGGCATCCCTGGTGGATCTGCCCCGTGCGCGACTTCACCATCGGGCTCTTCGGCGGCGAGACCATCAGCCGCGTGGTGCTATGCGACGCCACCACGGGCGAGACTCAGGACCTGTCGGTGGAGGAGTGCCCCGAGTGGGTCGACCGCGTGTTCCCGGCCGAACTGCTCATCCAGCAGTACAACTGGTGGGGCTCCTACAACAACGGGTGGCTGAACTCGTTCCTCGGCCAGGAGGGCGTGGTGCGCACCACGCCGGGCACCGACGGCACGCTCGGCTACAACTACATCGCCAAGGACGACGATGTGTGGGTGTACACCGGCGTCACCTCGGCCACGGCCGACAACTCCATCATCGGCTTCGTGCTGGTGAACCAGCGTACCCAGGAGTCCCACTTCTATTCGGTGGCCGGCGCCACCGAGGACTCGGCCATGGAATCGGCCGAGGGCCAGGTGCAGAACTTGCGCTACACATCCACGTTCCCGCTGCTCATCAATGTGGGCAACCAGCCCACGTACTTCATGGCCCTGAAGGACGGCGCGGGCCTCGTGAAGAAGTTCGCCATGATCGACATCCAGCGCTATCAGAACGTGGCCGTGGGCGATACGGTGGCCGACACCCAGAAGGCCTACGAGGCCCTGCTGGCCACCAACGGCGTGGTGTCCGAGAGCGACGGCGGCACGGCCACCGACGTGAAGACCGTGAAGGGCACGATTCGCTCGCTCAACCAAGCGGTCATCGAGGGCAACACTCACTTCTATGTGACCCTGGAGGACGAGGACGGCAACATCTTCGACTTCGCGCTGCCGGGCCTGCTGGATATCGTGGGCTATAAGGTGGGCGACACCATCAACTTCACCTACGTTGAATCGGCGGGCAGTAACGTGAGCCCCGCCTACGAGATCTTGGGCGGCGACGGCAAGGCCCCGGCGACGGAGGATGCCGCAGGTTCGGATGGCAGCGCGGCTGGCGACGCGGGCGCCGAGGGCGCCCCGGCTGACGCAAATGCGGATGGCTCGGCAGCTGCGCCGACTCCTGCCGGCGACGAGAATGCCTCTGGCGAGCCCGAGGACGACGTTGTGGAACAGAACGGTGCGGCCCAAACCCCCGAGGAGGTAGCTGCCGGCGACGACACGAAGCAGGCGGCATAGCTCCAGCAGCTTTCAAACTAAGGTTTAAAACGGACGGGACCAATCCCGTCCGTTTTTTGTTTCCCCAGATCAATGCTAAGGTTTATAGAGGGGGTTACAGCTTTAAACTTCTTTTTTCCGCTTGGTCGATGTGCGATTTCGACGCGGCGTTCATAGTGCGTGGTGCAGCGAGGGAGCTGCGGCGGATGGGGCGAGGGAGCCCCTCCGAACCTGAGGCAGCAGCCGCTGCGCCGCGATCCGGGAAGGCCGGGGGCGGAACCCAGAGAGAGGGAAAGGGAGTTCATCATGACCAAGTCCACTATGTCTCGTCGCGACCTGTTCAAGTTCGGTGGCGTAGCCGCCATGGGTGTGGCCGCTGCCGGAGCGCTCGCCGGTTGCGGGCAGCCCAAGCTCGCCGGCACGGGCGACGCCGCAGGTGCGGCCGGGGACGGTTCCACCTACATGGGGCCGAGCTTCCTGAACAAGCCGGCCGAGATCACCGATTTCGCCGAGGAGCACACCTACGACGTCGTCGTGGTCGGCGCGGGCGAGTCGGGCCTGGCCGCCATTCACGCCGCCCTTGAGGCCGGCGCCACCGTGGGCGTGCTGCAGAGCCTGTCCATCGTGCAGACCGCCGGCAACATGGGCGCCTCCATCGATCTGACCAAGACGAGCGAGGCCGGCATCAAGGCAGCGCTTTCCTTCATCAACTACAAGAGCGACTACCGCGCCAATATGGGCCAGGTGGAAACCTGGGCCCGCAACTCCCAGGAGGCGCTGGCCTGGTGGGCCGAGGCGGCGGCCAAGGGCGGCAGCGAGTCCAAGCCCTACGACTACGTGGTGAACTGCAACGGCCACGATGTGTACTTCCATGCCAACACCTACTTCCATGACGAGGGCCATCAGAAGGGCGCGCTCGTGATCGGCGAGCAGGTGCAGGAGGAAGGTGCCGAGATCTTCTTCGAGACTCCTTGCGTGCAGCTCTATATGGAGGACGGCCGGGTGGCCGGCGCCATCGGCGAGACCAAGGACGGCGGCCACGTGCTGCTGCGCGCCTCCAAGGGCGTCATCATGGCCGCGGGCGACTACGTGGGCGACTCCGAGATGCTCGAGTTCTACACTCCCGACGCCAAGGGCCTGCACCAGGCCGTGGACTTCCGCAACGGCACGGGCCTCAAGGCCGCCATGTGGGTAGGCGCCCAGATGTGCCCCGCCTCCCACACCAAGATGGTGCACGGCGAGGGCCCGAAGGTGCGCTTCGAGATGCCGTACTTGTTCCTCGACCGCCACGGCAAGCGCTTCATGGACGAGGGCTGCTGCCGCATGGGCTACCTGAACGAGTTCACCAACAAGTACCTGGCCGAGGTCGACTTCGCCGAGTCCACCGCTGTGAAGTTCTTCTCCATCGTGCCGACCAACTGGCAGGAGCACTACGACGCCTGGGAGTCGTTCTCCGACATCTCCATCCACAACGCCTACCGCAACGTCGATCCCGAGGCCTGGATCAAGGGCGAGACCCTGGAAGAGCTGGCGGCCAACATGATCGCGTTCGCCGACGAGGAGGGCTGGGCCCACGACTACACCGTGGAGGCCATCGTGGAGTCCATCAGCCACTACAACGAGCTGGTGGCTGCTGGCGAGGGCGACGCCGACTTCGGCAAGCGCGACGAGTACATGGTGCCCATCGAGGCCCCCTGCTACGCCGTGCCGCGCGGCGCCAACAACATCGACGCCTTGGTGGACGGCCTGTGGTGCGACGACAACTTCCAGTGCCTCGACGCCGACATGCAGCCGATCGAGGGCCTGTTCGCCGTGGGCAACGCCTCTGGCCCCTTCTTCGGCAACAGCAATTACCCGATGGACATCGAGGGCCTGTCGGTGGGCCGCGCCATCACCACCGGCTTCGCCACGGGCCGCTACGTGGCGGGTCTGTAAGTCATCCCCCGTTCTGCCGCCCCTGTTCCCTCCCCACGGTGCGGCGGAACTCTCCCTCAAAGCCGGCGATCTTCGGGTCGCCGGCTTTGCCGTGTATAATCACCTTGCATAAGGAGGGACGCCCATGACCGAGAAAGCGGAATCGAAGGAAGACCGCCGCGCGCTTCTGCGGGGCGGCCGTCGCTATGTCGTGGCCTACGGGTGCGCCCGGGCCTGGGCCACGCTCACCTTCACCGGGGCGGGCGCCGGTGCCGGAATGCTGGACGCGGTACCGTGGTCGTTCGACCCGCACCTCACCTTCGATGCGGCCTACATCGCCGTGAGCATCCTCATGGTGCTGCTGTTTCGCCGCTTCATTCCCCTCAACGAGAACCGCCTGGTGAAAGTCGTGGCCGCTGCGGGCATGATCGTCGCGTCGGTGCTGTGCACGCTGGCAGTCTGGGTGCCCGATGCATCCTTTGGGCTCGTGGTGGCCGGATCTCTGGCGGCCGGTGTGGGTTACGGGCTCTTCCTGCTTCTGGCGGCTGAGGTGCTGGCCACCTTCAGCCTTCTGCGCATCTTCCTTTTCCTGGCGGGCGCCATGCTGCTCGGCACCGTCGTCACTTTCTTCTGCCAGGGTATGGGCCTGTGGCAGGCCCAGTGCGCGCTTGTGCTGCTGCCGGTGCTCGCGGTGCTGTACCTGCGCGATGCCTACGCTCACGTGCCCGAGGCCGAGCGCCCCAAACGCGGCGTGCCGAAGTTCTCCTACCCGTGGAAGCTGTTCGTGCTCTACGGCCTGTACGCCTTCGCCTACGGCATGCGCGCCGACCAGCTGGTGGCGGGTGCGGGGCGCCATTCGTCCCTTTCCACGGCCATCATCATGGCGGTGCTGTTCGCGACGGCCTACTTCGCCTCGCGCCGCTTCAACGTCGGGCTTCTGTACCGCTCGCCGCTCGTGCTCATGGTGTGCGGCTTCCTGCTCATTCCCGCCGAGAGCCTGTTCGGCTCGGCGGTATCAAGCTACCTCATCGCCATCAGCTACTCGCTCATGTCGTTTCTCGTGATGTTTCTGCTCTACGATATCTCGAAGCGGCTCGGCGTGGCCATTGTGGCGTTCATGGCTGTCAAGAACGCCGAGCAGCTGTTCCAGGTGGCCGGCGGCGAGGTGCCGGGGCTTCTGGCCTTAGCGGGCCTTCCCGTGCCCACGCAGGATCTGGTTACGACCGTGGTGGTGAGCGTGCTCATCTTGGGCGCCACGGTGCTGCTGTTCTCCGAGAAGGAGCTGGCGAGCAAGTGGGGCGTGTCCATCCTGGAGGAGGGCGGTCTCGTGCAGCGCACCGAGGAAGAGGAGCGGGTGGGCGAGCGCGTGGAGGAGCTTGCACGCACCTACCGGCTGAGCCCCCGCGAGGAGGAAGTGCTCGCGCTTCTGGCCGACGGGAAGACCGGCCGTGTCATCCAGCAGGAGCTGTTCATCGCCGAGGGTACCTTCAAGGCCCACACGCGCCACATCTACGAGAAGATGGGCATCAACTCCCGCAAAGAGCTTTTCGACCTTTTGGGCGTGGGGAAGTAGGGGCACGCTGGGCCGTCCGGGGCATATTTTCTGCAAAGTGGGGAAAATACCCTTGACGCGGGGGATAAGCGCCCTATACTGAACAGGCTGCCCAAAGTGGGCGGCAAGAGAACAGATATGTTCCGCTACTTAAGACAGCAGGTACTGAGCCTGTCCGCCCCGGCGAGAACGTTTCGGAAGAAACGGCACTGGCAGGCGCGGGAGCTCGGTTTAATCGCGCAAGCGGCCCGCCGAGGTGGTCGACATTCGCATCCGTGAATTCGTGCGGCCTCCGTCTTATGGGCGGGGGCCGCTTTTGCTTCTCAGGCTTGCGGCCCACCCACCAGGTGCGGAACCCGGAAAGCTTTGAGAAGGAGGTGTACGTACAACATGCCCAACGCTCAGAACAAGGAGATGCTCGCCAGCATCAAGGAGGATCTCGACGGCGTTTCCGCCATGTGGGTCGTGGACTACCGCGGCCTCACGGTGAAGGAGATGCAGCAGCTGCGTCGCGACATTCGCGAGACTGGCTCGGTGCTGAAGGTCTACAAGAACACGCTGGTTCACCTGGCGCTGTCCGAGGCCGAGCTGCCGACCCTCGACGATATGCTCGCCGGCCCCAGCGCGTTCGTGTTCTCCGGCAACGACGTGGCCGCTTCCGCGAAGGCCCTGAAGACCTTCGCCAAGGCCAACCAGAACCTTGAGATCAAGGGCGGCCTGATGGAAGGCGCTGCCGTGTCGGCCGCGGAGGTGGAGGCTATCGCTTCTCTGCCCTCTCGCGAGCAGCTCATGGCTCAGATCGCCGGTGCCATCTCTGGCGTCGCTCGTGGTCTGGCCACCACCATCAACGGTGTGCCCCGTGGCCTGGCCCAGGTCGTCAAGGCCGTGGCCGAGCAGAAGGAAGCTGCCTAACAGCTCGGGCGGCCTGAGATGGGCCGCGTAGCAACGAAGAAAACTTGGCCGGCACGAAGAGGCGCCGGCCCCCTTTGAAAGGAAACTAACATGGCTGTTACTCGTGAAGAGATCATTGAGGCTCTGAAGGAGATGTCCCTGCTCGAGGCTTCCGAGCTCGTGAAGGACATCGAGGAGACCTTCGGCGTGTCCGCCGCCGCTCCGGTGGCCGTGGCCGCCGCCGCTCCGGCTGAGGGTGGCGCTGCCGCCGAGGAGAAGTCCGACTTCGACGTCGTGCTCGAGGGCTTCGGCGACAACAAGATCGCCGTCATCAAGGTTGTCCGCGAGATCACCGGCCTGGGCCTGAAGGAGGCCAAGGAGGTCGTCGAGGGCGCTCCGAAGCCGGTGGCCGAGGGCGTTGCCAAGGACAAGGCCGAGGAGATCAAGGGCAAGCTGGAAGAGGCCGGCGCCGCTGTGACCCTGAAGTAAATTCGCTTTCGCGAATACTTCAACCGCCTTTACGGCTATACGGAACCCCGCTTACGAGCGGGGTTCTTTTTTTGGCGAGAGAAGCTGTTTCGGATGCACTGCGTTGCTGCGATTTTCGCTGTTCTGAGAAGAAAATTGCGGTTTTCGTAATCGAAAATGCCTTACCGTTAGAAACGACGTTAGCCCACCTGGGAAAACGTGGATGTAGAATGCGAAATTACGCTGTCGGACTACGAAAACCGTGATTTTCTTCTCCATTTGGGGGGTAGGTGAAGCAGCGCGAGAGGCGGTGCGCGAGAAATAGCACGAGAGGGCCTTGGGAAAGTCTGGGCCTTGGAGGATTTGGGAATCTGGAGGGAAACGGAAGCGTGGGGGACCGGGGCCTTGGGGAGTTGGAGCTAGCCGAGCCACGCTTCCAGGGACTCTATGTCGCGGCGGGCCTGGGCCTGACCGGCTTCGTAGGAGCGCACGAGGGCGTCGTAGTCGGTGGTCTTGTTGGCGACCTCCATGGCATCGGGGTAGAAGACCCAGGCGGCGCCCGTCTTCTCCAGGTGCTCTATCTCGTCGCAGAGCTCGTTGTAGGGCTGCCACCGGGCGATGGTGCGCTCGGCCACCACGGGGTGCTTGCGGAAGGCGGCACGGAAGAGGCGCTGCTCAAGGGAGCCCATGGGCTTCTTGCGGTAGCCGCGGGGCTGGGTGCGGATGATGCAGAAGCGCTCGAAGCCGTCGGCGCGGGCGGCGTTCAACAGGATGCCCCAGCTCGCTCCCATGCCCCCGTCCACGTAGGTGCGACTCCCGATGGTCGTGGGCGGCATGAAGATGGGCATGGTGGACGACGCGCGCACCATGAGCCCCACGTCGCGGGCCTCTCTCATGTCGGCCTTCGTGAAGGCCACGGTCTCGCCGGTGTCCCAGTCCAAAGCCTCGATGTGCACGTCGGCGGGGTTGGCGTGGAAGGTGTCCCAGTCGAAGCGCATGGGGTCGTCGGCGGGCGCGGTCTCGATAAGCTCCTCGTACAGGTAGGGGCCGTTGAAGTAGCCGTGGCCGGCCAGGAAGCTCTTCCAGCCGCCGAAGCGCGGGTACTGCACCAGCTCCACGAAGCTGGCCCGGGCGCGCACGGCGTCGCGCACCAGGTAGTTCACCGTGTGGCTCGACCCGGCCGAGATGCCGTAGACGCGCCCGAAGTTGATGTTGCGCGCGAGCAGCTCCACCACCACCGGCGCCGTGTAGCTGTTGCGCATGCCGCCGCCCTCAAAGATGAGCGCCACGTCGGGCTGGTTGATGGTAAGGCTGGCTTGGTCGGCAATCGGCATGTCGCTGCTCCGTTTCGCGGGTTTTGCTCGAGTGTGTCAGCTCCTAGTTTCCCACCTGCGTGGCGGAAATTCCCTGAGAGCTCGACAAAAGGCCCGCAGGCGATGGGGTCAAGCGCAGCCCGTGCACCGTGGCACGAGATGTGCGCCACCCAATTCTGTGTGGAAACAGCCGCACGGTTTTCCGTACCATGCTCTCATCGCGCGAAACGGAGAAGAGACGAGCGCGGTATTCGAAAGGGATGGAGCCGCTCGGGCGTTCCGTTCTCGACCGCGACGAGCGGGAGGGGGACGGGGTGTCGGGGTGCCGTTCCGGGTATACCGCGCGACAACACGAGAAGGGGGAGTTATGGGCGATAACGAGAAGTGCGCCATCGAGAACCTCTCTGAGGACACGCGTCCGATCGAATTCGTGAAAGACGGGAAGATGCACCGCCGCACCTTCATCAAGGGCGTCGGCTGGATTACCGTGGCAAGCGCCTTGGGGCTCGGTGCCGCGGGATGCGCTCCGGCCGAGAAGGCGGCCGACAACCTGGCCGAGACGGGCGCGGGCACCGATGAGGCCGCCGAAAAGCTGGCCGCCACCGAGTACTCCTACGCGTGCTGCAGCTACAACTGCACCTCGCGCTGCCTGCTGAAGGGCCACGTGCGCGACGGCAAACTCGTGGCCGTGGAGCCGGGCGAGATGCCGGGCCGTCCCGATTACGCCAACGCCTGCACGCGCTCCATGTCGTTCATCGAGCGCGTGCAGAACGAGGACCTGCGCGTCATGTACCCCATGAAGCGCACGGGCGAGCGCGGCAGCGGCGAATTCGAGCGCATCAACTGGGATCAGGCCATGGACGAGATCGCGGTGCGTCTGGAGGAGTCGAAGGAGAAATACGGCCCCACCGCCTGCTCGTTCTACTCGTTCACGGGCAACCAGAGCAAGCTGGCCATGCAGTCGGCCACGCGCTTCGCCGGATGCTACGGTGCCACCACCTGGGACATCGAGGGCATCATGGGCGATCACGGCGCTTCCATGGGCATGAAGATGGTCTACGGCGTCATCCGCGGCGCCCACGACACGCGCGACTACGAGCAGAACTCGAACATGGTGGTCATCTGGGGCCGCAACTTGGCCGACACTCACACGAGCGAGCTGCGCTACATTGTGCGCGCCCGCGAGCGCGGTGCGAAGATCGTCTACATTGATCCGCGCTTCTCCTCTACCGCCACCATCGCCGACCAGTGGATTCCCATCCGCCCCGGCGGCGACTCGGCGCTCGCGCTCGGCATGATCAACTGGATCATCGCCAACGACCGCCACGATAAGGAGTTCCTCGCCAAGCACAGCTGCGGCAGTTTGCTCGTGCGCGACGACGACGGGAAGTACCTGCGCGGCGAGGGCGATGCCTACATGGTGTGGGATCCCGCGTCCGGCAAGGCCGTGCCCGCCGACACCGAGGGCGTGGAAGCACCCATCGAGGGTTCCTTCGACGCTGACGGCGTGGCCGTGAAGCCGGCCTTCGTGCATCTGAAGGAGCGGGCGGCCGAGTATCCCTTGGAGCGCGCCAGCGAGTTGTCGGGCGTGCCGGTGGACGTCATCGAGACCTTCGCCCGCGAGTACAGCGAGGCGAAGCCCGCGGGTATCCGCATGGGTCAGGGCATGCAGCGCACCTACAACTCCTACCAGTCGTTCCGCACGGTGGCCGTGCTGGCGGCGGTGGCGGGCTACGTGGGCGTGCGCGGCGGCGGCGCGTCCCACGCCGGCGGCACGAAGGCCAACAAGCCCGTGCCCGGCGAGACGGCGCCCGAGTTCCTCTACGACGAGTGGGCCGATACCGGCGAGAATGCGGCGAACATGGTGAAGAGCTCGCTCATTTACCAGTGCGCCGTGGAGCATGACCCCGTGCGCTGCGACTTCATCTGGTTCAACGTGTCGAACTTCCTGAACCAGAGCCCGGACGCCCACCGCATCATCGACGAGGTGTTCCCGAACATCTCCACCATCGTGGTGGCCGACCCCTGGTGGACCTGGACGGCGAAGTACGCCGACTACGTGCTGCCCGCCACGAGCCTGTGGGAGTACTGGGACCTGTACGACCGCGCTCCCTGGGTGTTCCTCGTGAAGCCGGCCATCGAGCCGCTCGGCGAGAGCAAGTCGGACTGCGAGATGATGACTATGCTGGCCGAGCGCGTGGGCCTGGGGCATTTGTGGAGCAAGACACCTGAGGAGTGGGTGCGCTCCTGGCCGAATCCCGAAAGCTCCGCCTTCGAGGGCTTCGACTTCGACGAGGCGCTGAAGGAAGGCATGTGGGGCATGCCGACGGGCATCTACGACGAGCCGCTCATCGTCTTCGAGGACCAGCAGTACCAGACCCCCACGGGCCGCTTCGAGTTCTACACCGAGGACATGGTGGAATTCGACGAGCAGGTGCCCCTGCACACGCCGGCCATCGAATACTCCAACCCGGAGCTGGCGGCGAAGTACCCGCTCATGCACCTCACCTACCACGATCGCATGAACGTGCACACCCAGCACTGCGACTGCCCGGCGCTCCATGCGGTGCAGATGGAGCAGACGCTGCAGATCAATCCCGTGGACGCCGAGGCCCGCGGTATCAAGCACGGCGATGTGGTGCGGCTGTTCAACGACCGCGGCGAGGCGAAGATGACGGCGTTCGTGACCGAGGGCATCATGCCCGGCGTGACGGCGGCCCAGGCCGGCTGGACGCCCGAGCACGTGCTCGGCGGCAGCCACCAGTACCTCAGCCACCTGACGCTGAGCCCCGCCGAGGAGCACTACTCGCAGACCAACAGCGCGTTCAACGACATCATGATCGAAGTTGAGAAGGCTTAAGGGGGAATCATGGCTGAGAAGCAATACGGAATGCTCGTGCGCACGGAGCGCTGCGTGGGCTGCCAGACCTGCGTGGTGGGGTGCCACCTGCTGCACGAGTGCCCGACCGACGTGTACCTGGGCTATCTGGAGACAGTGGGTCAGAGCGAGAACTACCTGGTGACGGGCACCTATCCGAACGTATCGGTGACCTTCCGCCCGCATCTGTGCAACCACTGCGCCTCCCCGGCTTGCGTGGCGAACTGTCCTACGGGCGCCATGGCCAAGCGCGAGGAGGACGGTATCGTGGAGAGCGATCCGTCCGTGTGCATCGGCTGCGGCACCTGCGCGAAGTCGTGCCCCTATGAGGCCCCGGTGGTGGCCGATGCCCTGGGCATCGCCATGAAGTGCGACTTCTGCCGACCCCGCGTGGAGCGCGGCGAGGAGCCGCTGTGCGTGTGCAGCTGCCCGGCCGAGGCCCGCATCTTCGGCGAGATCAGCGATCCGGAAAGCGAGGTGTCGAAGCTGATGGCCGAGCTGTCCGCCGAGCCGCTTCTGCCCGAGGAGGGCACCGAGCCGTCGGTGCGCTACTGCTAGAATACGAACGATCCATTCGCGGCGAGCGCCTTTCCGCCTCCCTCCCTCGGGGAGGCGCTCGCATTGGAGGAGGGGCGACCATGGATTCCAAGCTGATGCAATTCATCGATGCCGAGCGCTATCCGACGGTGTTCACTACCGAGGAGCTCGTGGGGCGGGTCGATCTGCCCTTTGAGCGGCGTCGGTATCGGAAGGGGGAGATCATCTTCGGCGCCGAGGAGCGCCATCCCTTCACCTACCACGTGGCCGCGGGCATCGTGCGGCTCTACTTGTCGTCGGCCGAGGGTGCCGTGAAGACGCTGTTCTGCCATGCGGCGGGCACGCAGTTCGCGTTTCAGGGGTTCAAGCGCGACCGTATGACCCGTTCGACGGCCGAGGCGGTGACCGACTGCGAGCTGCTCGCCATCGACTACGCCGACCTCATCGATTTCTGCGATGAGCATACCGAGTTCTACATGGCCTACATCGAGTACCTGTTCTCCATCATGAACTCGCAGACCGGGGAGATCGCGAGTTTGTCGTTCAAGACCGGCGTGCAGCGGGTGGCGCAGCTGCTCTACGCGCTGGCGAGCGACGGCGAGACGACGGTGCCCTACTCCATCGACGAGCTGGCGGCCATCATCGGCACCCATCGCAACACGGTGAGCAACGCGCTGTCGCACCTGCGCAAGCTGGGTCTGGTGGAGAAGAGCGCGCGGCCGGTGCGGGTGCGCGATGCCGAGGGACTGCGCGTCTTCGCCGAAGAGGGACGCACGGGTTTATCCTGGAAATAGGATAGGGGTGCACCCAAGGCTGGGCGGAATGGCCGGAGGCGGTTTGGTAGGATGCCTGAGATACGATGGCATCCGGCGAGGAGGGGAGCCATGGAGAAGGGAAGTGGCCGGGAGACGCTGGTGTTGCTGTTCGCGGCGGGGTTCTGCGCCTATGGATGCAACCACGCGTGCATGATCTACGTGCCCCTGTACGTGGTTGCCCTGGGCGGCGACTTGCTTCAGGCGGGGCTGCAGGCCACAGTGTTTCTGGCCCTGGCCGTGGCGTTGCGCTTCGCCATCGGGCCGTGGGCCGACCGGAAGGGCGCGAAGGGGCCTATGCTGCTCGGCCTGGCGGCCTACGTGGCCGGCGCGCCCCTGTTGGGACTCTGCCATGACTTCGCGGCGGTTCTGGTAGTGCGCTGCCTGCAGGCCGTGGGGATGGCGGCGTTCTTTCCCTGCGCCATGGCGGCGGTGAGCGCGGCGAGCGCGCGGGCGCGGTCGGGGTTGGCGTTGGGGCTGTACCGATTCGTGTCGTCGGTGGCGCTCATGGTGGCCGCGCCTCTCATGTTCTCGCTGGTGGGTGCCGTCGGCTACGGCGTCGCCTTCGCCGGATGCGGGGCTTTGGCCGCCGTCGGGCTTCTCTGCGCGGTGCTCGTGCCCGCCCGCTGCTGCCGGCCGGCGGGAAGCGAGGGGGAGGCGAAAGGGGCGCGAGCGGGATGGCGGAGCGCATCGGGGGAGGATGCCGCGACGCCGGCGGACGAGGCGCGGACGGCGACGGCGGCAGCTTCGTCGGGAACGCAACGGGACGCTGCCGGGGCATTGCCGGGAGCGCGTCGGGAAGACCTCGCGACGTCGGCGACCGCCCGGATGCCGGGAGACGGGCGCGCGGCGGTGGTCGTCGCGCTCGCCGTCACGCTTTTGTCTGCGCTCGGCTACGGCCTCGTCACCAACTTCGCCACTTCCTTCGCCGAGGCGGCGGCACCCGAGGCCAACGCGGGAATGCTCATGGCGCTCGTCGGGGCGGGCGGTCTTATCGCCAACCCGCTCGCGGGGTGGCTGGTGGATCGCAGGGCGGCTTCGGGGGTGGTGGCCGCCTTCGCTGCCGTCATGGGCGCGGGCATCGCCCTCGTGGCGGTGCTTCCGATGATTCCGGCTCTGCTCGCCGGAGCGGGGCTGCTCGTGGGCATCGGGTATTTCG
The DNA here is from genome assembly GCF_041223505.1 of Adlercreutzia muris. NCBI lineage: Bacteria > Bacillati > Actinomycetota > Coriobacteriia > Eggerthellales > Eggerthellaceae > Adlercreutzia > Adlercreutzia muris. The sequence goes on from NZ_JBCLQK010000002.1 coordinate 313,907, forward strand.
GCACGGTCACGAGTGCGGTGGCGCTTCTGGCCAAGCGGGCGCCCGAGGGCCGCCGGGCCTCGCTTATCTCCCAGCAGCAGAACGCCGTGGGCGTGGGCATCGGCGTCTCGGGCCTGCTCTTCGGAGCCCTCATTGTGGCCGCGGGCGCGCCCGTCCTGTTCGCCCTCGCCGGGCTCCTCCTCATCGTCGCCCCGCTCGCACTCGCAATCCTCGTCACGAGACGGCCCGCCGCGATGTGAGCGCGAAGCCTTTCGCTGGTAAGAGGTCTCCCGCAGGGTGGTGTGGCGGTCTATCTGCCGGAGTCTTTTCGAGCGGAGCGAAGCAGTACGGCGGAGCCGATGGCGGCTGGGATGCGCTCGATGCGCCCTTGGACCACGAGGGCGTTTACGGTGTCGCTCAGCTTCTTGGAAATGGAGCGGTAGCCGAGTGCATGGGCAAGTTGGGTCAGGGTAAGATCCTCGTTTTCCAGTGCATCGAGCAGCGCGTCCGTGTAAGCGGCGGCCTTCGCATCGCCTCCGGTCGCTTTTGGCAGGAAATTCGGGTGCACGGGGATGGTTACCGACAGGTACCCGCGCGTCTCGTCGGTGTCGAAGTCGAGCTCTCCCGACCCGTTTTCCTCTAAGGCTCGATAGGCTGTGGGAAAACCGGTGTTGCGCCCCTCGATGAGCCGAAGCTCTTTGAGGAAGTCGCCGATGCGTCGGTTGCGATAGCTGCGCGCCCTAAATCGCCTCTCCTCGATATCTTCCCGCGTGATGCTGCGGTCGAACCCAGGGAAGCTGGTGATCTCGATGGCCTCAGGGGTAATGCGCACCGTGATGGGTTCGTTCACCTGGTAGGAGCGGTGGTAGACCGCATTAGCGAGAATCTCCTCTATGGCAGCATAGGGGTAGTTGAACGTGCGTGTGGCCTCGGCTTTGTCGGGGAGCTTTTCCACACGTGTTTCAATGACGCTGTTTTTGATGTACGCCAGCGCGTCGCGCAGCTGCCGCTGGATGGGTCCTGTAAATGTCATTTCGGTCATGCCCTGGCCCGTGGGATCGGGCAGGGATACCACCTCGATGCGCGCGTAGCGGAAAAAGCGCTCGGGATGCTCGGTGAACATGAGGATGCCCACGTTGAGGGGATGCAGATCCTCGGGCGGTCCCGCAACAAGCTGCATGTCTCGGGCGATGGCCAGTGCCTCGCGTCCTTCCGACTGCTCGTAAAGATTGCTGCCGACGCGAGAGAGGTGATCGCGCATGAGGCCCAAGTCAAGCTCGTCTACCGATGCGAGCAGGTTCGGCCGATCGTCGAAGGGAATGTCGGTGGAAACATAGAACAGTTCCTTCTCCTCGTTGGGCGATGCGATGACCGTGCTGCTCAGACGACGGATATAGTACAGCTTGGCGGAGCCGGCGGAGAACACGTCCTTCGATGCCTTGTAGGGACGTCCGTGGCCGCCGGGAACCCAGATGACGACAATATGCGCTCCCTGGAAGAAAACGGGCTCCGCCACGGGGTAGTACAGAGGCTCGATGCAATGGCACAGGCCAATGAGACGCTTTAGAATGCCGTCAATTTCGTTTTGGGGGATGCCCTTCGGGGGCAGCACGGGCATGCCGTCCTGCTCCTCGACGCCCAGGACAAGATAGCCGCCGCCGATGTTGTCGATGTCGTTGGCGAAGGCGCATATGGTGTGAATGACGGGATTGGGGTTGAAGCCCGCTTTCAGCTCGATGCGCGTTGACTCGACAATACGATTGTTGAGCAGGTCGTCAATGTTGACAGGTATGGCCATGACATCCTCCTTGAAGGTCTACCTGGCATTATGCATCGACTCGACAGGCTCGACAAGTGATTTGTCGAGGACTCGACAAAATTTCATCGAGGACTCGACAAAAGGTTGTCGAGCCTGTCGAGTCCCATCGGGGCAGGTGCCGAGCCCCGGCTGTTTCCGAGCACAAAAGGAGCCACCCGAAGGCGGCTCCTGGAAAGGCCGATGCGATGTCGTGGCGCGTCGCGGGCTTTGCCGTGCGGCAGAGTTACGGCGCCAGCGCCTACTCCGCGTAGCGGAACAGGGCGGCCACCGGCGAGGCGGTGGGCATCTGGTCCTGCTCCACGATGTAGATGTGGGCGTCCTGAGCCAGGGCCGCTTGGGCGAAGGCGTCGGTGATGTCGGGCGCGGCCGGGTCGATGTAGCCGTCGTCGACCGGGTTCGGGTTGCCGTCGAAGGTCACGGTGCCGGTGTTGATGTCGAAGCCGCCGGGCAGGATCTTGCCCTTCACCATGAACAGGGCTGCCACGCGGCGCTCGGCGAGCGCCATGCCGATGGCGTCGAAGTCGTCGGAGGCCTTCCCGTGGGCCGCATCGGCGCCGAACTGCTCAGCGGCCTGCTTGAGGTTCGCATCGCGGATGCCGTCCATCACGGTGAGGGCCTCATCCAGCAGCGCCTTGCCGTCAAGGCCGGCCGGATCCTTCTTGATGCCCTCGGGCAGCAGGTGGCGCAGGGTGCAGATCTTGCGGAAGGCGTGCTCGTACTCCTCGTCGCAGCACAGGATGATGGGCGTGGCATCGTCGCGCACCAGATAGTCGTTCACGGCCTTGTTCACGTAGCGGAACCATTGGGCGGCGTCTTCTTTTTTTATGTCGTTGCGGGACTGGTGGTCGTGGTACTGGCCCATGTGGCCTTCCAAGGTGATGTAGTCCAGTGCGCCCAGCTCGTCCTTCTTCATGTCGGCGGCCGTGTCGTCACTGTTGGCGAAGAGCTCGCTGAAGAAGTCGTGCACCTCGCGCGGCAGCTGCTGGCGCTGAACATGGGTGCGGTCGCCCTTCACCCAGCTGAAGCGGTCGTTGCCCAGCTCCAGGATGTAGTACTCGGTGCCGTACTGGAAGTTGCGCAGCAGCGGCTTCACGAAGTAGGTGTCGCCGGCGGCCACCATGGGCTCGGGGGCGAAGAACAGGTTGTACACGTACACGTCGTCGTTGCCCATGAGGAATCCCAGACCCTCGCCGGCGTGCAGCCACAGTGGCATGTCGGGATGGGCGAGCAGGTAGTCGGCCTTCTCCAGGATGCCCTTATAAGCGTCCTTGCCGTAGCTTTCGGCCAGGGTACGCTCGGCGTCTTTCATGAGATCCTTGAACATGTCGCGATCCCAGATGTCGCGGCGCTCCTCGCGCTCGCTGTGGTGAACGGGAATATACAGCGACACGACCGGCGCGGTCACGTTGGCGAGGATGGCGGGGTCGAAGCTCTCCATCACGTGAATGCTGTCATCGGTCTTGCGCAGGGTCTCCTTCTCGTCTTTCATGACGAACCTCCATAATAATCGGGAACTGCTGGGTCGCGCAGCCTTGGGGGCCAGCGTCCCGGAGCGATCCTGCGGGATCGCACGGAGCGGATGGGAAGGCGTCGCGCAGTGAAAAGCATAGCCCCCGACCGGAGAAATCGGGGGCTATGGGCGGGTCTGTGAACTTCTGGTTGCCGAAATGCTGATTTGGATGCTTACCGCTTCTCGTAGCGGCTCACGTTCATGGCGCGCATGGCGTTCAGGATGGCGATGACGGCCACGCCCACGTCGGCGAACACGGCCATCCACATGTTGGCGATGCCGAAGGCGGCCAAGATGAGCACGGCGAACTTGATGCCGAGGGCGAAGATGATGTTCTGCCACACGATGCGCATGGTGCGCCGGGCCACGTCGATGGCCTTCGTGATGTCGTCGGGGTTGTCGTTCATGAGCACGATGTCGGCGGCCTCGATGGCGGCATCCGACCCCATGGCGCCCATGGCGATGCCGATGTCGGCGCGGGTGAGCACCGGCGCGTCGTTGATGCCGTCGCCCACGAAGGCGAGCTTGCCCTTGCCGCGGGTATCGCGCTCGGTGGCGGCCAGCAGCTTCTCCACTTCTGCCACCTTGTCCTGGGGCAGCAGCTCGGCGTGCACCTCGTCGATGCCGAGGCGGGCGGCGACCGAGGCGGCCACATCGGTGCGGTCGCCGGTGAGCATGACGGTCTTCTTCACGCCGGCCGCGTGCAAGTCGGCGATGGCCCGGGCGGCCGTGGGCTTGATGGTGTCGGCGATGACGATGGTGCCGAGGAAGGCCCCGTCGGCGGCAACGTACAGCACGGTGCCCGCAGCATCGGTCGCCTGGAAGGGCACGCCATGGGCGGTCATGAGCTTGCCGTTGCCCACGAGCACGCCGCGACCGTCCACGACGGCCTCTACACCCTGGCCGCTCACCTCGCGCACGTCGCGGACGCGCTCGGCCAGCGGAGCGGCGTTGGCAGCGGGTCGTTCCCCATTCGCCATGGCGTCGCCGTAGGCTCGCACCGATTGGGCGATGGGGTGGGTGGAGAAAGCCTCGGCCGCGGCGGCGGTGGCCACGAGCTCGGCCTCGGTCACGCCGGGGGCGCACGCCAGCTCGGTCACGGCGAAGGTGCCGTCGGTAAGCGTGCCGGTCTTGTCGAACACGACGGTTTCCGTGGAGCCCAGGGCCTCCAGGTAGTTCGACCCCTTCACCAGAATGCCGAGGCGCGAGGCGCCCCCGATGCCGCCGAAGAACGACAGGGGCACCGAGATCACCAGCGCGCAGGGGCACGACACCACGAGGAAAGTGAGGCCGCGCAGCACCCAGTCGGCCCAATCGCCGCCGAGCAGCAGCGGGGGCACGATGGCGAGCACGGCCGCCACGCCCACGACGATGGGGGTGTACACGCGGGCGAAGCGCGTGATGAAGTTCTCGGTGCGGGCCTTCTTCTCGGCGGCGTTCTCCACCAGTTCCAGGATGCGGCTCACGGTGGAGTCCTCGAAGGGCTTCGTGGCACGTACCGTGAGCTTGCCCGTGAGGTTCACGCAGCCGGAGATAACCTCGTCGCCCGGCCGCGCCGTGCGGGGCACCGATTCGCCGGTGAGCGCTGCGGTGTCGATCTGGCTGTCACCGGTGAGGATGATGCCGTCCAGCGGGATGCGCTCGCCGGGCATGACGATGAACTCGTCGTCGGGGGCCAGCTCGAAGGGATCCACCTGCTTCAGTTTCCCCTCTTCCATGACGTTGGCGAACTCCGGCGCGATGTCCATCATATCGGCGATGGATTTCCGCGATTTGTCCACGGCGTAGCTTTGGAACAGCTCGCCTACCTGGAAGAACAGCATGACGGCGGCGCCCTCGGCCATGTGCGGCTCGGTGTGGGGGAACAGCACCAGCGCGAAGGCGCCGAAGGTGGCCACGGTCATGAGGAAGTCCTCGTCGAGGGCGTGGCCGCGGAAGAGATTGCGGAATGCGCTGGCGATGACGTCGTAGCCGGCGATGAGGTAGGGGATGAGGAAGAGCGCGAACTCGGCGTACACGTCGCCGGGGCTGCCGAAGGCGGCATGCAGCGCGCCGGTTTCCTCCAGCGCGATGATGGCGAAGAAGATGACGAGGGCGACGATGATGCGGGTGAGGAGGCGTTTTTGCTTGGGGCTCATGGTGGGGTCCTGTTTCTTGCCGTTCGCGCGAGGCTTCGGGGTAATACTCGATGCTCAGACAGTCCTCGCTCGGCGGAAGTGTCCACCGGACACTTCCGTTCGCTGCGGAACTGCGCGTCGAGCATCACCCCGAACCCTCGCGCTGCTCTTACAAATCGGAAAAATGCTCGGTTCTACCGTTTGATGAGGCAGTCTTTCTCGTAGCTGGTGCATACCTGCTGGGCGGCGTCGACGATGGCGGCGAAGGCCTCGGCATCGTCGGTGTCGGCGTCGATGACGAGCTTGCTCGTCATGAAGGAGATGGACGCCTTGTTCACGCCGGGCAGCTGGTTGATGCCCGTTTCCATCTTCGCGGCGCAGTTGGCGCAGTCGAGGTTCTCCAGCTTGAATGATTTCCGCATGGTAGTTCCTTTCTCGGCGGGGCCCCTTCGGGGGCGCAGTGGTGGCTTGCGGGTGGTCGGATGGCCGGCCTCGCTAGGGTGCGAGTTTGGGGCGCGCGGTGCGGGTTACTCGCAGACGTGGGTCATGCCCTGGGCGAGCATGGTGAACACGTGGTCGTCGGACAGCGAGTAGATGACGTTCTTGCCGTCGCGGGCGGCTTTCACGAGGCGGGCCTGCTTCAAGGTGCGCAGCTGGTGGCTCACCGCGCTTTGGGTGCAGCCGACGGCCTCGGTGATGTCGGTGACGCTTAGGGGGCCGCCCATGAGCGCGAACAGGATCTTGATGCGCGTGGTGTCCGAGAACGCCTTGAACAGGTCGGCCACATCGAAGAGCAGCTCCTCGTCGGGCATTTCCGTAAACAAGGTGGCCGTGGATTCGCGGTTGCAACCGCAGGGGCAGTCGATCATCTGGGCGCAGGCGGTTTCCACGACCTGCTGTGCCTCTTGTTCCAGTGATGCGGGCTTAGCCATGGCGGCTCCTTCTGAACGTAACAACATATGAACAACTATTCATAAGTATAGGCAATGTCACAGCGCTGTCAAGGGGGAGTGGGGGAGATTCTACTTTTCCGCTCAGCGGCAAGCAAAGCGTAACGACGCCGTTGTCGTTTCCACAGCCCCCAGCGCTACCATGGGGGCGAGGCGCTGTTCGGCACGGCGGCTCGGGATGGCGGCGCCGGTGTCGCGCTGTTGTCCTGCCCCGTTCCCGTTCTTGTTCCCGATGCGCCCTGAGCAACGATTCTCGGAAGGTGATGTCATGAGAGCTTATCAGGTTGTCGATGCCGATTACGTGGAGTGCGAGAGAGGGTCCATGCCCTTGGTGGACGTGCGGCCGCCGTTGCTCTACGATGCGGGCCACATTCCCACAGCGCTGAACGTGCGCCTCGATGTGGCGGCGGCCAGCGACGACCCGGCCGAAACCTTGGCCGAGCTGTTCCGCGGCGAGGGCATCTTCCCCGAAGACGCCGTCATCGTGTACTGCCAGTCGGGCATCCACGCGAAGATTGCCTGCGACTATCTGGCGAGCGTGGGCTATACCGAGCTGCGGCTGTACGCCGGCAGCATGAACGATTGGGTGGGCGATCCGGCCCGGCCCGTGGAGGTCTCCGAAGCGGTGCTCGCGCGGGCCTCATAGGGAAAGGGGAGAGAGCGATGGAGACGACGAAGCGTGGCGGCGCGGCCATTCTCAAGCAGGCGGTCACGAGCCTGCCCTTCATATTGCTGGTGGCGGTGGCGGCGGGCCTCGGGATCGGTTCGGTGGCGTCTGCCGAGGTCATCGCCGTGGTGGCTACCATTGGCGACGTGCTGCGGCAGGTCATCGTGTTCTGCGTGCCGCTCATCATCGTCGGCTTCATCGCCCCCTCCATTGCCAAGCTGGGCGAGAACGTGTCGCGCATTCTGGGCGTGGCGCTTCTTGCGGCCTACCTGTCTACCCTGGGAGCCGCGCTGCTTTCCATGGTCGCGGGCTTCGGGATCATTCCGCACCTTACCCTGGCCGGGGGTGCGGAGGCCCTGCGCGAGGTGCCCAGCTTGGAGTTTCCCCTTGACATTCCCGCCATCATGCCCGTGACGAGCGCCCTGGCCCTGGCGCTCATGCTGGGTCTGGCGGCGGTGTGGGCGAAGGCGTCGCGGTTCACGGCGCTCTTGGTGGAGTTCCAGCGCATGGTGCTGACCATTGTGGTGAAGATCGTCATTCCCATTCTGCCGTTCTTCATCGTGTGCACCTTCGCCGGTCTGGCCTGGGAAGGGACGCTCACGAGCCAGCTGCCGGTGTTCCTGGTGGTTATTGCCATTGTGCTCGTGGGGCACTTCGTGTGGCTCGGGGTGCTCTACGGCGTAGCCGGGGCCTACTCGCGCACGAATCCCTGGGAGGTGCTGCGCCATTACGGATCGGCCTACCTGACGGCCGTGGGCACCATGTCGTCGGCGGCCACCCTGGGCGTGGCGCTGGAATGCGCCGGCCAGGCGAAGACCCTGCGGCGCGACATGGTGAGCTTCGGCATTCCGCTGTTCGCCAACATCCATCTGTGCGGATCGGTGCTCACCGAGGTGTTCTTCTGCATGGTGGTGTCTCAAATTCTGTACGGAGCGCTGCCGGGCCTGCCGACGATGCTTCTGTTCTGCGTGCTTTTGGGCGTGTTCGCCATCGGGGCGCCGGGGGTGCCGGGCGGCACGGTGATGGCCTCGCTCGGCCTGGTCACGGGCCTTTTGGGCTTCGATGGGGCCGGCACGGCGCTGGTGCTCACGGTGTTCGCGCTGCAGGACAGCTTCGGCACCGCCTGCAACGTGACCGGCGACGGGGCCCTCACGCTGATCCTCACGGGCTATGCGAACCGCCATGAGGTGGCCGATGCCATGGCCTCTGCCGACGAGGCGTTTTTCGACGGGGAAGTGGCCGAAGCCGCCGGTGCCGGTCGCGGCAAGCCGGCCGGCGAGGGGGCGGTAAGCCGCTCCTGATTTCCCAACAGGCCCTTGACAGGTTCGGCTCTCGAGCGCGCTCGAGTTCCGTTCCCGCTACCATAGGGGAAACGATTTCGCGAGAGAGGGAGCACCCATGGCCCAGACGCAGATGCCGGCAAAGATAGAGCTTCCTGGGGCAATTCCCGGGTTTTCCGAGTTCGGCCACATCCCCTTCGAGGGGCTGCGCAACACCCGCGACCTGGGCGGTTTGCCCGCAGCCGACGGGCGCCGGGTGAGGCCGGCGCTGCTTTTGCGGTCGGGCGCCCTGCACAAGGCGACTGAGAGCGATCTGGCGCGCCTTCTGGTCGATTACCACCTGGAAGGTGTGGTGGACTTTCGCACCGAGATGGAGCGCGACAAGGAGCCCGACCCGCGCGAGCGTATGGAAGGCGTGGTGTTCTACGACTTTCCGGCGCTTTCGGGGGAGACTATCGGCATCACCCATGGGGCGAGCCTCGCGCAGGACGTGAAGGCGCTCGAGGCGGTGAGCGCCCAGCCCCACGAGGCGGTGCGGAAGATGTACCCGCAGATTCTTCTGGGCGAGGCGGGCCGTGCGGCCTACCGCGGGCTTTTGGACGTGCTGTTGGAATCCGACGGCGGGGCGGTGCTGTGGCACTGCACCGAGGGCAAGGACCGGGCGGGCTTGGGCGCCGTCGTTGTCGAGCGGGCGCTCGGTGTGTCCGAGGCCGATGTGCGGGCCGACTACCTGGCCACGAACTTATTCGCGCGCAATCGGGCCGAGGGTGTTTTAGACGCTCTGGCCGCGAAACTGCCGGCTTTGTGCGGGGTCGACGCCGATGTGGACGCGTTCTTCTACGCCTACGTCGACTACTACGATGCCGCCATGGCTGCTGTGACCGATGCGTTCGGCACCTTCGACGCCTATTTGACCGAGGCTCTCGGCTTCGGCCCCGAGAAGCGGGCTGCCCTGCGGGAGAAGTATTTGGCGTAATTCAACGAGATTTCCCACGCTGGAAACGCGGGGGCGGCTGGCGAGGTGTAAAATCGCCCTCGAACATTCCGCAACCCCAAGGAGGCACCGTGGCCGAGTCCGCAACCCCGGAGCAGATTGTCATCGTCGTCGATTTCGGCGCCCAGTACGGGCAGCTCATCGCCCGCCGCGTGCGCGATCTGCACGTGTATTCCGAGATCGTGCCGTGCGACATCACGGCCGACGAGGTGCGCGCCATGGCGCCGGCGGCTATCATCCTGTCGGGCGGTCCGGCCAGCGTGTACGCGGAAGACGCCCCCTCCATCGACCCGGAGATCCTCAGCCTGGGCATTCCGGTGCTCGGCTTCTGCTACGGCCAGCAGGCCATGGCCGTGGCGCTCGGCGGGGAAGTGGCGCATACCGAGAAGGGCGAGTACGGCCCGGCGGTCATCACGCGCGCCGGCGAGTCGGCGCTGTTCGACGGCACTCCCGGCGAGCAGACCGTGTGGATGAGCCATCGCGATGCCGTGAGCCGCGTGCCCGAGGGCTTTGCCATCACGTCGCGCACCGAGGTGTGCCCGGTGGCGTCCATGGAGTACTCCGAGCGCAAGCTGTTCGCCACGCAGTTCCATCCCGAGGTGCGCCATACCGAGTTCGGTCAGACCATGCTGCGCAACTTCTTGTTCGGCGTATGCGAGCTTGAGCCCGATTGGACTATGGACTCCATCATCGACGACTCCATCGAGGCCATCCGCGCCGAAGTGGGGGACGACCGCGTCATTCTGGGCCTTTCGGGCGGCGTGGACTCATCGGTGGTGGCGGCGTTGTGCGCCCGCGCCATCGGCAAGCAGCTGACCTGCGTGTTCGTGAACCACGGCTTTCTGCGCAAGGGCGAGCCCGAGGAAGTGGAAGAGGTGTTCACGAAGCAGTTCGACGTGGACTTCATCCACGTGCACGCCGAGGAGCGCTATCTTGAGCTTCTGGCCGGCGTGACCGACCCGGAGGAGAAGCGCCGCATCATCGGCACGCAGTTCTGGAAGGAGTTCTTCGCCGTGGCGGAGGACTTGGCCCAGGACGGCCGTCCGGTGAAGTATCTGGCCCAGGGCACCATCTACCCCGACATCATCGAGAGCGGCGCGCGCAAGACCGGCGGGAAGGCGAGCACCATCAAGTCGCATCACAATTTGATTCCGTTCCCCGAGGGCGTGCATTTCGATTTGATTGAGCCTTTGGATCACTTCTTCAAGGACGAGGTGCGCGCGCTGGGCACCGCGCTCGGGCTGCCCGACTACATCGTGCACCGCCAGCCCTTCCCGGGGCCGGGTTTGGCCATCCGCATCATCGGCGACGTGGACGCCGAGAAGCTGAACATCCTGAAGAACGCCGACGCCATCGTCCGCGAGGAGCTGGACGCCTACAACGAGCGCCTGTTCGCCGAGACGGGCGAGCGCAACAGCGAGCACAGCGTCTGGCAGTACTTCGCCGTACTGCCCGACATCAAGTCCGTTGGCGTCATGGGCGACGAGCGCACCTACGCCCGTCCGGTGATCCTGCGCGCTGTGGAAAGCTCGGATGCCATGACCGCCGACTGGGCGCGTTTGCCCTACGACGTCCTAGCCCGCATCTCCGGCCGCATCGTAGCGGAGGTCCCCGGCGTGAACCGAGTGGTGTATGATATCACCAGCAAACCGCCCGCAACGATCGAGTGGGAGTAGAGGTCTCCCTCTTTTACTCGATGCTTGATCGCATTAATGGGCGCTCTCTATAACGAGGGCGCCCGCTTCATTATGAGGAGCGCCCCGTGGATGCCCTGCAATTCATGCGCGATCACCAGGCCTATTTCGAAGACTACGTGACGCGCGGCACATACCACTCGAACGCCATCGAGGGCAGCACGCTGTCCTTCGCCGAGACCTATGCCATCCTCTGGAACGACAATACTCTGAAGGTGACAGCTACGGCTCGCGAGCTGTACGAGGCGATCAACCATAAGTACGCCCTGGCCACAGCCTCGAAAAACATGGACAACCCTCTTTCGGAGCGGCTTATCAAGGCCATAGCGCGGGATATCAATCGCAACATAAGCGGCATCGACGACTATCGTCACGGCCAGGTGATCATCCGCGGGGCGGAGCACTTGCCATCGGCCGCCAACCAGGTGAACCAGCTCATGATGCAGCTCGTGTACGAGTACAACCACGACGAGGAAGGAGATCCCTTCCTGCGCGAGGCCCGTTTCCATATCCGCTTCGAGAGGATTCATCCCTTCGAGGACGGTAATGGCCGGACAGGTCGCATCCTCGTGAATCGCGGTCTCATGCGCGCTGGCCTCGCCCCGGCAGTGATTCCCGTGGAAGAGCGTGCCGCCTACATGGACTTGCTGGCACGCAGCGATTACGACGGCCTGGCCGCCATGCTGCGCCGCCTGTCGGAGGCGGAGACTGAGCGTATGGAGAGGTTCGCCGAGCTATAGCAGCGTTTGGCGCAAGTGGAGAAAACTATTCCATCTTCGGAAGGTACTTCGTCATAAGTTCCCTGGGGATGTGGCAGTAGTCGTTGGGGAACTTGTCCAGGTGATCCTGGTGCTCCTCGGCACTCGGGATATAGCGGGTAAGCGGCTGCACCTCGACGCGGATCCGGTCGCGGTCGGGCCTCGCCCGGATGTAGGCCACCGCCTCGCGCAGGTGGGCGGGGTCCTCGCTGTAGACGCCGGTGCGGTACTTCTCGCCGACGTCGGCGCCCTGCCGGTTCACACTGTAGGGGTCGATGATCTCGAAGAAGTAGCCCATCAGCTCGGCCACGGTCACGCGGTCCTCGTCGAACGTCGTCTTGACGCACTCGGCGTACCCGTCGTAGGGCCCCTCGAGGCTATCGCTGGCCCCGTTCGCTCGCCCCGCTTCGGTAGTGATGACTCCGGGTAGCGTTTTGACGAACGCCTGCACGCCCCAAAGACACCCACCGGCAAAGTAAATCGTCTGCATGCGTCGTCCTCCTGAAATACACGTGCGAGCCAGCTGCGCTAACGACAAGAATGTGTCGCTAGCGCAGCTGTTCACTTTCTAACGACCAATTATCGCGATAAAGTGTCGCTAGACTGTCGGCGAAGCTTGCGACGACGGTAAATCGCCCTGCCTTTTTGCCGACCGATAGCCGTTTTCCAGGGGCGATCTACGTGGTGCCCGGAAAACATCTTCAAGAGAGAATTGCAAAGGGCACGACCTGGTGCCATGCGAGATGACGTGGGTCGTGCCCTCGGGAAACGCGACGGCTTTGGCGGTCTTAACATCCGCGCCTGCAGCTACTCGTTCTCCTCCACGATGCGCTGGTAGGTCTTCGTGCCGGCGTAGATCTGGTCCTTCAGCGGGTTCAGTTTCAGCTTGCGAATGCGGTAGAGCTGGTAGGCCGCCAGCGCCACGTTCGACGCCAGCGCGATCAGGCTTACCACGAAGAACGCCGTGGGGTTGTGCGTGGTCGGGATGGGGGCGAGCACGTCGGCGAACTGGGGCACCGTCATCACGAACATGATCCAGAGCGCCAGCGTCTGCGCCCGGTGCTGCAGCCATGCGCCGCGCTTGATGAAGAACGTCGGGATGGTGCAGGCCAGAAGCAACGCCAGGCCGCAATAGGCGGAGTGGTCCGAGATGCAGTTGTAGGTGTAGGCGAAGTTCCAAAGGTCGTAGGCGATGATCCAGGCCCAGATCATGTCCGGCCAAATCATGTCCTTCGACGGGTCCTTCGAAATGAAGATGCCGAACCAGCCGCAGATCGTGATGATGTTCAGGATGCCGGCGATGCCGTTCATGATGTTCCACGGGCCCGATATCGTCCACAGGTTCTCGACGACGCCGCCCTCCCACAGCGCGAAGCCGAACACCTGGAAGTCGCGGATGACTGCCTCGGCGATGTTGATCGCCAGGATGAGCGGCGGGAAGCACAGCGCCCAGCGCTTCTCGTACAGGTAGTGGGTCTTGCCGTCCTTGCCGCGCCATTTCACGAAGCGCAGGGCGATGAACCCGAGGCACCCCGCCAGCGCGGAGTAGGTCTTCACCCAGTTGAACCAAGTTCCCGTGCCGTACTCGTTGCCGGGCGCGGCGGTTTCGGGCCATACGAACAGGGTGAGCGCAATCGGCACGACCGCGAACAGGACGAGCCCGCACCACAGTTTGACGCGCCCCAGCTCGTTGAAGGCCATCAGGGCGAAGAGAACGAAGAGCCAAATGACCCAGTAAATCGGATCGGCTGCCTGATAGAGGATGCCCATGAGGTCTCCTTTCGTCGACATGTGCCCGCGCGTTTCAGAAGCGGGAATGCGGCTTGCGATGTGCCCGCGTACGGGCTGATTCGCTTGAAGTCTAGCAAATGCCGGTATCGCAATATTTCACAAAAGGCTATGATTTGTGCAGGACATTTCGCGGAGGAGAGACGGGGCGTTCCAGGGGATGACGACGATGCGCGACTACGGGAAAATGACGCCGCTGCAGGCGGCCGGCTGCGTTCGGGAGAGGCGCCGCGACCTGAAGGAATCGCGGCGCCTGACCGATACGCCGGGCGCGATTGTGGCCACGGCGCGCAAGCTCTTCGAGCTGAGAGGGGTGCGGGCGACCTCCATCGCGGCCATCGCGAAGGAGGCGAACGTCACCCGCGAGCTTATCTACTACCACTTCGCGAACCGCAACGGGCTGATCGAGGCCGTTCTCGACGACTACGTGGAAGACTTGGTCGAAAGCGTGATCGTGTGGAACGAGGCGAGAATCTTCGGCGACACGCCGGGGTCGCTGAAAAAGTGCATCCGGACGTTTCGGTACTCGCTCTACGACGGGGCGGGGCGCCCGCGCCCGATGATAGGCGTGCTGGAGGAGCTGGGCGTGCGGGACGCCTTCGACGTGCGCGCCACGCGCGAGACGGCGGATTGCCTGGCGAACCACATCGCGAAGGAGTACGCGGCCTACCATCGGGTCGAGATCGAGCTGGTGCACGAGATGTTCTGCGTCGTGATATTCGGCCTGGTGGGCCTTGTGAAGATGAACCCACGAATAGAAGACGACGTCCTCATGAAGGTGATAGAGCAAACCCTGCGCCTCGACATGGCGCCGATTGGGAAGGGGGAGGGATAAGATGAGCGATGTCTGGGGTGAGAGCCTGCCGATTCTCTACGGTAGAAGTGTGACGACTGGCGAGCTCGTCCATGTGGACGATGCTCCGAACGGGAAGGCGTGCGGGTGCGTGTGCCCTGATCCGGGGTGCGGCCAGCCACTCATCGCTCGCAACAACGGCAAGAAGAAGATCCACCATTTCGCCCATATCGGCGGCACGTGCGCATGGTCGGCTGAATACCTGCTGGCCGAATTGGCCCTGGAGGTCATAAGAGAACGTGGGCGCGTCTGGTTTCCGGAGCTGGCCTACGAGGCGCCAGGAACGCATCTTCCTGAAAAGGTTTCCGAGGGTATGGAACTACCGGTGTGCTGTGCGGAGAAAATTGAGGTGGAAGGCAGAAAAGCCCCAGCCATTGCCTTAGAGATCCGAACATCCCGCGGCAATGCCCGATACGTGTTCGTTCCCGAGCTGGTGCACGTTCTCGACGGCGAGCAAATCGCGAGTCTTAGAAAAGAGTGCCGGGGAATCGTCAGGATTGGCCTTCGCAGCTTGATGCGTTCGATGAAGACCTTGGAAGGAAAACACTACGACCGCGAAGAGCTTGCGGTCAGGATCCAAGGCAAAGAGGTCATGGAGGAGCTGTTGTCTGGGAGGCGCCAGCGGCATCTGGAATGGGCGTGGAATGCCAAGGCGAAGGAGCTTGGCGATCGGGCGTGGGCGCTCTATGCGCAGCGCAAGAAAGAAGAAAGACGAAAAGCAGATGCAGAGAAGGAACGAAAAGCCGTCATCGATCAGGCGAGGCGAGAGAAGGTGCGCCTGGCGGCCGCCAAGAGGGCCGAAAAAGAACGGGCGCAGCTGGCTCAGGCGACAAAGGCAGCAGCAGAGAGGGAGGCAGCGCGCGAGGCTTGGGAAGAAGCGCATCCCGTGCAGGGGAGGTCGATAAGAGATGAAGCGCGTCGCCAGAAGGCCCTCAGCGACATGGACCGTGCTCGTGAGATAATGGCACCCATTGTGGATGACGCGCGGAAACCTGCAAAGGGCTTGGGCGGCAAACGATGGTACCGCTGTGAGAAATGCGGCAAGGTAGACCCAGCCGACGAGTTCGCCGTCGGCGATGTGGACGGCGTCTGGAATCGCGGGATATGCCGCGAATGCGCTTGATGGACGAGTCGGCTTTCTCATTGTGGCGATAAGGGAGCTTTGTGCGTGACGGCTGCTGCGTAGTCATCTAGGGATAAGCTAAATGCTTAGGTGTCTCTATCGGTAGGTGGCAAATCGCATCGCGTTGAAGTGCCGCCATCATGTTTAGATATAGAATGGAACATGGAGAGAGATGACCTGAGGGGGGCTTCTCGTCCTCTCAATTATGCAAACACTTCTGTCTCCCCTTATGATCACGAAAGAAAGGGGCTGTGCCTATGGTTGAGGCTGAGTGGGATAGCGAGTACTTCTCGCTGGATGCTCGAAGAAATCGAGAACTATTTGCACGATATGGATATGCCATGCATAACGCTCAATGCTTAGAAAAACAGTTAGCTATTATGCTTGCTCTTGCGGATCCGGAGTTCTTTGCTAAATGCCCCCAAGTGCGCAACTCGCTCTTCGATGCAGCTCTCTCCGAAACTTTTGGTGCAATTTGGAAGAAGCTCAGTGCAGTTGTTCCGTTCGGAAAGGACGTGGCCGACCGGATTTATGAAGCAAAAACTGCGCGAAACTACCTTGCGCGCAACTATTTTTGGCAACATGCTGCTGATTTATTGGATGCGCGCAAACAGGAGTTGCTCATTGAGGAACTAACTGCGATAGCGAATCGATTCAAAAAGTTAGATGACGAGTTGGTGCGCATAACTGAAGCGTATGCGTATCGCATGGGAGTGACTGAAGAGCAGATCTCTCATGAATTGGAGCTTTTGAAGAGCCAGGACGGTTAAATGGCCTGAACCGAGTCTCTCTTTTGCTAAGGTAAACGCTGCTGATGCGCCCCAGGCCGCTCTTGATGTCTATAGTGGTCACGGCTATTGATTTCGGTTACGGTCGTCTGGCTCTCGTTGTTCTCATTAGCAAATCGCCAAATTCGACTGAGTAGTAACCTCTCGCGGTACCATCGATCACCTGGCTTGGTACCGGCGATCAGCAAAAGGCGGTACCGCGAGTA